>DAIRTI010000005.1:0-44900 GCA_036803965.1 Propioniciclava sp.
GTGGTCAGCGCCGGGCTCTCGTGAAGCCCAGCGCCGACCCGCACGTTAGCCCTCGAAGCGGGCCGACTTGTAGGTGAAGGCCGGGCCCGAGGTGTGGAAGGTCACGCCCTTGAGCGACGGCGTCCGGAGCAGGGTCTGGCGCTGGAAGAAGACCGGCGTGCCGCCCTGATCGGCCAGCAGGATGCGCTGGGCCTCGAGGAGGTCCTTCCAGCGGGCGTCCGGGTCGGTGGCGTGGGTGGTCTGCGCGGCGTTCAGGGCGGCGTCGAACGCGGGGCTGTTGTACTTGCCCCAGTTGCTGCCGGCCGTCGACTTGAAGAGGCCGAGCTGCGCGGACGGGTCCGGGTAGTCGGCGGCCCAGGTGACGAGGTAGATGTCGAAGTCGCCGCCCTTGACCTTCTGCAGGAAGTTGGCGACCGGGTTGAGGCCGATCGTCACCGTGGCGCCCCCGAGGTTCTGCTGGATCGCGCCCTGCAGGTACTCGGAGACCGACTTCACCCGGTCGGAGTCGAACGTCTGCAGGCTGATCGTCAGCTGCGAGATGCCCAGCTCGGCCTTGGCCTCGGCCCACAGGGTCTTGGCCTTGGCGACGTCGGTGGACAGGCCGTTGCCGGCCGCCTTGGCGAAGTCCTCGCCGGAGGTGGCGTTGGTGGTCAGGCCGGGCGGGATGAGTCCGGTGGAGGCGGTCGAGCCGTCAGCCAGCACGTTGGCCGCGAGGGCCGCGCGGTCGATGACCAGCGAGATCGCCTGGCGCACCTTGGCGTTCTGGAAGGCCGGCTTGGTCTGGTTGTAGCCGAGGAACGCCGAGGTGGCAGTCGGGTAGTTCACGAACCCCGGATCGGACTGGTTCGCCTGCACCTGCGGCCCCGAGATGACGACCTGGTCGACCTGGCCGGCCTTGTAGAGGCTGATCGCGGTGTTGGTCTCCTTGATGACCTTCACGTTGATCTTGTCGAGGTGGACGTTCTTGGCGTCCCAGTAGGTGGTGTTGCGGACGCGCCCCCTTCAAAGCAGTTCGCCCCCTTCCGTCGAGTTCGCCCCCCGGATCCGCGGGGCGAAGTGCCCGCAAAGGGGCGAACGTCCCGGAGGGCACGGGTTGGCTTCCCGTGGCGCAGGCCCGGTGCTACGAGTGCACCTTCAGGACCTCGATCGCGCAGCGCGGTCCCGGGGCTTTGGCCAGCCGACGGTCACCCGTGACCAGTGCGGCGCCGAGGGCCTCGGCGAGCGCGACATAGGCGGCGTCGTAGATCGTGAGGTTCTCGCGCAATTCCCAGCACCGCACGAGCAGCGGCGTGTGTGCCACGCGCTGGATCGGCAGGTCCGCCAGGTCGGTCAAGGCGAGTGCTGCGCGTCGAGCGTCGAGGTGACCCCCGCGGACCAGCCCGCGCCACACCGAGGCCACCTCGAGGTTGATCAGCGCCGGGGCCGCGAGTTCCTCTCCCCGAAGACGAGCCCGGACCGCACCTCCGTCCGGGCCGTCGTCGACCAGCGCGACGGCAAGGACGCCCGCGTCAATGACGAGCACGTTCGAACCGAAGAGCGCTGAGGGCGTCCGCCAGCGTCAACGAGCCGCCGGTGTGCCCGCCCGCTCGGTCCAGCACCTCGTCCAGCGTCGGCCGGGACGCCTCGGCGATCAGTTTCGAGCGCAGGTACTCCTGCAGCGACTGATGCGCGGCGCTGGCACGTTGACGCAGGACCGCGTGCGTGTCCTCCGGCACGTCCTTGATCTGGATGTTCGGCATGGAGCCATTATGGCTCCATCACGCGCTGAGGGGAGTCCGTCGCCGGGCCGGTTGTTCACGGCGGCGCCGCCTTCGCGGTGGGCGAACGCCGAATCCGTCACACGATCGCGCCGATCCTCCAGCCAGGACTGCAGCGAGACACCGATCGTGTGACGTTCTCGGCTGATCCCCCCGAGTCAGGCCAGTCGGGCGGCGTCCGTGGTCAGCTCGACCGACAGCCAGGGCTCGTAGGGCAGGCCGTCGAGGGCGTCGGTCAGGTCGCGGCGGACGGCGTCCTGGCGGTCGACCGTCCAGTCGCCGGCGGGCACGAGGTACACCACGTCCACGTACAGCTTCCGGCCCACCTTGGTCATCCGGACCACAGGACTCGCGAGCCCGTGGCGTCCACCGACGCTGGTCAGAGTCTCGTGCACGGCGTCCTGGACCTCGGGCCGCGGCGCTCCCTCCATCAGTTCCCGCAACGAAGAACGCACCAGGGCCACCGGCTGCGGCACCAGCAGGACGCAGCCCAGCAGCACCAGGGCCGAGTCGACGAACGGCTCGACGGTGGCGAACCCGAGCGCCCGCAGCGCCAGCGCCAACCCCGCGCCGGCCACGACGACCAGGCTGAACACCCCGGACGCCACCCACTGCCGCGCCTCGGCCTGCAGCAGATCGGAGTTCTTGTCGGCCCGGCTCAGGTACCGCCAGACACCCGCGCACACGAGAGCCGTCACGGCGCCGTAGGCCAGCAGCGACCCGGCCGCCACCTCGGACCCGCCCCCCAGGATCACCCGCACCGCCTCGACGGCGGCGTACAGCAGCGTGCCGAAGAGCGCGAACCCCTGCAGCGCGATCGCCAGGGGCACCAGGGCCTCGCGGCCGTAGGGGTAGCGCGCGGTCGGCGGCACGGCCGCCATCCTGGACGCCCCCAGCGACAGCCAGGTCAGCACCATCCCGATCGTCGCGTACGCCCCGTCGAGCAGGATCACCTGCGACCCCGCGACCCATCCCCAGACCACCGCGAGCACGGCCAGCGCGGTCGTCACCACGAGCGACACCCGCAGCGCGGCCCGTTCGGCGTCGAGGGCTGCGGTCGCGTCAGGGGCAGTGGGCATGGCAGCAGTCTGCCGCCCGGGGCGCCCCAGATGTTCCCCCTGGCCGGGTGGTTCGTCAGCTGGCCGAGCTCGCCGCGACGTCAGCTGCCCATGAGCCAGGGGCTCAGCCGGCCTTCCCGCCCAGGTACTCGCGCACCCGCCGGACCGTCCGCCGATGCGCCCCGTAGGCGACGAGAAGCGCCGTCACCCCGGACGCCGTCAGGTACGCCCCCAGGACGTACCGCAGCAGGCGTCCGCCGAACTCGGGCACGGTCAGCAGCAGGATCCCGACCACCACGGCCAGGACCCCCTCGGCGACCAGGAGCCCGCGGCGTCCTGGCACCTCCGGCGCCTTCCAGGCGGCGAACAGCGCGGACGCCCCGCGCACCAGCGCCCAGCCGGCGATCGCCAAGACGAGAATGCCGAGCGCGAGGGCGTCCGTCATCGCGACCAGCACGGCGAACGCCAGGCTCACCGCGCCGATCAGCAGCCACGCGATCCACCCCTGTCCCTTGCGCCGCAGCCCCACCGCGCCGGCGATCGTCTGGATCGCCTCCACCAGCAGCCACACCGCAAAACCCCAAGCCACCACCTGAATCGGGATCCGGATCGGCAGCAGCAGAAGCAGCAGCCCACCGATCAGCGACATCGCCCCGTGCCGCACCAGCTGCGCGTTCGCCCGCCCGAGCAGCCGGTCGGCCAGCCGCTCCAGCCCGCTCTCACCCGAGTTCAGTTCGACATCGGACGCCGCGAGTTCCGTCCCGCTCGAGATCGGTTCGACACCGGACGCCGGACTCGCGCCCTCGGCGTCCCGCTTCGGCGAAAGGACGCCGGTGATCAGGGCGACCGCGGCGTCGGCGTGGCGATAGGCCCACTGCTCTCCACCCTCGACGGGCACGGCGTCGAGCCTGGGCTCCGCGGCACACCTGCGGACCAGCCACCCGCGCGGCGTGGTCGGTTCGCCATCGGGAAGCACGAACCGCACCGGACCCTGCTGCCGCGCGACGAGGGACTCGGAGTCCGTCGCCAGGACCGCGTCGATCGACCGCAGCACCGGCACCACATCGGCCTCCAGCCGATCGCCGGCCAGCCGCTGGGCGCGCTCGTTGCGGGCGAGTTCGGCGTAGGCGTCGCGCGTTGCCAGGAGGCGGGCGACCGCCGGATCGGAGACCCGGCTCGCGCCATCGGCGTCCGGGTCGGGCAGCGCGGGCGCGAAGGCGACGACCTCGCGGACGCGTCCTGGGCTGGATGCCGCGCAGGCCAGGGCGACGGTCGCACCGAAGCCCTGCCCGACGAGGGTGACGGGGGCGTCGGCGAAGAGGTCCGAGAGGGTGCCGGAGACGGCGGCGGCGTGGTCCTCCAGCGTGTAATGGCTCGACAGCGGCCGTGGAGATCCGCCGAAGCCGAGCAGGTCGAGCACGACGACCTCACGCCCGGACGCCAGCCGCTCGGCGACCGGGAGCCAGGCGCGGCCGTCCTCGCCCAGGCTCGGCAGGAGCACCAACGGCGCCCCCGACCCGCCCCGATACCGGACCCGCAACTCGCGCACTTCGTCGGCCAGGATCTCCCGGGCCACGGTCTCGGGGGCGTTGCTCACGAGCATGTGGTCGGCGCTGAGGCCGACGATGCGCCGGATCTCCAGCGAGGGCTTGATGCGCTTCAGGGCGAGCGTCTGATCCGGACGCACGATCGGGTCGCGGATGCCCAGCGCGAACACGGTCGGCATCGTCAGCTTCGGCAGGTCGTCGACGAACGTCGCCGACGAGATCGTGTTGGCGAGGTTCTTCTGCATGCGGTCCCAGTGCGAGGCCACGTCGTCGGTGCGCAGGAACGTCCCCATCGCCCCCTGCAGCGGCCCGGACGCCATCTCGTACAGCAGGGTGTCGCGCTCCTTCTGGCGTCCGACGAACCGCCAGAGCCACTGGTAGAAGCGTGCCTGGGCGTACTGCCAGCCGAAGTTCGCGCGCGAGTAGGCCTCAGGTGGCAGGTAGAACGGCGCCGACAGCAGGAACAGCCGCCGCAGCCGCTCGGGGTGCGTCGCGGCGTACCTGATCGCCACGTTGCCGCCCATCGAGTAGCCGACCAGGACGAACCGCCCGGTGATGCCGAGGGCGTCGAGCGTGGACGCCAGAACCGCGGCATGGGTGTCGGACGAGTAGTCGAGATCGTCCGGCTTGGGGGAGAGGCCCATGCCGAGCAGGTCGGGCGCGATCACGCGGTAGCCGGGACCGATGGTGTCGATGACCGTCCGCCAGCACTCGGCGTCGCTGTTGATGCCATGCAGCAGGACGATGACGGGCCCGGACCCCTCGTCGAAGCGGACGTGCAGCCGCAGGTCGGCGATGTCGTTGGTCACGGTGCGACACTAGGGCACGCGCACGGCCGCCCGGTGGCAGCCGGTCACGCCAGGAGTGGTCGCACGTCCGCGGCGAGGGTTTCCCCGATCGGAATGGCGGAGGTCGCCGCCGGTGACGGCGCGTTGCACACGTGGAACTGGCGATCGGTGCGGCGCACCAGGAAGTCCTCGACGGCCTGCCCGTCGCGTCCGATCGCCTGGGCGCGGATGCCCGCCGGATAGGGCAGCAGGTCGGACAGCCGGATCGACGGGCAGTACTTGCGGACGCGTTCCAGGTAGCCCGCCCGGAAGACCGAGTCGCGCAGCTCGGCGAGGCCGGTACCTGCATGGTGGCGGGCGAAGCGCCAGGTGCCGGGGAACGCGAGGTAGCTCGCCACGTCGGCCGCCCGGAACGACCCCCGCGGCGACCCCTCACGGGCGAGCCCCAGCACCGCGTTCGGCCCGACCGTGACGCGTCCGTCGATCATGGGCGACAGATGGACGCCCAGGAACGGCAGGCTCGGGTCCGGGACGGGGTAGATCAGCCGGCTCACCAGCGCGCCCGCGGTGGCGGGGAGCTGGTAGTACTCGCCCCGGAACGGCACGATCCGGAAGTCGACGTCGAGACCCCCGAGCCGGGCGACCCGGTCGGCCTGCAGCCCGGCACACCCGACCAGCACGCGGGCCGACAGAGGGCCGATGTCCGATTCGACGTGCACCGCGCGATCGGAAGCGCGCTCGGTGATGCCGCGCACCCGGGCCCGCGTCAGCACGCGTCCGCCCGCGGCCTCGATCTCGGACGCCATCGCCCGCGCCACAAGGCGGTAGTCGACGATGCCGGTCGTGGGCGAGAACAGCGCCTCGAGCCCGACGACGTTGGGCTCCCACTCGCGCAGCTCGGCGCCGGACACCCGCTGCAGGTCGAGCCCGTTGGCCCGGCCGCGCTGCTCGAGCGCGTGCATGCGTTCGACCTCGGCGGCGTCCGTCGCGACGACGAGCTTGCCGATCGTCGCGTAGGGGACGCCGTTGGCGTCGCAGAATTCCTTGGTCGCCTGCTGGCCGGCTCGGCAGAGCCTCGCCTTCAGCGACCCCGGCGCGTAGTAGAGCCCGGCGTGGATCACGCCCGAGTTGTGCCCGGTCTGGGCGGTGGCGACGTCGTCGCCCTTCTCGAGGACGGTCACCCGCAGGCCCGGACGCCCGAGCAGCAACGCCCGCGCGGTGGCCAGCCCGACGATCCCCCCGCCGATCACCACGACATCGTCCACGGGCCCAGTCCATCACACCGCGGCGGGGCAGCGGACCCCTTGGCAAGGGCCGAATCCCGGCATATCGTCATGCCCTCCACGGAATTCCTCAATCCGTCCGTGGGCGTCAGGTCGGACCAGGGCCGGACGCCCGGGAACGCGGGCCATGCCGAGGGCGGGGCGCGACGTTCAGCGGCTGGATTGCGGGCTGGCTAGCTGAATGGGGGCGGCATGCCAGAGGGCGTTTTTGTGCATGCCCGCGGACTGTGCGAGAGCGCGTCCGTGGGCTCGGGTACCAGGATCTGGGCTTTCGCCCACGTCCTGCCGACCGCGGTCGTGGGCAGCGACTGCAATATCTGCGACGGCGCCTACATCGAGGGTGGGGCGGTCGTCGGCGACAGAGTCACCGTCAAGAACCAGGTGATGATCTTCGAGGGCGTCACCATCGAGGACGACGTCTTCCTCGGTCCCGGCGTGATCTTCACCAACGATTCCGTGCCGCGCGCATTCATCAAGAAGCACGGCGCCGAGCTGGACGCGACCCGGGTTTGCCGGGGTGCCACGCTCGGGGCGGGTGCCGTCGTCGTCTGCCGGACGACCGTCGGCGAGTACGCCTTCGTCGGTGCCGGGGCCGTCGTGACCCGCGACGTGCCGGCGCACGCCTTCGTCGTGGGAAACCCGGGGCGGGTGATCGGCTGGGCCTGTGAGTGCGGGCTTCGCCTGCCGGACGACCTCGCCTGTTCCTGCGGGCAGTCATGGCGGATCACGGACGGCGTCCTCCTGCCCGCGGAGGTGTCGCGGTGATCCCGGATCTCGGCACGACCGGATGGGCCGTCACGACCGAGGACCTGGTCGCCACCGCCCTGCGGGGGCTGGCGGCGTCCCGCCTCGCGGACGGCGGGATGGCGTTCACGCTCCGGGGCGCCCCCGGACCGCACGGGCCGCAGTTGGTGCCAGAGGGGCGCAGCCTGCGCTACACGGCCATCGCGGCGCTGGGCCTGGGACGCCAGCCGGTGGACGTCCAGCGCGAGGTGCTCGGAGGATCGGACGCCGCGGCACTGGCCGTGTCCTGCCTGCTGCTCGCCCACGACAGCGCCGACCCGGGGGCGGTGGCGCTGGCCCTGTGGGCGGCGGGCGAGGTCGCGGGGGCCACCGACACCGCGCTGGCCGCGGGGCTCCTGGACGCCGTCCGTCGCCCCGGAGTCGCCACGGTCGACTGCGCCTGGGCCGTCATCGCCGGCCTCGCGATGCCGGAGTGCGAAACGGCGTCCGACCTGGCGCACGAGGGAGCCGACCGCCTGCTGGCCCGCCAGGGGCCGCAGGGTACGTTCCCGCACACGCTGCCGCGACCCGGCGGCCTGCGCGGGCACGTGGGCAGCTTCGCCGATCAGATCTACCCGGTCCAGGCCCTCACCCGCTTCGGCGCCCGCGCGGGCAACGCCGGCATCCTGGCCGCGGCGGGGGTGGCGGCGGATCGGCTCGTCGAGCTGCAGGGGCCGGCTGGGCAGTGGTGGTGGCACTACGACGTCCGGACCGGCGACGTCGTCGAGCGCTACCCGGTCTATTCGGTTCATCAGCACGGGATGGCGCCGATGGTTCTGACCGAGCTGGCCAGGGCCGGGGGCGCCGACCACACAGCGGCCGTCCGGCTTGGGATGGACTGGCTCTGGACCCATCCCGAGTGCCTGGAGCCCCTCGTGGCGCCGGCGCTCGGAGTCGTGTGGCGGAAGGTGGGCCGCCGGGAACCGATCAAGGCAGCGCGAGCCGTGGGAGCGCTGTCCAGCCGGGTCCGTCCGGGCATGGAGGTGCCTTTTCTGGACCGGATCTTGCCACCTGGGCGCGTGGACTACGAGTGCCGACCCTACGAACTGGGCTGGCTCCTCTACGCGTCCGATGTTCACCGTGATGTTGAGGGGGACCGCCGTGAGTGACGTGCGGGAAGTACTTGGTTATCCGATGCTGGCCGCCACGATGGGCGACGTCGTCGACCTGTGCGAGGAGACGATCGCGGGCGGCCGGACGCTGCAGATCGGCGTCCTGAACGCCGCCAAGGTCGTCAACGCGCAGCGGGACCCGGCCCTGCGCGAGGCCGTCAGGTCCTGTGATGTGATCGTGGCCGACGGTCAGGCCGTCGTGTGGGCCAGCCGGCTGCTGGGCCGGCCGCTGCCGGAGCGCATCGCCGGGATCGATCTGTTCGTCCGGCTCCTGGAGTTGGCCGACCGGGAACGTCTGTCCGTCTACCTGCTGGGCGGTACGCCGGACGTCGTCGAGACCGTGGCCGAGGTGGTGGCGTCCCGGTATCCCGGCGCGGTGATCGCCGGCCATGGGGACGGCTACTTCACCGACGAGCGGTCCGTGGCGGACGAGATCGCGTCCTGCCGGCCGGACATGTTGTTCCTTGGGATGAGTTCGCCGAAGAAGGAGGTCTTCCTCCAGCGGTACCAGGCGCTCATGCGCGTGCCCGTCACCCACGGGGTCGGGGGATCCTTCGACGTCCTGGCTGGGGTGACCAAGAGGGCGCCGGAGGCATGGCAGGCGATGGGTATGGAGTGGGCCTATCGGCTCCTGCAGGAGCCCGGCCGCATGTGGAAGCGGTACCTGCGCACGAACGTCCTGTTCATCGTGCTGGTCGCGCGGGCCCTGACCGCCCAGCGTCCGCGGGCGCGTCGGCGTCCGGCTGGACCCAGGGAGGTGGCGGCATGACGCAGGCCGAGGACCTGGGAACGATCGCCGTCATCGGGCTGGGCTACATCGGCCTGCCCACCGCCGTGATCCTCGCGTCGCGGGGCGTCCAGGTCATCGGGGTCGACGTGAACCCGGTGACGGTCGACTTCGTGTCCCGCGGCGAACTGCCGTTCTACGAGCCGGACCTGGCGACGAGCCTGAGCGGCGTCGTGGCGCGCGGCAAGCTGACCGCTACCTGCGAGACGCCGGTCGCGGACGCCTACGTGATCGCGGTTCCCACACCGATCACTCCCGAGGAGGCGGCCGACCTGAGTTGCGTCCACGCGGCCGCGGACGCCCTGGCGCCTCAGCTGCGGCCAGGGGCGATCGTGGTGCTGGAGTCCACCTCGCCGCCGGGCACGACCGAGGCGCTCAGCCGCGCACTTGCGGACGCGCGTCCCGACCTGAGCTTCCCGCACGACGCGAACGACGAGCCGGACGTCTACGTGGCCCACTGCCCGGAGCGCGTCCTGCCCGGACGCCTCATGATCGAGATGATCGAGAACAACCGGCTCATCGGCGGGCTCACGCCCGAGTGCGCCGAGAAGGCCGCGGACATCTACCGTCTCTTCTCTCACGGCGAGATCCAGTTGACGGACGCCTCGAGCGCCGAGATGGCGAAGCTCGCGGAGAACTCCTTCCGGGATGTCAACATCGCCTTCGCCAACGAGCTGTCGATGATCTGCGACAAGCTCGAGCTCGACGTGTGGGACATCATCCGCATGGCCAACCGCCATCCCCGGGTGCAGATCCTTGAGCCGGGCCCCGGCGTCGGCGGCCACTGCATCGCGGTCGACCCCTGGTTCGTGGTGGGCAGCGCCCCGGAGGAGTCGGTGCTGATCCGTGCGGCCCGGACGGTCAACAACAGCAAGCCGCAGCACGTGCTGTGCCAGGTGCTGCGGACGGCCGGCCGGTTCAAGGACCCGGTCATCGCCTGTCTCGGGCTCTCCTACAAGGCCAATGTGGACGACGTGCGGGAGTCCCCCGCGGTGGAGATCGTGGCGGCACTGGCGGAGGAGCTTCCGTCCACGACGATCATGGCCTGCGACCCGATGCTGACCCGGCTTCCCGCCGCCCTGGACGCGCTGTCGAACGTGACGTTCGGCAAGGTGCACGAGGTCGTCGCGGCCGCGGACATCGTGCTGCTCCTGGTCGACCACAACGCCTTCCGGCGTCTACCGCGCAAGGTCCTCGACGGAAAGGTGGTGCACGACACGCGGGGCATCTGGCGCTGAATCACCCGACGCGGAACTCCTCCGGTGCATCGCCGTGGCCCAGCAGGTGGGCCATGGCGGCCACCGCACGCCGGGCCGCCTGGCCGTCGCCGTAGGGATTGCGCGCCTGCGCCATCGCCCGGTAGTGCTCGGCGTCCGTGAGCAGGGCGGTGGTCTCGGCCACGATGGCGTCCGTGTCAGTGCCGACGAGGCGGGCCGCCCCCGCGCCGACCGCCTCCGGACGCTCGGTCGTCTCCCGCAGGACCAGCACCGGCTTGCCCAGCGAGGGGGCCTCCTCCTGGACGCCCCCGGAGTCGGTGAGGACGATCGTCGCGAGCTGGAGCGCGCGGCAGAAGTCGGGGTAGTCCAGCGGCTCGGTCACGTGGACCCGGTCGAGCCCCGCCAGAGGCGGCAGGAGGGCGTCCCGGACAACCGGGTTGCGGTGGGCCGGCAGCAGGACGTGCAGACTGGGGAACGCGCGGACCAGCTGGGCGACGGCGCGGGCGGTTCGGGCCAGCGGCTCCCCCCAGGACTCGCGGCGGTGGCTCGTGACGAGCAGCAGCGGCGAGGGCCGGTCGGCGGCGATGCGCGCCAGGGTCGGGTCGCCGATCGGTCGCTCGGACGCCGTGACCTCCAGCAGCGCGTCGATGACCGTGTTGCCCGTCACCGTAACGGCGGACGCGTCGACGCCCGAGTTCAGCAGATTCTGCTTGGCCAGCGCCGTGGGAGCCAGGTGGAGGCTGGCGACCTGCGTCGTCAGCCGGCGGTTGATCTCTTCCGGGAACGGGTTGTACCGGTTGTCGGTGCGCAGACCGGCCTCGAGGTGGGCGACCGGGATCCGTTGATAGAAGGACGCCAGGGACGCCGCGAAGCACGTCGTCGTGTCGCCCTGCACGAGGACGAGGTCGGGCCGCTCTGCGCTCAGCAGCGGCTCGAGCCCGGTCAGGGAGCGCACGGTGATCTCGGTCAGCGACTGGCCGGGGCTGAGGATGTTCAGGTCATGGTCGGGGACGATCCCGAACACCTCGTTGACCTGGTCCAGCATCTCCCGGTGCTGCCCGGTCACGACCACGGTCGGACGGAGCTGGGGATGCCCCCTCAACTCCTGCACCACCGGGGCCATCTTGATCGCCTCCGGACGCGTCCCGTAGATGAGCATCACCGAAGCCGTCATGGACACGCCTCCCCCTCTTGGCGCCGGCAGCGAGCCGGTCGGCCAGCACGCACGCGGCCAGGCTCACCGCGAGACCCAGCGAGACCAGAACCGCGATGGCGCGGCCATCGTGTCCGCCCGAGTATCGCACCGTCACGACGGAGGGCGACAGGGTGAAGCCGACCCTCGCGGCGGCCGGCACGCCGGCGGCGTCCTCGCGCTGGGCGGCCAACTGCTTGATCCGAGCGATCAGGTCGTCCATCCGCGACTGGACGACCTCCTGCGACGGACCGCTGGCCTGCACGAGCAGGCACGGATCCGTGAAGTTGCTGGCCCACTGCCCGCCCGTGTCGGGAAGCCGCACCGACCAGCCGTCGTAGATCCCCTCGTCC
The DNA here is from genome assembly GCA_036803965.1 of Propioniciclava sp. GTDB lineage: Bacteria > Actinomycetota > Actinomycetes > Propionibacteriales > Propionibacteriaceae > Propioniciclava. The sequence goes on from DAIRTI010000005.1 coordinate 11,878, forward strand.
ACGAGCGTCACGTCCGGGCTCACCGCGCCCCTCGGTGGGACGCCGCCGTTGATCTCGGTCTGGATGATGCCGGCGAACGCGATCGTGCTGTCGTCGTCGGGAGCGAGCTGGTTGGGCCGGATCGCCGACTCGGGCGCCAGGAAGTTCACTCTCGCCACGGACCAGTAGACCCCCGGCGTCCGGGAGACGGCGAGGCAGGCCAGCAGCGTCAGGAGCAGCCCGAGCAGCAGGACGGGCCATCGTCGCCGCAGGGCGCCCAACGCGTCGCCGACTGTCACCTGGCCCCCCCTTTTTGCCGCCGGGTCTCGCCATCCGGGCTGTTTCCAGGATAGACACGCATCGAGGGGCCAGCGCCGATGGGGGAAGGGGGCTTCAGATGCCCGTTGGGGTATTCCTGGGCGCCTTGCGCCGGCGGTGGTTGCTGCTGCTGGTGGGCTGCCTGGCCACGGCGGGGCTGAGCGTCGGGGCCTATCTGTGGTCCAAGCCCACCTACGAGATCACGGGCACGGTCCTGTTGCTACCACCCGCGTCGTCGGTGTCATCCACCAGCAACCCGTTCGTCCAACTCGACGGCCTGCGCCAGACGGTCGAACTGCTCGGCGTCGCACTCACCGACCAGGCGACCCAGGAGCAGATGCGCTCGATCAGCCCGGACGTGGACTTCACCGTGCAGGCCGACGGTCGCACCAGCAGCCCTCTGCTCGTGATCGATGTGAAGGACAGCCGCCCGGACACGGCGCTGAAGATCCGGGATCTGCTCGTCGCACAGGCCCCCGATCGCCTCGAGGCCATGCAGGTCTCGCTCAGGGTTCAGCCCGGCAACCAGGTCACGACCACGGTCGTCACCATGGACGCCCAGGCGCAGGAAGTCGGTCGAGGACGCCTGCGCGCCGCGGTCGTGGCCGGTGCCCTGGGTTTGGCGCTGACGCTCGCAGCCACCGCGTTGTGGGACGCCCACCGCCGTCGTGCCACCAAGGGGAAGCCGGCCGATGCCACCGACGGCGTACCTCCCAGCTAGCGTCCCCGACTTCGAGCTCGACGCGCGAGCGCGGGACGGCGCCGACGCGGTGACGCTGCTGACCTGGCTGGTGGCGTTGCGCCTGGTCATCCCCTCCCAGTTCGTGATCGGGCCCCTCGGAGGAGCCGGCGCGCCGGCGACGCTGTTCGGGCTGCTGCTGCTCGGCTACTGGCTCTGGCATCGATTGCACCGAGTGGTGCCGGAGCGGGCGGCCGCCGTGAACACCGCGGCGCTCGCGTTCGGCGCGGTCGTCCTGGGGTCGTACGCCGTGGCGTCCGCGCGACCCATCGCCGCCGACGAACTCAACCTCGCGACGCTCTCGCTCCTGGTGCTCGCTTCCTGGCTGGGTGGACTGCTCCTCGCGTCCGACGGGGTGGCGAGCCTCGAGCGGCTGAGGGTCCTGGTCGGACGCCTGGCCATCCTGGGCAGCGCGTTCGCGGCGTTCGGCCTGGTGCAGTTCGTGACGGGGCAGGCGTGGGTCGACCGGCTGTCGATCCCAGGCCTCGTCCTGAACACCCCGGTGTACTCGCTCACCGTGCGTGGGGGGATGTTCCGGCCGTTCTCCACCGCGATCCACCCGATCGAGTTCGGGTCGGTCATCGCGATGCTGCTTCCCCTGACGATCGTCTGGGGCCTGATCGGCGGCGTCCAGGGCCGGCGCTGGTGGAACTGGATCCCCGCGGTGCTGACCGCTGCCGCGGCGTCCCTCTCCTCCTCCAGGTCGACGATCATCCTGGTCGCAGTGGGGCTGGTCCTGCTGTGGCCGGCGTTGCAGCGGGCCCAGCGCATTGCGACGGTCGTGGCTGCCATCGCTGCGGCGGCCATCCTCTTCGTGACGACGCCGGGCATGGTGGGGGCGATCCTGGGCCTCTTCGCCTCGCTCGGGCTGGGCGACACGAGCGTCGCCTCGCGGATCGACAGCCTGGGCATGGCCGGCGAGTACTTCGCTCGAGCCCCGTTGCTCGGACGCGGTTTCGGCACGTTCCTGCCGCGCTACCGGATCTTCGACAACCAGTACCTGCTCGGCCTCGTCGAGACCGGCGCCCTGGGCGTCCTGGCCCTGGTGTTGCTCTGGGTCGTGCCGGCCGTCGCCCTCTTCCGAGCGCTGCGGCGGCGCGCCCCGGGATCCCCGGAGCGCCTCCTCGGCGTCGGGCTGCTCGCATCCGGCGTCGTGGGAGGCGTCGGGCTCGCCTTCTTCGACGGGTTCGGGTTCCCGATGACGCCGACCATCTGGTTCGTGCTGCTCGGCCTGGGAGGCGCCTACAGCCGGCTTCAGCGGGCCACTTCGTCGTAGAGAGCGGCGATCCGGTCGATCTTCGCCGACCAGAGGCCCACCTCGGCCAACCGCTTCCGCGCGGCCGCGCCCATCGTGATCACGAGGGAGGGATCGGCCAGGAAACGCCTGACGGTCGCGGCGAGGTCGCGGGCGACCTGGTCGGGGTCGTGTGCCTGCAGCGCGAAGGCGCACGAGGGGTCGACGGCGGCCCCCGGCCCCCCGCGGTCGCAGACGATGAGCGGCAGGTAGTTGCCCATGGCCTCGAAGACGACATTGCCACCCGGCTCGCGGTAGCTCGGGAACGCGAACACGTGCGCCTGCCGGTAGAAGTCCTGGACGGCCTGCTTGGACGCCCACCCGTGGAACCGCACGGTCCCCGTGACTCCCAGCCGGTCGGCGAGTGCGCGGCAGGCGTCCAGATCGAACCCGTCCCCGACCACGTCGAGGACGACGGGGGCGTCCCGCAGATGGCCCATGGCGGCGACCAGGTCGCGGGCGCCCTTGGTGCGGATCACCCGGCCGACGAACAGCAGACGCAAGGGGTCGGCGTCCGAGAACGTCTCCGGCACCTTCGGCGGCTCGGCCGCGGGGAGTTCGATGAGGCCCGTCTCGCTGAGCACCTCGAAGCGCCTGAGCTGGAGATCCCCGAGGAATTCGCGCGCGTAATCCGCGATTCCCAAGACGATGGACGCCCGCTCGTACGACGTCCGGAGCGCACGATCGTGCTCGATGCGCCAATGATCGAGTGCGCGCAGCCTCTGATACCAGGGGCCGGCATCGGAATCGCGGAAAGCAGGCGGCGATTCCAGGCTTCCCCCGACCGGGCCGATGAGATAGGGAATCGACGATGCCCGCAGGGGAGTCGGGTAGCGCATCGCAACCGGCACCACCTGGTGGCCGATGTCGAAATGCTCACCCCGGCGTTCGGCCTCCTTCAGCCAGTGCCGTGCCCTGGCGTCGAAAGCCGGATACCCCGGCTTCAGAAGGCTGTTGAACCGTTCGAAGCGGCCCAGCCCGGGCGGTTCCCGCCACTCGATCACCCGTGCCTGCGGCACCTGCTCTCTGATCGATGGCGCGTTTCGTTTGCGATACGTGAGAAGGGTGACGTCGAATCGCCGGGAAAGCAGGTCGGCCCATTGATAGGCGACCCAGGCCTCCCCCACGTCGTTTCGGTCGACGGTCGGAGCGATCAGCAGGACCCTCACCGGACCACGGTATCGCGGTGCGAGAAGGGTTCCCACTATCGTGGGCGCATGATTTCGGTGGCGATCATCGTCGTCACGTACAACAGCGCGGATTGCATCGAGGATTTGCTCGATTCCTTGGCGGACAGCGGCGCCGAGGCGGTCGTCGTGGTCGACAACGGGTCGACCGATGACACGGCGTCCCTCGTGGAGGGCCGTCCGGGCGTCCAATTGGTCCGTTCGACGAACGTCGGCTACTCCGGTGGCATCAACCGTGGCGTACGCGCGGTTCCGGACGCCGACGCCTACCTCGTCCTCAACCCTGACCTCGTCGCGCACCCGGGCGTTGCCCGGGTGCTGGCCGCGGCCCTCGCCGACTCCGAGGTGGGGGTGGCCGTCCCGCTCGTCCTCGATTCAGAGGGACGCCGCCAGGACTCCCTGCGCCGGGAACCGTCCATTCCCCGCGCCGTCGGGCTCGGCTGGACGGGCATCGCTGCGCTGAGCGAGTACGTCACGGGCGACGCCGCTTACCGGGAGCCCCACGATGTCGACTGGGCCCTGGGCGCCGCCATCATGTTCAGCCGCGCCTGCTACGACGCCGTCGGCCCCTGGGACGAGTCGTTCTTCCTGTACTCGGAGGAGACCGACTTCTGCCTGCGCGCCCGCGACGCCGGCTGGCGGACCAGGTTCGTGCCCGACGCCGTGGTTGTGCACCACGAGGGCGGATCCGGGCGCAGCGACGCCACTCACGCCATGCAGATCGTCAACCGGGTGCGGCTGTACGCGCGCCGGCACTCGGCACCTGCCGGGTACGTCTACCTGGGCCTCAACGTGCTGTCGGAACTGACCTGGATCGTGCGGGGTCACCGCCAGTCGAGGACCTCGGTTCGCGGGCTCCTGATTCCGCGAACGAGGCCTCCCGAACTGGGCTGTGGCCGAAGCCTGCTGCCGCGCTGACTCAGGCCTTCACCGCGGCGAGGTTGTGATCCCAGTAGTTGCCCGAGGCGGCGTTGTCGGTGCCCGTGGGGTCGAACGCGGTGATGGGGCCGTAGGAGCCGCCGTTGGCGAAGAAGACGTTCGAGAAGCGGTTGTTGGTGATCTTGATGTTGTAAGTCTTTCCGTAGCGCTGGTTGTCGCCACCGTAGATGGTGTAGCCACCGCCGGCGACGAGGTTCTCGGTGATAAGGCGGTTGGCCTCGATCCCGAAGTCCTGGAAGAGGCTGATGGCGTCGGTCTGGCTGTACTGGTTGAGGACCGTGTTGTGCCGGACCGTCATCATCTTGGTGCCGCCGTTGGAGGTGGTGCCGTTGATGTGGTCACCCGAGGCGTAGCCCATGTCGTGGATGTAGTTGTCGGCGATCAGCCCCTCGTACACCTGGATCCCCGTGCTGGTGTTGGCGACGTTGTTCCGCAGCACCTGGGTGCCGGTGGAGTCGCCGTAGATGTCCTTGACGCCGACCATGAGGCGGGGGCTGCCGCCCAGGATGCCGATCTCGTTGTTGGAGATGACGGCGTTGGTGGCGTGCTGCAGGCCGATGCCCCACGTCTCGCCGCCCACCAGGATGCGGCTGTTCTTCACGGTGATGTTCGAGCCGCCCACGTTGATGGTGCCCGACACGATGACGTCCGAGACGACGGCGCCGGACGAGGCCTGGAGCCAGCCGCGGCTGTCCCACACCCAGCCCGGGCCGGACGTGACGTCCTGCGGGACGCGGCGGAGCGTCGTGCCGGCCGGGACGCCGGTGTTGGTCGCGTCCGGGTAGCCGCAGCGGCTGGGCTGGGTCACGCAGTTGGTCATCCCGGAGGGCGTGGTGGTCGCTGTGGTCGTCGGGGTCGTGGGAGCGGTTGTCGTGCTTGTCGTTGTGGTGGTGGGTTTCGGGGTCGCGGTGGTGGTGGTTGTGGTGGTGGGTTTGGGGGTTGTGGTGGTGGGGGTGGTGCCGGGGGTGAAGGTGAGGTCGACCCAGTATTGGCTGGAGTTCCAGGTGTTCTTGGGGAAGGTGGGGTTGGTGGCGTAGGTGTAGACGCCGGCGTTGGTGGTGGGGACGGTGAGGTAGGTGGGGTTGGTGGAGGTGCCGTGGTAGTTGCCGGTGGCGTAGTAGCGGCCGGTGTTGGTGTGGTAGGAGACCACGTAGGTGGTGCCGGCGGTGAGGGTGATGGGGGTGGTGAAGGTGGCGGTTTGCCAGCCGGTGGTGGTTTCGTTGGTGAAGGTGGTGCGGCCGAGGAGGGTGCCGGTGTTGGTCCAGAGGCTGCCGGTGTGGGTGCCGGTGTTTTCGGGGGTCTTGTAGTAGCGGACGGCGGTGGCTTGTCCGGTGGTGATGGCGGTGAATCGGGTGCCGAGTTCGACGGCGGATTTGTCGGTGTCGACGGCGCCGGTCGGGGTGCTGGTGCCCCAGATCGTCACCGGACCCGCCGCACTCGCTCCGGTCAGTGCGGTGGCGGTCAGAATCAGGACGGTGGCGATCGCGACGCCGCGTGCTGCGGCACCGCGGAGTCCGCTCAGGACATTCCTCACGGCTGGCTGCTTTCTGTGCGGGGCAGTGTGACTGTGGTTCTCTCAGGTTTTTCTCAGCAACCATAACCCGCGCTGGGCCGCCTGATGCAAGCCGCGTCGAGATCCTCCACCCCGCCGGATCAGGGGATGGGTGACCCGTCCTCGTCCCATACGTTGTCAGCCCACAGATTGCCGACGCCCTGGTGATCGAAACTCGCCAGCGGCCCGAAATGGCCCCCGCTGGGGAAGAACACCCGGGAGATCCGGTTGCCGACGATCTGGATGTCGTGGGTGACCCCGAACCTGCGGTTGTCGCCCCCGTAGATCGTGTAGCCGCCGCCGGCCAGCAGGTTGTCCTTGATCAGCCGATCCGCCTCGACCCCGAAGTCCTGGAACAGCCCGATGGCGTCGGTCTGGTCGAAATGGTTGAGGACCGTGTTGTGCTCGATGACCAGGCGCTCGGTGCCTCCGTTGGACGTGATCCCGTTGACGTGATCGCCGTCGACCATCGCCAGATCGTGGATGTAGTTGTCGCGGACGACTCCCGACGCGATCTGAATGCCGGTGCTCGCGCCGGCGATGTCGTTGCGCGTGACCGTGGTGCCCACGGCGTCCCCATAGATGTCCTTGATGCCGACCAGCAGCCGGGGCGTGGTGTCCGCCGCGCCGATCTCGTTGCCGCTGACGGTGGCGCCGGTCGTGTGCCGCAGGGCCACGCCCCAGGTCTCGCCCGCGACGTGGATGACGTTGTTCCGGACGATGACGTGGCTCCCTGTGACGTCGATCGGGCCGCTCACCTCCAGGTCCTCCACGACGGCCCCGTCCTGCGTCACCCGCACCCAGCCGCGAGGGTCCCACGCCCAACCCGGCCCGCTCGTGACGTCCTCGGGCACCCTGCGCAGGCGCGTCCGGTCGGCGACCCCGGTCGTCGTCGCATCGGGGTAGCCGCAGCGGCTGGGCCAGTGGATGCAGGGGATGACGGCCGGGGTCGTGGCCGTCTCCGAACTCGGGCCGGGCGACGGCTGTCGCACTGGCTCGGGCCCGCAGCCGGCCAGCACGAGGACGCCGACGCACACCGTTGTCAGCACGGTGACGAAGCGCCGCGTCCTCCTAGGATGAGGTGCATGACCCTCGGCCAGCGTCCGGTCAGCGTCGTCATCCCGGCGCACGACGAGTCCGCGCGGATCGGTCGTCTCCTCGGCCAGCTCACCGCCGGCTCGCCCGCGGGCGACGTCGAATTGGTCGTCGCGTGCAACGGCTGCACGGACGACACCGCCGAGATCGCCCGCACGTTCGAGGGAGTCACGGTCGTCGAGATCCCCGAGGCGTCCAAGCGATTCGCGCTCCAGGCCGGCGACGCGATCGCACGCCACGGCGTCCGCGCGTATCTGGACGCCGACGTGACCGTCATGCGCCACGACCTGCTGTCTCTGGTGGACGCCCTGGGCGACGGCGTCCTCGCGGCCGGGCCCGAGCGACGCCTCTCGCTCGAGGGCGCCGCCTGGACGGTTCGCTGGTACTACGACGTCTGGCAGCGCCTTCCGCAGGTGCGCGACGGCCTGTTCGGCCGGGGGATGATCGTGCTCAGCCCCGAGGGGCACGAGCGGGTCCGCGGGCTGCCTATGGTGATGTCCGACGACCTGGCGATCTCGGAGGCGTTCGCCCCCTCCGAACGCGCCATCGTCAAGGACGCCGTGGTCGTCATCGAGGGCCCGCGGACGCTGCGCGACCTGATCCGCCGGCGGGTCCGGATCGCGACCGGCAACACCCAACTCGACCAGCTGGGGATGCGCTCTCGCTCGGCCCAGACGTCGGTGCGGGACCTGCTGCGGATCGCGGCCAGTTCGCCGCGCCTCGCCCCGAGGGTCGCGGTCTTCGTCGCCGTCACCGGCGCGGGTCGCGTCCTGGCCCGGCGCAGGATCAGGCGCGGCGACTACACCACCTGGCTCCGCGACGAGAGCAGCCGACGCTGAGGCGGTCATGACGGCCACCGCCCGAACAGCCTCAACAGCTCCTCGGCGCGGCAGGCCCAGTCGAGGTCCGCGACCGAGTCGCGCACGGCGGCCCGGTCGACGGGTGCCCCCGCGACGGTGGCCGCGGCGTCCGCGAACTCGGCCGGGGTCGAGGCCGCATGGACGAAGCGAGGGTCGAATCCCGTCAGCGGGGCCACGGCGGTGCACACGACCGGGATGCCGGCCGCCAGGTACTCCAAGGTCTTCAGCGGGAAGCTGCGCCGGTTGAACGTCGAATCGGCGTAGGGCGTCAGGCCGACCGACAGGCATCTCAGGTACTGGATCACCTCTTCTGTGGGCACCCTGTCGACCCATTGGACGCCCGCGGTCGCCCTGAGTCGGTCGAAGCGCTCGGCCAACTCCGGGGACGCGAATCGTCGCGGGCCGACGAGCAGCAGGCTGATTCCCCGGCCCTGGATCGCGGACAGCATGTCCAGGTCGGTGCGGTCGTTGAACTGGCCGACGACCCCGGCGATCGGCGGGGTCAGGGCGACCGCAGGGGCTGGTTCGGTGTCGGCGATCCGATCGAAGCGGTGCAGATCGCAGCCGTTCGGGAAGACGACCGGCGGCCGCTCCCCCCGGCGCAGCTCGTCGGCGAGTGACTGCGTGACCGCCAGGACGAGGTCGGCGTGGGCCAGGTTGCTCTCGCGGGCGCGGTGGAGGTAGGCGGTCGACATGCCCCACAGCGGCGCCGCCGCCACGAAGTCGTCGGTGGCCAGGTAGACGCGGGGGGCGGTCGTCCGCCGCACCCCGGCGAGCACGGGCTCGGTGGCCGAGCAGATCCAGGCCACCGGGTCGGCGTCCCTGCCTGTGTGCCGCTGGGCGGCGCGCGCGACCAGCCAGGCGGCCAGCGTGCGCACGAGGGGCCGCGTCACCCCGGGCGGCACGCTCACGGTCAGCCGGGTGATCCCGGGGGCGACCTCACCGAGGGGCCGTGTTCTCGTTCCTTCGCGCCACGCCGCCCAGATGGACTGCGGCGGATCCACCCAGAGCACCGGGTGGTGTCGGGCCAGCGCCTGGGCGAGGTGATGGTCGGTCCCTCGCACGGCGTGCCACGGGACGCCGGGGAAGTAGACGATCGAACCATCACCCTGGCCGGACGCCGGACGCCCACCGGGCGGCGCAGGGGTCCGCGTGGCCGCGACTGGGACGGCGTTGAAGTCGTCGGTGCTGTGCCGTCCGCGCAGCCGGGACCAGCGCTTCCGCGCCTTGTAGCCCACGAGTCCGCCCGCGGCCAGCACGTCCCCGCGGGCGCGTTCGCCGACCCCGTACCTCGCATCGAGGGCGTCCCGGTAGATCGCCGCCTGGTGCTCGGCCGCCCGGCTGAGCGAGAAGTCGTCCACCACCTGCCGGCCGAACGCGCCGAGTTCGGCGCGGAGGCTGGCGTCCCTCAGCAGGGGCTCCAGCTCAGTGACCAGCTTGGACGTCCCTCCGGACGCCCCCTCGCCGACGCCGTACCACCCCTGCCACCGGAAACGCCCCACGGTGTCGGGCGTCAGGGTCTCGAAGAAGCCCCGCTCGCCCTGGACGACCAGCGGCTTGGCGAACGCCAGCGCGCGCAGCGCCGAGCCACCCATGCCCAGCACGACGTCGGCCGCGGCGTACGCCGGACGCGGGTCGAACAGCTCTCCCGTGAGCACGACCGTCGCTGGGCCGCCCGTCGCATTCGCCCGGTCGGCCGCCCGCTCCACCTCCGCGCGGGCGGGGCCGTCCCCCACGATGAGGAGCTGGAACGCGCCCTGAGCGCCCGCCACGCCGATCGCGGTCAGCAGGCCCTCCAGCTTCAGCTGTGCCGCGAGCCGCGACACGCAGACGACCAGCGGACGCCCGTCCAGACCCCAGTCGCGCCGGAAGGACGCCAGCGCGGCGGCGTCCGGAGCCACGTTGTGCGACAGATCGACCGGGGGCTCGAGAACCTCGACCCTCGGACGCCCCCCGGCCCGCTCCGCCGCGGCGATCTGCTGCGTGCCCACCACGAGCGGCATCCAGGCCGGGATGAACGGCGCCACCGCCATCGACATCACCGTCGACACCACGGCCGCCCCAGACCTCCTGCCCGACGCCAGAGCCGCCTCCAGCGTGGGCGGCCACTCGTAGCCGTGGACGAGGTCGAACCCCCGTTCGGCGACGAGTGCGCGCAACTGCCGCGCGACCGCCGGGGACGGGCGGCGTCCAGGGTCTACGGACTCGACGAAGTCGAGGCCGAGCTCGGCGATGCGGGCGTTCAGGGTGTCGGGGCGGCCGAAGACCGTGCACTCGACGCCGAACTGCCGCACCGCAGCCGCGAGTTCGGTGGCGTTGGTCTGGCTGCCGCCCATCCCCAGATCGTGCGGGTAGACGAGAACCTTCATGGCGTCCCCTCCGTTCGCAGCAGGGTGAGCGTCCGCCGCTGCCCGAGCAGCAGCAGGCCGATCACCGCGCAGGCCACGGCGGCGGCGAGCGCGCCGGCGGCGAAGTGACCCAACCCCAGCCGAGCGATGGTGAAGGCGGCGGCGCCGCTGCCCACGCCGGCCAGCACGGGCCACCACAGGGCGCGGGCGAGGGCCGTCAGGCGGAGTCCGGTGCGCCGCAACTGCCACAGGTACAGCCCCAGAACGACGACCAGCGTCACGAGGAACTGGGCCGCCGCCACGCCGCCCAGCCCGGCCAACCGCGCCCCGAGCAGCATCGCCGGCACGCCGGCCACGAACCACGCGAGCTGGATCGCCAGCAGGCCCCTGCTGCGGCCCAGCACCACGAGGTAGTCGTAGCAGAGCTCGAACCAGATCCGCAGTGCCGCCTGCGCCGCCAGTGCCGCGAGCACGGCGGCGGCCGGCAGCCAGGCCTCGCCGTAGACGAAGCCGACCACCGGCGTCGCGGCACCGGCGATGGCCAGGCAGGACGGCACCGCCACCGCCAGCAGGAGGCCGGCCACCGAGACGAAGGTCGAACGCATGGCGTCCGGGTCGTGCTGCAGCCGGGCGAGGGCGGCGGGGGCGACCTGCCGGAGCGGCTGGGAGAAGATCGAGACCGGCCAGCTCGCGAGGTTGAACGCGAGGGCGTAGAAGCCCAGCGCCGTCGCGCCCAGGGTGGCGCCGACGACGACCTGGTCGGCGTAGCCCGAGGCGAAGACCACGAGGCTGGACGCCGCCAGCGGCAGCCCGAACGAGAGCAGGTGCCGCGCGACCGCGGAGTCCCACCCGAACCGGTAGGGGAGCGGCGACCACCGCAGCAACACCACCGCCGAGGCGACGCTGCCGGCGATACGTCCGGCGGCCAGGCTCATCGCACCCCAGCCCGCGAGCGCCAGCGCCAGCGACACCAGGGCCCCCAGCCAGGAGTTGAGCTGGTCGGCGATCATGCGCTGCCGCGCCATGAACTCGCGCTGCAGCAGCGCCGCCGGGGTCGCCACCAGGCCGTTGATCAGAATGGACGCCGCCAGCACCTGCACCACGGGGGTCGCCCGCACGTCGCCGAGCGCGGTGGAGATCCAGGGGGCGGCGAGCACCACCACCGCGGTGAGCAGGGCGCTGGACGCCACCGCGACGGTGTTGACCGTGGGGGCGATGCTCCTCGGCTCGTCGAGCCACCGGACGATGGCCAGGCTGACGCCGAGCTCGTTGAAGCTCAGGATCGCGAGCAGGGTGACCATCGCGATCGCGAAGATGCCGAACTCGCTCGGCCCGAGCACGCGCGCCAGGACGACGCCGATCAGCAGCGTCCCCAGCCGGGACGCCAGCGTGTTCGCGAAGCTCCAGCCGAACGCGCGGGAGGCGCGTCCGGCTAACGAGACCCCGGTGCGCTCAGCCACCGTCCACTGCGCTCCTGAGCGCGGCGGCCACGTCCTCCTGCTGGCCGGGAGTCAGGTGGGGGAACATCGGCAGCGACAGGATCTCCCCGGCCGCCCGTTCGGCCACGGGGCAGGTGCCGGGTCCGTGGCCGAGGTGGGCGTACGCGGCGGTGAGGTGCCACGGGTCGGGGTAGTGCAGGCCCGCCCCGATGCCGGCCTCGGTCAGGCGGGCCAGGACGTCGTCGCGATCGGCCACCCGAACGACGTAGAGGTGCCAGACGTCCTCGTTGCCCGCCAGCGAGGACGGCACCCGCACGCCCGGGATGTCGCCCAGCAGCTCGGCGTACCGGTCCGCCGCCGCCCGGCGGGCGTCGTTCCAGGCGTCCAGGCGGCGCAGCTTGGCGCGCAGCGTGACGGCGTGGATCGAGTCCAGCCGCGAGTTGACCCCGACGACCTCGTGCCGGTACTTCACGACAGACCCGTGATTGCTCATCAGCCGCACGACGTGGGCCGCCTCGAGGTCGTCGGTCACGACCGCGCCGCCGTCGCCCGAAGCCCCGAGGTTCTTGCCGGGGTAGAAGCTTGTGGCGGCGATCCGGCCGAGCGTCCCGGCCTTCCGCCCACCCCGCTCAGCCCCCTGCGACTGTGCGGCGTCCTCGACGATCGGCAGGCCGTGCGCGGCCGCGATGGGCTCCAGGCGCTCGACCGGCGCCACCTGGCCGAACAGGTGCACCGGGACGATCGCCTGCGTGCGTGGCGTGACGGCGGACGCGACGGCGTCCGGGTCGATCAGCAGGTGCTGCTCGTCGACGTCGACCGGCACCGGGACCGCCCCGATGCGCGACGCCGCCTCCGCCGTCGCGATGAACGTGTTGGCGGGCATGATCACTTCACCCCCGGGCTGGACGCCGACGGCCCGCAGCGCCAGCTCGACGGCGTCCGTTCCGCTCGCGACGCCGACACAGTGGGACGCCCCCAGGTACGCCGCGTACTCCTCCTCGAAGCAGGCCACCTGCGGCCCTCCGACGAAGGCGCAGCGGCGCAGCACCTCCAGGACGGCCGGTTCGACCTCGGCGGCGATCTCGGCCTGCTGCGACTGCAGATCGACGAACGGAACTCCCATGGCTCACTCCTTGCCGATCGGTCGCGCCGGCACGCCGGCGTACACGGTTCCGGGCGGCTGGTCGGTCACCAGCGCCGCCCCCATCCCGAGGACGCACCCGGCGCCCACCACACGCCCCTCTCTCACCGAGGCGTTCATTCCGAGGTACGCCGCCTCGCCCACCCGGACGCCGCCGCCCAGGCTCACGCCCGACGTGAGAGTGACGTAGTCGGACAGCACATCGTCGTGCGTCAGCGTGACGTGGGGCATGCACACGACGTGCCGCCCCAGGAGCACGTCCGCGGTCAGGACGACCCCTCCGAGCAGGATGCTCCCGGCCCCCACCGAGCACGATCCCGGCACCCGCACGGAGGGATCGATCAGCGTGGCGTACCGGTCGTCCCGGACGCCGAGGGCGGCGAGTCGGGCCGCCAGGTCGCGGCGCACGGCGCCCTTGCCGGCGCAGAGCAGGACGGCGGCGTCCGGGTGGTGGCGGACGCGCTCCAGCGGGCCGAGCACCGGGCTCGACCCCAACAGCGCGCCCTCCTTGGCGGGGTCGTCGTCCAGGACGCCCACGACCGGACGCCCCAGCGCCTCGCAGACCGACAGCACCTCGCGGGCCAGGCCGCTCGCGGCCACGAGCAGGAGGGGCGTGCTCATCGGGCCCTCCTCAGGACGGCGATCACCCGGTCCTGGGCCGCGGCGTCGAGCTGGTGGTACAGCGGCAGGATCAGCGTCGTGTCGGTGAGCCGCTCGGTGACCGGGAGGTCGGCGGGCAGGTGCCGGTAGGGCGGCTGCCGGTGGGCGGCCATGATGCCCCGGCGAGCCGAGATCCCCTCGGCTGCCAGCGCGGCCAGCAACCCCTCGCGGTCGAGCGGGTACTCGGGCCCCACCTCGACCCAGAACGACTGGAAGTTGCAGCTGCCGTAGTCGGGGTCAGCGACCGCGCGGAGGCCGGGGATGCCGGCGATCGCGTCCTGGTAGCAGCGGGCCAGCTCCCTGCGACGGGCGACCATCGCGTCCAGCTTGCCCAGCTGGACGAGCCCCACCGCGGCCTGCAGGTCGGTCATCCGGTAGTTGAAGCCGACCTCGTCGTAGGTCTCGGGCGGGGCCAGCAGCGCGCCGTGCCGATCGGCAGCCGACACGCTCATCGCGTGCTCGCGCAGACCGCGTCCCCGCGCGGCCCAGTCGGCATGGCTGGTGGTCAGCATGCCGCCCTCGCCGGTGGTCAGGACCTTGCGCGGGTGGAACGACCACGCCGCCACCTCGGCCCCGGCGCCCACCGGCAGCCCGCGGTAGACGGACCCGGCCGCACACGCGGCGTCCTCGATCACCAGGACGCCGTGAGGCTCGCACAGCGCCCGCAACGGATTCAGGTCCAGGGGGACGCCGCCCTGGTCGACGGCGATCACCGCCCGCGTGCGGGAGGTGAGGTGCGGCTCGACCGTCTCGGCGGTGAGGTTGCCGGTGACCTCGTCCACGTCCGCGAACACCGGGTCGGCCCCCACGTAACGCACCGCGTTGGTCGTGGCGACGAACGAGAACGACGGCACGACGACCTCGTCGCCGGGGCCGACCTCGGCGAGGTGCAGGGCCAGGTGGAGCGCGGTCGTGCACGACGACACCGCGACCGCGTGGGCGGCGCGCTGGTGGGCGGCGAAGGCGTCCTCGAAGGCCTTGACCCGCGGACCCTGGGCGACCCAGCCCGAGCGCAGCACCTCCGTCACCGCGGCGACCTCGTCCTCGCCGAGCCACGGCTGCATGACGTTGATGCGCTCGGGCGTCACGGCGTCCCACTCAGCTCTGAATCCGATTCGCGCTCGGCCAGCCACCACTCGACGAGGCGGCGGAGCCCCTCGTCCAGGCCGACCGTGGCCTCCCAGCCCAGGTCGCGCCTGGCGGCGGCGGTGGACGCCAGCCTGCGAGTCACGCCGTTGACCTGGCGTGCCGGACCGAACTCCACGTCCAGGCCGGACCCCATGGCCCGCAGCAGCGCCTCGGCCAGGCCGCGCAGCGAGATCTCCCGCTCGCTCGCGATGTTGTAGACGCCCTCGGTGACGTCGGACGCGGCCGCGAGGAGGTTGGCCCGGGCGATGTCGGTCGTGAAGACGAAGTCCATCGTCTGGGAGCCGTCGCCGAAGATCACCGGCGGCTGGCCGGCGGCGATGCGCTGCATCCAGCGGATCAGCACCTCGGTGTAGAGGCCGTGGATGTCCATCCGCGGCCCGTACACGTTGAAGTAGCGCAGGGCGACGTAGTCCAGCCCCCGCATGGCGCGGAAGCTCCTGAGCGTCCCCTCGTTCATCACCTTCGCCCAGCCGTAGAAGGTGTCGTTGTCCCACGGGTGGTGCCGCTCTGTGGTGGGGAATTCCTCGGCCAGTCCGTAGACGGACGCCGACGAGGACGCGATCACCTTCGCCCGGTGATCGGACGCCGCCTCGACGACGTTGAACGTGCCGTCCACGAGCACCTCGTTGGCCAGCCGCGGCTCCTCGGCGCACTGCGTGATGCGGATCGCCGCCAGGTGGAACACCAGGTCCGCGCCGCCGGTGAGGTCGTGGACGGCATCGCGGTCCCGAATGTCCCCCATAACGAGCCGCACCCGCGGATCGGTGAGGGTGCCGCGGAGGTTCGCACGGCGTCCACGAACGAGGTTGTCGAGGATGCGCACCTCGCCGACGCCGGCGTCCAGCAGCTGGTCGACCACGGTCGAGCCGATCGTCCCAGCGCCGCCGGTGACCAGAACGGTCGCCCCGCGCAGGGAGGTCATGGCGTGACGGCTCCTACCGGCGCGACCGCTTCTTCGGGCGTGACGGCGCGGCCTGTGGCGAGGCTGTCGTCGATCGCCTTCAGGACCGTCAGGACGCGCATGCCGGAGTGGCCGTCCGTGAGCGGCGGACGCCCCTCGCGGATCGCCCCCGCGAACTCGGCCACCATGAGCCCCAGCGCCTCGGCCTCCCGCAGCGCTGGGACGTGGATGTCGCCCATCCGGTAGGAGACCGCGACCTGCTTGCGTTCGGCGAGGTCGTCCGGACGCCTCGCCACGTCGACCCCCCGGTCGTACAGCGCCACGCGCTGCATGGGGTTCAGGTCGTCCCAGACGAGCGTCCTCTTGCTGCCCCCGACCACGAACGAGCGGATCTTCGTCGGAGAGAGCCAGTTCACGCTGATGTTCGCGATGCCGCCGTCCGGCAGGGGCAGGCTGGCGTGCCCGACGCAGGCCCGGCCCGTGCCCAGCGGGTCGGCGCCCGTGGCGGTCACCGGCCCGACCTCGAGCCCACAAGGCAGGATGAAATCGAGGATCGAGAGGTCGTGCGGCGCCAGGTCCCAGAAGACGTTGACGTCGGGCTGCACCAGCCCCAGGTTGATGCGGACGGAGTCGACGTAGAGAACGTCACCGAGCACGCCGTCCGCGATCACCTGGCGGATGTGCCGCACGGCGGGCGTGTAGCAGAACGTGTGGTCCAGCATCAGCACCCGCTCGTGGACTGCTGCGGCGTCCACCATGGCCCTCGCGGCGCCCAGGTCGGACGCCAGCGGCTTCTCGACGACGACGTGCTTGCCCGCCTCCAGGGCGGCGATGGCGAGCTCGGCGTGGGTCTGCGCGGGGGTGGCGATCGCCACCGCGTCCACGTCTCTTCTCTGCAGCACCCGGGCGATGTCGGTCTCGACGTCGACGGTCGAGCGACCGCCGACGACCTTCGCAGCGCGTTCGGGATCGAGGTCGCACACGGCGACCAGGTCCCATTCCGGGCTGTTCCTGAAGTTTCGTACCAGGTTCGGACCCCAGTACCCAGCGCCGATCACGGCGATGCCAAGCTTGTCCATGCCGTCCCCCATCACGACCACGTCAAGCAGGACACATGCGAGCGCTGGTCCCGCTCGAACGTGTCCGTCCACCACAGGTGGAATCAAGCCATGCTAACTCTTCGGCGACACGCGGGATAGGGCCCCGTCTTCGCGTGGTCGCAGGGTCAGCAGGGTGAGGAACGACACCACGCAGCCTCCGACGACGTACCACGCCACACCGGGCGCACCCAGGCCCAGCCCGCCCTCGGCCCGCGGCCCCTGGATCCAGGTCGCGACGAACGGCGTGAACCCGCCGACGATCATCGAGGCGAGCTGATAGCCGAAGCCGGCGCCCGAGTAGCGGTGGGTCGCGCCGAAGAGTTCGGTGATGAGCGGCTGCTGCACCGACACCGCCAGGTCGTGCGCGAGGTTGACAAGCACGAGAGCGAACAGCCAAGTCAGCACGAGGTTGCCGGCCACGAGGGCGTTGAAGAACGGGAACGCGGCGACCCCGCCGACGAGCGCTCCCACCATGTAGACCGGACGCCGGCCGATGCGGTCCGACCAGTGTGCGAACAGCGGGATCGTGACCAGGCTCACCGCCCCGATCGCGAGCGAGATCTGCAGGAAGACCGACGAGTCCCATTTGAGGACGTTGCGTGAGTAGCCCAGCCCGAACGTGGTGACGATGAACATCGTGAAGAGCTCGACCACCCGGATGCCGATGATCTGGAAGAACGCGACCGGGTCCTTGGTCAGGGCCTCGATGAGCGGTGCCTTGGCCCGCCGGGGACGCGCCTGATCCGGCTCGGACGCCAGCGCCACGTCGGCGTGGTGGATGTCGGCGACGCCCGAGCGCACCCACAGCCCGACCGCCACCAGGACGCCCGCCAGCAGGAATGGCAGCCGCCAGCCCCACTCGACCATGGCCTGCTCGCCGAGCAGGCCGAGCACGAGCAGGAAGATGCCGTTCGAGAGGATCAGCCCGATGCCGTACCCCATCTGGACGCCGGAGCTGTACAGCGCCTTGCGTCCTGCGGGGGCCTGCGTGACCGCGATCAGCGCGGCCCCGCCCCACTCGCCGCCGACCGCGAAGCCCTGCACGCACCGCAGCAGCACCAGCAGGATCGGCGCCGCGACGCCGATCTGGTGGTACGTCGGCAGGACCCCGATCAGCATCGTCGCGACCCCCATGATGAGGATCGTCCAGACGAGCATCCGCTTGGGACCGAGCTTGTCGCCGAAGTGCCCGAAGAATGCGCCACCGAGCGGGCGGAACACGAAGCCGATCGCGAACGTCGCGAACCCGGCCATCTGGCTCAGCGTCGGGTTCATCGACGGGAAGAACTGGTTCCCGAACACCAGCGCCGCGACGACGGTGTAGATCAGGAAGTCGTACCACTCCACGATCGCCCCGACGAAGCTGCCGAGAGCCGCGCGGCCCGCCATCTGCGGGGTGATCGTGGGGGCGTCCGAGGGGGAGTCGCCGAGTTGCGCCTGAACCATGACCGTCCCTTCGACGCGGCGGACCTGCGCCCCGGAACCGCGGCGTCCCAGAGTGGTGGCCCTCCGCAGTGATCAACCTAACGATCTCTCTGGTGAGTTCAAAGTGACCTAGGTCCCGGGCTGCCCTCGCCGGCCCCTGCTCGGACGCACCACTCCGTTGCCATTCCCGCCGGCGAGCAACCCGTTCTGCCGAATACGTCACACGATCCGAACCCGGATCCAGTCAGGGGCCCAGGATCGGCCGGATCGTGTGACGGATTCGGCACTTTCGCCAACTCGCACGCGCAGCGGAACAGCCCGGGGCCCTCATCGTCGCCGGGCCCCGCCCCGACGCCGTCTGGCACCTCAGCTGCCGGTGCTGTCACACGATCCGCCGAAAACCGCCCTTCTGACTGTCCCGGGGCCCGGCTCGTGTGACGGATTCGGCGTCGGCGTCCATGTCGGTCCGGCGCCGGCGTGAGCCGAGCATGCCTGCGCGAGCCAGCCACGTCTGCCCAGGGCGTGGGTGGTCCAGCCACGCCTGCGAGGACCTAGGTCCCATGACGAGACCCTCGCGCACCCGTAGTTTGTTCTCACCGGTTAGTTCGCAGTGTCGCAGCCAGGCCGTGGTCAGAGGCCCAAGGAAGGGCGTCCGACCGGCCGCAAAGGAGAAGCATGATCACCGAGAAGCCCAAGACCGAGGCCGAGTTCCAGGAGTACCTCGCCGAGATCCGGGAGCTCGCCCAGGGACCCTTCGACGAGATGCAGGTCGAGATCGAGATCACCAACAAGTTCCCGGACGAGTTCTACGAGCTCGCCATCCAGCACAACCTCTACCGCTTCTACATGCCCGAGCAGTACGGCGGTTGGGGCCTCTCGACGGTCCAGATCATGAAGGTGCAGGAAGAGTTCTCCCGCGGCCCCGGCGGCATGCGGATGCACCTGCACCATGCCGCCGGCCTCAACTGGCGCATCATGGACGACTTCGCCCAGCCCGAACTCAAGGCGTGGGCGATGCCCCGATACGCCGACAAGACCCTGTACGTGAACTTCGCGCTCACCGAGAAGGAGGCCGGGTCCGGCGCCGACATCAAGACGTCGGCCGTCCGCGACGGCGACGAGTGGGTCATCAACGGCGAGAAGACGCTGATCTCGCACACCGACTGCTCCGACGGCACCTACCTGATCACGCTGACCGATCCTGCCGCCGACAAGGACAAGCGCCTCACCGCGTTCTTCGTGCCGGTCGACACGCCCGGCTACGAGATCGTCGACATGCCCCACATGATGGGCTGCCGCGGCGCCGGCCACGCAGGCCTCCGCTTCACCGACGCCCGGGTGCCGGACAAGTACCGCCTCGGCGAGGTCGGCGAGGGCCTGCACGTGGCGATGTACTCCCTCGGCCTGTCGCGCGTCCACATCGCCGACAGCAACCTCGGCATGGCCCAACGCATGCTCGAGATCTCGATCGCCCGCGCGAAGGAGCGCGTCACGTTCGGCAAGCCGCTCGTCCAGCGCCAGGCGATCCAGACGATGATCGCCGAGTCGGGCAAGTGGGTCTACATGCTGCGCTCGATGATCCACGACACCGCCGCCCGCTACGACAAGGGCGAGGACCCGATGACCCAGGCGTCCCTCTGCAAGCTCGCCTCGATCGACGGCGTCAAGATCGTCTCCGACAACATGCTCGAGATCCTCGGCGGCATCGGCTACTTCGAGGAGTGCGAGTACGGCCCCGCCGAGCGCCTCTACCGCGACTGCCGCGCCATGTGGCTCGAGGAAGGGCCTCCCACGGTCCAGCGCACGACCGCCGCCCGCGGGCTGATCGACACCCGCGGCGATCTGTGGAACTCCTGACGTGAATCCCCTCAGCGGCATCCGGGTCGTCGACATGACGGCCTTCCTGGCAGCCCCCACCGTCGCGCGCCTGCTCGGCGAGTGGGGGGCCGACGTGATCAAGGTCGAGGCGCCGAAGGGCGACCCGGGCCGCACCCAGGGCGCGGTCTTCGGGACGCCCTACACCGACGACGAGAACCTCGGCTTCGACATGTCGAACATGAACAAGCGGTTCATGACCCTCGACCTGCGGGTCGAGTCCGGACGCGACGTCATGGACCGCCTCCTCGCCGACGCCGACGTGTTCCTCACCTCCACCCGCGTGAAGTCGCTGGAGAAGCTCGGCTACGACTTCGATTCGCTGCACGCGAAGTTCCCCCGGCTCGTCATGGCGCAGGTCCTCGGGTTCGGCGCCCGCGGCCCGCTGAAGGACGCCGCGGGCTTCGACATGACCGCGTGCATGTCGCGCGGCGGCGTCCTCGGGACCACGGTCAACAAGGGCAGCCGGCCCATGTTGCCGCCCAACGGCTACGGCGACTTCCAGGTGTCGTTCGTGCTGGCGTCCGGGATTCTGGCCGCCCTGCTCGCGCGCGAGAAGACCGGGAACGGCGACTACGTCACCACCTCGCTGTTCCACTCGGGCGTGTTCATGCTGAACACGGCGATGATCTCGGCGCAGTACGGCAGCCCCTACCCCAAGGACCGCCGAGAGGTCATCAACCCGTTCAACAACACCTACATCGCCGGCGACGGACGCCTCGTCACGATGTGCGCCCCCGAGTACGACCGCGACTTCGACAAGGTGATGACCCTGGTCGGCAGGCAGGACCTCGCGGGCGACCAGCGCTACAACAACTGCGACGCACTCAACGCCACCGGACTCAACGGCGAGGTGGTCGACATCCTCGACGAGGCGCTGGCGACCTGCCCCAGGCAGCACTGGCTCGACCTCTTCCTCGCCAACGACGTGCCGATCGAGGCCTGCCAGGTGCCGACCGACATCTACGACGACGAGCAGGCCTGGGCCAACGACGTCCTCCGCAAGGTCACCTGCCGCTCGGGCGCCGAGCGGATGATCCCGACGAACCCGGTTCGCTTCCAGTCCCAGGGCGATCCGGAACTGCGCCAGATCAGCGCCCAGGGCAGCGACACCGAGGCGATTCTCGCCGAGCTCGGCTACTCGGCCGATGAAGCCCGCTCCATCCTCGACTCCCGCGGCGCCGTGGCAACGACGCCGCGCATGTGATTCCACCGGCTCCCACGCCCGGGCACCGGTCCCTACCGCCCAGAGAGAGAATCATGTCCCAACCCACCGTCGCGGCCCCGACCGTCGGCCAGTCCAGCAAGAAGTACTGGCTCACCGCTGGCCTGCTCTATCTCTCCTACTTCGTCCTCGGTTTCTCGCTGTTCGCCCAGGCCCAGTACAAGCCGGCCCTGGCCACGCAGTGGGGCACCGACGTCGCCGGCGTCGCCGCCGCCATCGCCTGGATGATGCTCGGGCGCCTCATCGCCTACCCGATGGCCGGACCGATCGCCGACCGGCTGTCGCGGCGTCTCGGCGCGATCATCGGCGCCGTCCTGCTCGCGGTGTCGTTCATCGGCATCATCTTCGTCGGCAACCCGCTGCTCGGCACCGTCATGTGCGTGGTCGCCGGCATGGGCAACGGCTTCCTCGACCCGGCCGTCTACCCGGCCCTGTCGGAGATCTTCCCCAAGCGCTCCCACATCGCGAACCTGTTCCTGAAGTTCTCGATCCTGGTCGCGCAGTTCATCCTGCCGCTGCTGATCGGAGCCACCGGTGGCGCGAAGTTCGAGGGCGGCTTCCGGACCATCTACATCGCCTTCGCCGTCATGATCGCGATCGTCATCGTGGGCCTGTTCTTCGCGCCCTTCCCGCTGAACGAGTCGCAGGTCGCCCGCGCCGACGGGACGCCGAAGGCGAAGGTCTCGATCAACTCGACGATGATCATGCTGATGGTGCTGGGCGCCACGACGATCACCACGTTCACCCTGTGGGGCAACACCAACCAGGAGCTCGGCAAGGCCTACGGCATGGCCGATCCGTCGATCACCCAGAGCTGGTACGCCACGGGCGCGATGGTGGCGATCCTGATCTCGACGGTGCTGCTCACCAAGGTGCGCGCGACGCAGATCATCATCTTCTACCCGCTCGTCGCGGCGATCACCCTGATCGTGGTCACGTTCGTCAAGGTCGCCTGGATCGTCCCGGTCGCCGGCTTCATCATCGGCTGGACCGCCGCCGGCGGCGTCCTGCAGCTCGTGACCTCCACGGCGAACTCGCTGTTCCCGCAGGCCCGCGGACTGATGACGTCCCTGGTCATGATCGCCTCCGCGGTCGGCGGGTTCGCGTTCCAGTCGCTGGCCGCCCCGTGGGTCGTGTCGGCCCCCGGCAACGTCCTGCTGCTCAACGCGGGCGTGACGCTGGTGGGCGTCGTCCTGGCGATCTTCGTCGATCGCGCCGAGAAGAGCCGATTGGCCCGGACGCCCGCGCGCGTCGCCGTCAACGCCTGAGACCCAGACAAGGAAGCCCGACATGACCGACCTACTCACCGACGAGCAGGAACTGCTCCTGGACTCCGTCAAGACCTTCGTCTGGGACGACGTGGCGCCGCACGTCGCCCAGCGCGACCGCGACAGCCAGTGCGAGGTGGGCGACTTCGCGTCCGCCTTCGAACTCGGGCTGCACATGCTCGAACTCCCCGAGGAGTTCGGCGGCGCCAACCTCGACTACCAGACCGGCGCGATGGTCTTCGAGGAGCTCGGCAAGGTGGACGCCGGGTACGCCATCACGCTGGTGTCGACGTTCGTCGCGTTCCGCAACGTGCACATCGCCGGGACGCGGGAGCAGGCCGAGCTGTTCGCGAGCACCATCGCGGCCGGCGGGCTGGGGTGCTTCGCGATCAGCGAGCCGGGCGCGGGCTCGGACGCCGCGGCGATCCGCACGACGGCGGTGCGGGACGGCGACGAGTACGTCCTGAACGGCCAGAAGTGCTGGATCACCAACGGCGGCATCGCCGACATCTACCTCATCTCCGCGAAGACCGACCCGAAGGCCGGGCACCGTGGGATCTCGACGTTCCTCGTCGAGGCCGATCGGCCGGGCGTCGTGCCCGGCCGACATGAGGACAAGATGGGCCTGCGGACGTCCAACACATGCGACCTGACCCTCAACGACGTGCGGATTCCCGCCGGCCATCTGGTCGGCAAGGAGGGCGACGGATTCCGGGTCGCGATGGCCGGACTCGACGTGTCGCGTCCGTTCATGGCGACGATCGCGGTCGGCATGATGCAGCGGGCGCTCGACGAGGCGACAAAATACGCGCTCCAGCGCGAGCAATTCGGCCAGCCCATCTTCGAATTCCAGATGGTGCAGGATCTGCTCGCCCGCATGTCCGCCAAGACCGTCGCCTGCCGGGCCCTGGTGCAGCACACGATGAAACTCATCGACAACGGAATCGACGTGCAGAAGGAGGGTGCGATCACCAAGCAGTTCGTCACCGATCTGCTGCAGGAGGTGGCGTCTGATGCCGTTCAGGTGATGGGCGGAAATGGCTACACGAAGGAATATCCGGTCGAGAAGATCATGCGCGACGCCAAGGTGTTCCAGATCATGGAGGGCACGAATCAGATCCAGTCGGTCGTGATCGCCCGGCGTCTGGCGAAGGAATACGCGAGCCAGCTCTGATCGGGGTTCGCGTGGAGGGGTGCGAGATGTTGAGAACGACCGGCCGGTCAGGGTGCGGACGCGTCGTGGTGCCGGAGTCCCGGCGCGCGGCGCTCCGCGCCGGGGGCTGGTGGGGCGATCACTGCCTGCTCGACTGGTGGCAGCTCGCCGTCGCCGCCTCGCCGGACGCCCTCGCGGTGGTCGACCGGCGGGGTGAGCGGCTCACCTACGCCGAGGTGGACGAACGGTCGTCCCGGCTGGCCGGCTGGCTCGTCGAAACCGGCGTGCGACCGGGGGAGACCATCGGCGTCCAACTGCCGGCGTGGACCGACTTCCTCGTCACCTTCGTCGCCATCATGAAGGCCGGCGCGGTCGTCAACCCGCTGGCCACCAACCTGCGCCGCACCGAGCTCACGCACGCGATCGACGCCTGCTCGATGCGGCTGTTGGTGATGCCGACCTGCTTCCGACGCACCGACTACGGCCCGCTCGCCGCCGACCTGATCGCCTCGCGCAACCCGCTGGAGAGGGTCCTGTTCGTAGGCGAGGGCAGGTCGGCGTCCGGTCTGTACATCTCGGACGCCGTGGCGTCCGGCCCCCTGCTGGCTAGGGGCGATTGGGTGCACGCGGACGGCGACGACGTGGCGGCGATCCTGTTCACGTCGGGCAGCGAGGCCGACCCCAAGGGCGTCATGCTGACGCACAACAACCTGATCGCGTCCGAGGTGGCGTTCGCGTACGCCCTGCGGCTCGGGCCCGAGGACCGCATGCTCATGCCCGCGCCGCTCGGGCACGCGACCGGCTTCATGCACGGGGTGATCATGCCGATGCTGACCCGGGGCACCTCGCTGCTGTGTGACAGCACGGACGGCTCCGAGATGGCGGCGATGATCCGGCGTCACAAGGCGACGTGCGGCATGTCGGTGCCGTCAGTCATCGACTCGCTGCTGTGCGTGTGCGAGACGACCAAGGGCGGGCTGGAGTCCGTGCGGTTCCTGTGCTGCGGCGGCTCGCCGGTGCCCCGACGGTTGCTGGAGCGGGCTCGCGCCCTCGGCGTCCGGCTGTATTCGGTGTACGGGTCGACGGAGTCGGCGCCGCACACGCTGACAAGCGCCTGCGACACCGACGAGCGGGTGCTGACCACCGACGGACGGGCGTGCCCGGGCACGGAGATCCGGGTCGTCGACCCCAAGACGCGCCGGACCCTGCCGCCCGGCGTCGAGGGCGAGGAGGCGTCCCGTGGGCCGGCGGTGTTCGCCGGCTATCTCGGCCGCCCGGACCTCACCCGCGCCGTCCTGGACGATGACGGCTGGTACTACAGCGGCGATCTGGCGGTGATGGACGCCGATGGTTACGTCCGGATCACCGGCCGGCGCTCGGACGTGATCAACCGGGGTGGGGAGAAGATCAGTCCGACCGAGATCGAGCGGGTCCTGATGAGCCATCCGGCGGTTCGGGCGGCGGCGGTGGTCGGGATGCCGGACGACGTGATGGGCCAGCGAGCCTGCGCCTATCTGGTGGCGCGGGGGGATGCTGTGCGGTTGGACGTGGCCGCCCTGGTCGACTACTTCGTCGGGCTGGGGATCGCGAAGTTCAAGATCCCAGAGAGGGTGGAGTATCTCGACGAGATGCCCCTGACCCCGTCGGGGAAGATCGCGAAGGGCAGCCTGAAGAGAGCGATCGCTGCCGAGTATGCCCGGGCGTCCGCTGGCGAGGTGGACGCCGAGGGTGTTGGCGAATCTCCACTGTTGGAGATTCCGAGCTGACTGGGCGGCTTGAATCTACAGCCGGGGACGGGTGGTCCTTGGGTTCCCTGTCGGCGCCGAGGGTTGAAGTCCGACCCGGAGCCGACCGGTCCTCCCGGCTCCCCCGAGCGGGTAGCGTCCCCAGAACCGGTGGCGTCACGCGATCCGGAAGTCGAACCAGTCACAGGCACGGTTTTCGACGAATCGTGTGACGTGGCCGGCGAATCCCGAACCGGCGACGTGCCGGGCCTCGCGATCGCGAAGTGCCCGCCCGCCGTGATCGCGACGTGCTACACCGCACTCGCGACGCCCAGGGCCACCGCGGATCCATGGTCGCCGCGCCCGCAGTCCGGGCGGTCGAGGACCGGCAGCGTCACCCGATCCGTCGAAAACCGACGCCCTGACTGGTCCGGGTTACAGATCCGGTGACATGGCCGGCGAATCTCTCTCGGATCGATACGGGAAAGGCTCGACCCAGAAGTACGCTGCTTGACCGTCGAGGAGGCCGCACAGTCGTCGAGCACCGACCGCAAGGGCCGATCGACGGGGAGGTTGTGACGTGATCAACGACCTTGAGTGCAAGGACGCCGCAATCATCGCGTTCCTCGATCGCCTGACTGCAGCCGGATGTCAGTGGCGGTTGCAGGATCACTGGGTGGGCGACCTTTGCGCCGTCGGAGTCTCCAGCCTTGCTGACCCGCGAGTACTCGCCTACGTGAGCTCATGGGGCCAGCCGCAGGGTAGCTACCACGTAGAACTTGAGGCACCCGCGCGGGATGAGGAGCCCTACGAGACGGTAGGTGTGATCGACTCTGCAGAACTGGTGACCGCAGTCCGCCTCGTTTCCCAACACCTGGCAACGTCGGTGGCCGACCCTCAGAACTGACATGAGTGAGGTTTCGGAGGCCTCGGCGGTCTGTTTGGTGGAGGGCCAAAGCGGCGGCTGGATTACCTAACTGCTATGCAGGGCCTTGCTCTCGGGACGTGATGAACCTCGCGACCGGCTCGTTTTGCGGTCCGAGTGCTCAACTCCATGCGACCTCCGCGGGTTTCCCTGATCGGCCTCAGCGCTCAAGGACGGCCGGGTCGGCCAGCACCAGCCTGAGGACGGTGTCCTCGATGAGGCGGCGGACGTGGGCGCCGTCCTCGCCGCGGAGCATGTCGCGTCCGAACGCGATCTTGAACGTGGCTTGGTGTTCCACGCGGTTCAGGGTCAGGGCCGACAGGACCTGGTGGACGTCCAGCGCGCTGGGTGCGCTTTCGTCGGACCGGAACACCCCGGCCTCCCGGCCGCGCTTCAAGATCTCGGCCAGCGTCTCGGGGGCTGAGCGGTTGAGTTCGCCCATCCCCTCCAGATGCTCGGCCGTCTTGCCCTGTTTGATGAGGTTCTCCATGCCGACGATGCGCGCCAGTTCGGGGTAGCGCTCGTAGTGGTCGAGCGTCGCGCGGATCAGGATCCGCAGCGCCTCCACCGGCTCATGCACCTCAAGGTGCAGATGCACCTCCAACTCGCGGACGCGCACGTAGTTCTCCCGGAGAACCGCCGCGTACAGCCCCTCTTTCGACCCGAAGTAGTAGTAGATCATCCGCTTGGTCGTATTCGTGCGGCGCGCGATGTCCTCGGTCTTCGCTCCGTAAGCGCCGTGCCGGGAGAACTCCTCCGCGGCGGCGTCCAGGATTTCGCGTTTGGTGAGTTCGGGATCCCGGCGTGAGTTTCGCGCCCGGCCCTCGACAGCCGCCGATGTCATCGCCATTCTCCTGTGATCGTCGATTGTGCAAGCCGCGACGGAATCCGGCGCCTCGCCGCGCACGGTCCGCCAACACGATAACAGGCACGCTCGGCCGAACTCATGGCGCCCCCAGCGAGCGGCAGGAAAGACAGCGGGACGCCTCGGGCGCGATTCCCGCTCCGTCCCCGAGTGCCCCCAGATCGTCCGGCACGAGTGAGGAAGTGGGCGGCGACGCAGCAGAGAGGAGGAGTGGGGCAGTGGGGCGAGTCGAAGCAGAGGAGGGTGTCGAGGCTGTCGGTTCGGCTCCGGCGAGGTGGGCGGAGAGCGCTTCGGCGGCCCGCATGCCGTGGCCGACCGAGACCGTCGCGGTGCGCCGCCGGGGGCCGGTGTGGGGGCCGGCGTGGACGGGTTGCTTCCAGATCGTTCTGCCCTCCGCGAGCGCCATGCACATCGATGCGCCCGCAGCCCAGATGACGCCCTCGGCGTCCCCGAACGCATCGCTGACCTTCCGCACGGGACGCCGCGTCTCCAGTTCCACGCCGAGCGCAAGGATGCGGGCGATCTCGTCGTCCAGGACCGCCTTGGGCAAGCGGGCCTCGCTGATGCCCCGACGGAGCAGGCCGCCGGCCGCCGAGTGCGCCTCGCGTACAACGACGTCGTGTCCCGAGCGGGCCAGGTGGTAGGCGGCCGAGAGTCCGCAGGGACCCGAGCCGACCACGACCACCCTCCGGCCGACGCGGGGGCCAGGGTCAGGCAACACCCAGCCCTCGGCGAGCGCGCGGTCGCCCACGAGCCGCTCGAGCGTCCGGATCGAGATGGGGCTGTCGAGGCGGGTCCGCCAGCAACCCTCCTCACAGGGGGCGTAGCAGATGCGTCCCAGGACGGCTGGCAGAGGGTTGGTGGCGACGATCGTCCGCCAGGCGGCGAACACGGCCGCCTCTCCATCACGAAGGGCCAGCACCCAGTGCCGGACGTCTTCACTGGCCGGGCAGCCTTCTGAACAGGGTGCGGGACGCCGAACGCGAGCGACAGGGTCCGAGGTGGTTGCAGCCGACCGTCCGGCGGCGGAGACGTCGAAGTCCGGGTTGGCGACGGCGTCCGAGATCTGGCCGGCGGCGACGTGGGTGACGCCGGGCACAGGCTGGGGCATCGGCGCTCCTCTCCGTCGCGGTGCGGTGACAGTCCCGGGCTGGGCTGGATGGTCCCACCGATTTCTCGGGACGATCTAGGACTTAGGGCCGTGGCACGGGGGGCTGCACGTGCAATGATTGTACTAACCGGTGAAAACAAACACCAGAGCCCGGCACCGCGACGCAGCGGCAGCCCGAGCCGCGCAAGGGAGCGAAAGAAGGGGCCAATGACCATCGCAGTGGCATACAAGTGGGCGGCAAACCCGCAGGACGCGTCCGTCTCGCACGAGGGCGTCGTCGACTGGTCGCGCGCCAAGCTCGCGCTGAGCGAGTACGACCCCGTCGCGATCCAGCTGGGCCGCGCGATCGCGGACGCCACCGGCAGCGAGCTCGTCGGAGTCTCGGTCGGCACCACGGCCGTCGCGGGGTCGATGGCGAAGAAGTCCGCGATGTCCCGCGGGCTCGACCGCGGACTCGTGATCGCCGACGACGACGCGGCGTCCTGGAACCTGACCAAGGTCGCCGCCGCGCTTGCCCAACTGGTGCAGCAAACAGGAAACGTCGACCTCCTGCTGACCGGCGACGCGTCCATCGACGAGAACGCGAAGATGACGTCCGCCCTTGTCGCAGGGCACCTCGGCTGGCCCTGCTTCCAGGACGCCACCAACGTCCAGCAGGCGCCAGAGGGCTGGACCATCACCCAGGAGATCCCCGGCGGCACCCGGACGATCGAGGTCACCGGCCCCGCCGTCGTCGCCGTCACCACCGACGCGATCGCCGTGAAGGTGCCCGGTATGAAGGACATCCTCGCCGCCGGCAAGAAGCCGGTCGACGCCGTCACGCCGGCCGTTGCCCTCCCCGAGGACGCCCTCGAAGTCACCGGACGATCCAAGCCCGCGTCCCGCGCCCGCAAGAACCTGATCCTGCCGGACGCCGCCGCGCTCGCCGCCGCGCTGCGCACCGACGGCGTCCTGTAAAACCCGAAGCCACAGGAGAAGTCATGACCAACACCTGGATCATCACCGCCGGTCCGCAGATCGGCGCCCTCGTGCAGGCCGGCCGGTCGCTCGGCGGCACGCTGACCATCGTCGCCGTGGGCGACCGCACGTACCCGGACGCCGACAGCGTCGTCAGCGTCCCGGTGCCTGAGGGCGTCCCCGTCGAGGCCCTCGCGCCCGTCGTCGCGGACGCCGTCGCCGCGCAACCCGGGGACGTCGTCCTCGTGCCGAACCGTCCGGCCGAGCGGGTGCTCGGCGGCGCCGTGGCCGCCCGGCTGGGCGCGCCGGTTCTCACGCAGCCCATCGACTTCGGCTTCGGCGCGGTCGCCGTCGCCCGCTACGGCGGCATCGTGACCGAGACCGTCAAGGCGTCCGGCCCGGTCGTGGTCGTCATGGCCGGCGGCAGCGCGGTCGAGGACGCGCCGGCGTCCGAAACCCAGGCTCTCGGCAGCCCGCTGAAGGCCCGCGTCGTCCAGGAGACGACCGCCGAGGTGGCCGAGGTCAACCTCGCCGCGGCCAAGCGCATCGTCTCGGTCGGACGCGGCTTCAAGGCCCCCGAGGACCTGCAGCTCGCCCGCGCCCTCGCCGAAGCGATCGACGCCGAGGTCGCCTGCTCGCGTCCGCTGGCCGAGGGCCTCGGCTGGCTGCCCAAGGACTCCTACGTCGGCGTCTCGGGCCAGGCCGTCAAGCCCGAGATCTACGTGGCGGTCGGGGTCTCCGGGCAGCTGCAGCACATGGCCGGCGCGAAGGACGCCCGCACGATCGTCGCGGTCAACGCCGACGAGAACGCGCCGATCTTCGCCCACGCCGACTACGGCATCGTCGGCGACCTCTACACCGTGCTGCCCGCCCTCACGGCCGCGGTCTCCTGACCATGGACGACGAGGAGATCTTCGACGTCATCGTCGTCGGGGGCGGCGTGGCGGGAGCGGTCTGCGCGTACCGGCTCGCCACCGCCGGGCGCCAGGTCGTGCTCATCGAGCGCGGCGCGGAGCCGGGCTCGAAGAACCTGTCCGGCGGGGTGTTCTACTGCCGCGTGATGGAGCAGGTCTTCCCCGGCTTCGTCGACCGCGCGCCCGTCGAGCGCCGCATCACCCGCAACGTGGTGAGCTTCCTCAACGCCACCAGCGCGGTCAACATCGATTACTGGGACGCCCGCCTGGCAGACCCCGTCAACGCCGTCGCGGTACTGCGGGCCAAGCTGGACGCCTGGCTCGTCGAGCAGTGCGAGGAGGCCGGCGTCCTGGTGATGCCTGGCGTGAAGGTCGACGCGCTGGTCCGCGAGGGCGGGCAGGTCGTAGGCGTCCGGGCCGGCGAGGACGAACTGCGTGCCCGCGTGGTCGTCGCCGCCGACGGGGTGAACTCGTTCCTGGCCCAGGACGCCGGCGTCCGGGCCAAGGAGCCCACCGACCACCTGGCCGTCGGGGTCAAGTCGGTGATCCGGCTGCCGCGGAAGGCTATCGAGGACCGCTTCCACGTCACCGGCGACGAGGGTGTCGCGTACGCCGTGGTCGGCGACGCGACGCAGGGTTGCGCCGGCGGCGGCTTCCTCTACACCAACGACGAGTCGGTGTCGGTCGGCGTCGTGCTGCGGCTGGACGACCTGGCGTCCAAGGGACTCTCCTCGGCCGACGTCCACGACCACTTCCTCGCCCACCCGGCCATCGCCCCCCTGCTGGCCGGCGGTGAGCTGCTCGAGTACGGCTGCCACCTCACGATCGAGGCCGGCCCGCAGATGGTCACGCACGACCTGACGCGTCCGGGGCTGATCCTGATCGGGGACGCCGCCGGCTTCACCCTCAACACCGGCCTGACGATCCGCGGCATGGACCTCGCGGCGGGGTCCGCACTCGCGGCGTCCGCGGCGATCGAACGGGCGCTGGAGGCCGGCGACTTCTCCCAGTCCGCGATGGACGCCTATGGCGCCGAGTTGGCCAAGAGCTTCGTCGGCGCCGACATGAAGACGTACGCCCACGCCCCGGCGCTGCTGGAGGTCGAGCGGATGTACGCCGACTACGGGAGCCTGCTCGCCGACGTTCTGTACGGCCTGTTCAACCACGACCTGACCCCGCGCCGGCACGCCCGGCAGGTCGCCCTGGACGCGCTCAAGGCGTCCGGGATCAGGAAGCGCGACCTGGCCAAGGACGCCTGGCTCGGCGTCCGGGCCCTTTGACAAGGACGAACACATGAAGCTGGGAACGGTCGCCGAGCGACTCAACGCCAACGTGTACAACCTCGACGAGGAGGAGAGCCACATCGTCGTCGACCAAGACGTCGCGCGGCGCACGGGCACGGGACGCCTGCTCGTCCGGGTCTGCCCGGCGCACGTCTACTCCGAGCAGGCCGACGGATCCATCGGGGTCGAGTACGCCGCCTGCCTCGAGTGCGGCACCTGCCTGGCCGTCGCGGCCCCGGGCGCGCTGACCTGGCGCTACCCGCGCGGCGGCTTCGGCATCGCCTATCGAGAGGGCTAGAGGGCGGACGCCCGTCCTCTTCTCTGCGGCGAGATGACGATGCCCGAACGGCTCACCCAGGCGACCCTCGATCTGTCGAAGCAGCTCGATTGGATGCGCGTCTCGCAGGAGATCACGACCCTGCTGCTCGAGGGGGCCGAGGAGGAGCAGGCGCTGCAGACGATCGCGGCGCGCGTCCGGCAGATCGCGGACGCCGACACGTGCCTGCTGGTCCTGCCGTCGGTCAAGGGGCTGTGGCTCTGCGAGATCGCGGACGGTCTGTACGCCGACACCCTGCTCGGCGTGACGTTCCCCGAGGACGGCCGCGCCGTCTCGGTCCTGCGCGGGCGGGTGGGGGTGCTGGTCGAGTCGCTCGCGGACGCCGACCGCATGCTGCTGCCACCGCTGCGCCGGTTCGGGCCGGCCCTGTACGCGCCGATGACCGTGCGGGGGAGTGGTCGCGGGGTGATCCTGCTGCTGCGCAAGGTGGGAGCGCCGCCCTTCGACGCGTCCGACCTGGCCAGGGCCGAGTCGCTCGCCCAGCAGACGGCGGTCGCGCTGGAGTTGGCGGCCAGTCGGCACTCCGAGGACGAGGCCCACCTGATCGAGGAGCGCCGCCGGATCAGCCGCGACCTGCACGACCTGGCGATTCAGCAGTTGTTCGCCGCTGGGATGCAGATGGAGGCCGCCCGCCTTCGGCTGGTCGAGCGGGATGAACCGGAGCTGGCCGACGTCCTCGACGGCGCCCTGGTGGCCGTGGACGAGTCGGTGCGGCAGATCCGCTCGATCGTGCAGTCGCTGCGCGAGGAGCACGGCCCGGTCGACCTGCTCAAGCAGTTGCGCCGGGAGGCGTCCATCGGGCGCACGGCCCTCGGGTTCGCGCCTTCGCTGGTCGTGCGTGTCGACGGTGTCGTCCTGGACCTTGCCTTGGCTGGGCTTGATGCGTTGGATCGCCGGATCGACGGCGAGATCGCCGACGACGTGGTGGCCGTCGTGCGCGAGGGACTCTCGAACGCCGCGCGGCACGCACACGCGTCCTCGGTGCGGGTCGAGGTGTCGGTCGAGGGCGCGGGTCCGTCGGGACGGGTCCGAGTGCGGGTCGAGGACGACGGCGTCGGGCCCGGCCCCGCCGCCGGGCGCCGCTCGGGGCTCGACAACCTCGTCCTCCGCGCCCGCCGGCATCGCGGGTGCTCGCGCCTGGCGGCCAACCCTGCCGGGCGCGGCACCGTCCTGACCTGGCAGGCCCCGCTCAGCTGACGCCGCCGGATGGTGATCGATGTAGCAAGTTCGTCGCGGTAACGGCGGAACTGCCACATCGAT
>DAIRTI010000005.1:45000-58050 GCA_036803965.1 Propioniciclava sp.
TGACGCTGCCGGTTCTTCGGGGCGATGACAGCGGGCGCACAGAATCGACGGGGGTACGGCACAGCAGGTTCCGGTCGAATGGGCCTATGACAATGCACGACGATTCCGGCTCGCCCTTCGGCTCCTCCCGTCCACTGACCAGGCGGACGCTCGTCGGTCTGTGCGGCGCCGTCGGGCTGGCGGCCCTGGCGGGCTGCACGGCGGCGGCCTCGGCGTCGTCCTCGGTGAGCGCGGCGGCGTCGAGCACGCAGCTGGGTCCTGGCACGTACACGGCGACGTTCGGGTCGGGTTCGGACTCCTCGGGCCAGTCCGGTGGCGCCCAGCCGACCGGCGCCGGGACGCCCCCCAGCGGCGGTGGCGGCACCCCGCCGGCTGGTGGCACGCCGCCCAGCGGACAGCCCGGCGGCCAGGCCACGGGGCAGCCAGGCGGCGGGTCGACACCGGGCGGGTCCGGGGGATCGGCCCCGGGCGGTACGGGCGGGGGGTCGTCCAACACGCAGAAGCTCAGCGGGGCATACCTCGTCAACGGCATCAAGGCGACGGTCGACGGCGGGACATGGGCGTCCACGACGGCCGACCAGAACGTGTTCCTCGTTGTCAACGGTGGATCGCTGACGATCACGAACGCGACGATCACCAAGACCGGCGACAGCTCGCAGGAGGAGGCCTGCAACTTCTACGGCCTCAACTCGGCGATCCTGGTGGTGGACGACGGGTCGTCCGCGACGATCAAGAACTGCACGGTCACGACGGACGCCGAGGGCGCGAATGCCGTGTTCGCGGCGTCCTCGGGTGCGATCACGATCGAGACGATCTCGATCAAGACGTCGAAGAACTCCTCGCGCGGCCTGGACGCCACCTACGCCGGCACAGTCACCGCGAAGGACGTCACGATCGCCACCACCGGCGCCCATTGTGCGTGCCTGGCGACCGACCGCGGCAACGGCACGATCAAGGTGACCGGCACGAACAAGCTCAACGCGGCCGGCGACGGGTCGCCGCTGGTCTACTCGACCGGCGACATCTCGGTGACAGGCGCGACCGGCACGGCCACGGGCGCGCAGACGATGGTCATCGAGGGCAAGAACCAGATCGAGGTCACGGACTGCACGTTCACGACGTCCGGCACGACGGGGATGATGATCTACCAGTCCTTCTCCGGTGACGCCGCCGACTCGGACGCGACCGCGACGAAGTCGTCCATGACGATCACGAACTCGACGATCACGTCCAGTACCGACAAGCC
This sequence comes from Propioniciclava sp., assembly GCA_036803965.1. Taxonomy (GTDB): domain Bacteria; phylum Actinomycetota; class Actinomycetes; order Propionibacteriales; family Propionibacteriaceae; genus Propioniciclava. The sequence continues at coordinate 46,247 of DAIRTI010000005.1, forward strand.
GATGATCTACGTGACCAACACCAGTTGTCAGGTGAGCATCACGGCGTCCAAGCTCGAGCACTCGGGCACCACTCAGCTGCTCTCGCTCGCCGAGGACCGCTGGGGCACCTCGGGCTCCAACGGCGGGCACGCCGAGATCACCGTGAGCAACAGCACCCTGACCGGCGCGATGGAGGCGGGCGCCACTAGCTCGGCGACCGTAGCGCTGAAGGACGGGTCCAAGCTGACCGGCGCAACGTCAGGTTCGGTGACGGTGACCAAGGATGCGACCTCGACTTGGACGTCCTGAGCCCGAGGTCGTCGCGGGCACCGGAAACGCCGAATCCGTCACACGATCGCGAGGCCCGATCAGCCAGAGGCCCGGAATTCTCCGGATCGGGTGACGCTGCCGGTCGTTAGCCGGGGTACTACGCCCAGGAAGGTGCAGTCACAGCCAGCGCGGAGGAGCCGGACATGGCCGAGCAGGTGGACGTCGTCGTCGTGGGCATGGGGCCCGGAGGGGAGTCGGCGGCGGCCGAGTTGGCCCGGGCCGGCCTGGCCGTGGTGGGCATCGACGCGCGGCTCGTCGGCGGCGAGTGCCCCTACTACGGGTGCATCCCGTCGAAGATGGTCGTCCGCGCGGCGAGCGCGCTGGCCGAGGCCCGCCGGGTGGCGGCGCTGGCCGGAAGCGTCAAGCTCGGGCCCGACTACGGACCCGTTGCCACGAGGATCAGGCAGGCCACCGACGACTGGGACGACCGCGCCGCCGTCGAGCGATTCGAGAAGGCCGGCGGACGCTTCGTCCGCGGCCGAGCCACGATCACGGGGCCGCACACCGTCAGCGTCGGCGACCGCGAGTTCGAGGCGACAAGGGCGATCGTCCTCAACACGGGCACCGAACCGGCCGTCCCCAACGTCCCAGGCCTCGCCGGCACCCCGTTCTGGACCAACCGCGAGGCCCTCTCCGCGACCGAGCTCCCAAGCTCCCTGATCGTGCTCGGCGGCGGCTCGATCGGGCTCGAACTGGGCCAGGCTTTCGCGCGCTTCGGCGTCCGCGTACAGATCGTCGAGGCGTCCGAGACGCTTCTGGCCTACGAAGAGCCCGAGGCCGCCCAGCTGATCACAAGCGTCCTGGACGCCGAGGGCGTCGCCGTGCACACCGGCACCAAGATCGAGTCGGTCGCCCACGACGGCCGCTTCACCCTGCACGCCGGCCACCTGACCCTGGACGCCGACGGCCTCCTCGTCGCCACCGGACGCCGGACCAACCTCGAAGCCCTCGGGCTCAAGAGCATCGGCGTCGACGTGACCGCCAAGTCGATCGACACCGACGAGCACCTGCGCGTCACCGACGGCATCTATGCGATCGGCGACATCACCGGCAAGGGCGCCTTCACGCACATGTCGATGTACCAGGCGCGCATCGCGACCGACCACATCCTCGGCCGCGAGGGCCCGGGCGCCGAGTACCACGCTGTCCCGCGCGTGACGTTCACCGACCCCGAGATCGGCGCGGTGGGGCTGACCGAGAAACAGGCCCGCGACCAGGGCATCTCCGTCGCGACGTCCATCACCCAGCTCCCGGACTCGACCCGCGGCTGGATCCATCACGTCGGCAACGAGGGCTTCATCAAGCTCGTCGCGGACGCCGACCGCGGCATCCTCGTCGGCGCCACCTCCGCCGGGCCGATGGGCGGCGAGGTGCTGTCGATGCTCACCCTCGCCGTGCACGAGCGCACGCCCACCGCCCGCCTCGGACGCATGGTCTACGCCTACCCGACCTTCCACCGGGCGATCGAGGACGCCGTCCGTCACCTGCCGAGCGCGTGAAGCCCGGACGCCGCTGGCGTCAGTCGCGCTGCAGGAAGGGGATCACCCCGCCGGGCTCGGCGACGGCGTCCAACTCGGCGATGGTCTCGGAGTCGAGCGCCAGGCTGCCGACGGCGAGGTTCTGCTCCAGGTGCGCGGGGCTCGTCGTGCCCGAGATGACAAGGACGTTCGGCGCGTGGGCGAGCAACCAGGCCTGCCCGACCTCAGAGGGGCTGGCGCCGAGGCGCTCGGCCGCCCGGACGACCGCAGGCTGCTCGACGACCTTCGGCATCATGGCGAACGTGCCGCCCAGCGGGTAGAACGGCACCCAGGCCAAGCCGTGCTCGAGGCACACCTCCAACAGCCCCTCGTACGCGCGGGACGCCAGGCTGTACGCGTTCTGGACGCACACGATGCCCGCCGGCAGCGCCCGGACGAGGCTCTCCCGCGACACCGCGCTGAGCCCGATGGCGCCGATCAGACCCTCGTCGCGCAGGGCGACCATGGTCGCGAGCTGGTCGTCGAGGTCGACGACCTGATCGCCGGTAGCCCGAATGCCCGGACCCACGTCAAGGCGGCGCAGGTTCACCAGGTCGAGGCGGTCGACACCCAGGCTCCGCAGGTTGGCCTCGACGCCCGCCCGCAGCTGCTCCGGCCGCTGGGCCAGCCGCAACGGGATGGGTCCGCCGGGGTTCGGCTCGGCGCCCACCTTCGTGGCGACGAGCACGTCGTCGTCGGCCCGCAGGGCCGCGCGGAGGATCTCGTTGGCGAACCCGTCGCCGTAGAACTGGGCGGTGTCCAGGTGGTTCACGCCCAGCTCGACGGCCCGGCGCACGAGCGCGACGGCGGCGTCCGGATCGTTGCAGAGCCGCGGCAACTGCCCGGCTCCGAATCCGATGCGCGCGACAGCGCGTCCGGCGAGGGTGAAGGTGCCGCCCGGGGACGGTGCGATCGAGACGTCGGACACGTGTGCTCCTTGCTAGGCTGACCGAAAGCGGAGGTTCCTCCGCATCGTGCGATCAGAGTAAGCGGAGGAGCCTCCGGATGTCCACCGACCGACCGCCTGCGAGGCGCGCGGACGCCGCGCGGAACCGGCAGTCGCTCCTGGACGCCGCCCGTCGCCTCTGCCTGGAACCCGGGGCGCAGCCGCTCTCGCTGGACGCCATCGCCCGGGCCGCCGGGGTCGGCATCGGCACGCTGTACCGCCATTTCCCCACCTGGGACGCCCTGGTCGCCGAACTCTACGACGCCGAGTTGGACGACCTGGACGCCGCGGCCGACGCGCTGCTCGCCGAACACCCCGCCGCCGTCGCGTTCCGGCGCTGGGTCGACCGGTACGCCGAATTCGTCGCGACCAAGCAGGGGATGCGGCAGGCGCTGCGGGCGCCCGGTGCAGTGGACGCCGTTGCGTCCGGTCCCACCCGCGCTCGCATCACAGCGGTCGTCGACCGCCTGCTGACCGCGGGAGCGGCGGACGGAACCCTGCGGACCGGCGTGCTCGCCGACGACGTGACGGCGACCCTCGTCGGCGTCTTCCTGGCCACCTCGCAGCAGGCGGATCCTGACCAGCGTCGCCGTATCTTCGACATCGTGACCGCGGGCCTTCGTGCCGGCCTGGCGAGCGAAGACCGGGCGGGTCAGTGAGCGGACTGGGCGGGCCAGATGGTTCGTAGGAAGGCCTGGCTCGCCGCGATCTCGGGCTCAGTCAGCCGGTGCATGACCTCGACGGACAGCGTGTCGTCGTAGTCGATCGAGGCCAATTGCTGCGCCAAGGTCTGATAGTCGAAGGAGCCGGTACCGGGATGCTGCCGGCCGGTGTCGGCCGTCTGCACGTGGACGATCCATTCGCCGTAGAGACCGATCTCGGCCAACGGCGTCCCTTCTTCTTCGAGGTGATAGGAGTCAATGGCGACCTTCACGGAATCGCGATCGACCGCCCGGGCGTATTCCACTGCCTCGTCGAGCGTGCGGACGATATTGGCCTCTTTGATGTTCTGCGGCTCGATGCCGACGACGCAGCCAGAGCCGTCGAAGGCGTCGGCGGTCCAGGTGAAGGCGTCGATGAGCTGGTCGCGGGCGACCGCGCGATCCCAGCCGTCGGGGACGTTCCTCGACCAGGCCGCGCCGAAGACCGCCTTGCGCATGCCGACCGCGTGGCACAGCTCGGCGGCGAGGGCGAGGTAGGACTTGACGCGCTGCTCGTCGACGTCGGGCCCGGTCAACCGCAGGTCGCGGGGCACGAACGACTGCGCAACGAGGCAGGGCAGGGACAGCGAGCTCAGGAGCCGGCCGGCCTCGCTCAGCCCGCCCTCGAGCAGGCTCAGGGGCGCCAGCGGAACCTCGAAAAAGTCGAATCCTGCTCGGGCCACGCTGTCGCACACCGATGAAAGAGTTTCGGGAGTTTCGAGCGGAGCCGCATAACCCAACAACATGGCCGGATTCTACCCCCTGGGAAAACCAAGCCTGGAATGGGGGCCGAAGAATGGTCACGCCCCTCCAGCATTGCGCAGGAATGCTGTGATTCTATGCCGATCGGCCGCCAACGATGATTCCGGCGGGAAGTCAGGCCCACTCGATCGGGTAGGGGCGGTCGATGACGACGTTCTTCATGACCAGGGTGGAGTTGAGGCGTAGGACTCCCGGCAGGGTCGAGAGGACGTCGTCCTCGAGGCGAGCGTAGGCGTCCAGGTCGGTGGTCCGGACGCGGAGCATGTAGTCGGGGTCGCCGAACAGGCGCTGGGCCAGCAGGACGTTCGGGACGGCGGCGACGGCGTCCTCGAAGGCGAGCAGGGTGGCGCGGTCCTCCTGCCGCAACCTCACGAAGACCAGCGCCTCGAAGCCCAGCCCCAGCTCGCGCGGGTCGACGATCGCCCGGTAGCCGATGATCGCGCCGGAGCGCTCCAGGTCGCGCACCCGGCGATGGGTGGGGGAGACCGTCAGCCCGACCCGGGCGGCCAGGTCGGTGAGACTGAGGCGGCCGTCCGTCTGCAGCTCAGCAATGATCTTCCGATCAAGGCGGTCCATGCGCACGATCCTTCCACAACCGAAGGACCAGAGGAGGAAAGGCAGGAACACCTTCCGGCCGGCTTTCCCTACAGTTTCCAGGAGGGAAGGGAGGCGCGAGATGGAGCTGTCCGCGGTGCTCGGGTTCGCGTTGGTCGCGGTCGCCCTGATCGCGGTGCCGGGCCCGGATTGGGCCTACGTCCTGGCGTCCGGGGCGCACGATCACGTCGTGGCGCCGGCAGTGTCGGGGATCCTGCTGGGGTACGTGCTGATCACGGCTGTGGTCGTCGTGGGGGTGGGGCCACTCGCCACAACACTGCCCGCCGCACTGCTGGTGCTCACCGTGGTGGGTGCGGGCTACCTCGTCTATCTCGGAGTCTGCACCCTGCGCAGGCCGGCGGGCGTCGGTTCGGCGTGCCCGGCCGCAAGTCAAGGCCGGACGCCCCTGCGTTACGTCGCCCGCGGCGTGGGCGTGAGCGCGCTCAACCCGAAGGGCCTCCTGCTGTTCCTGTCGATCCTGCCGCAGTTCGTGCGGCCCGGTGCCGGCTGGCCGCTGCCGGCGCAGCTGGCGACGCTGGGCGCGGTGTTCATCGTGATCTGCGCAGCCTTCTACCTCCCGCTCGGCCACGCGGCAGACCGCGTCCTGAGGGCGCGGCCCGGCGTCGCCCGGGCGGTCTCGAAGGTCGCCGGTTGCGCGATGATCGTGGTCGGCCTCGGCCTGCTCGCCGAACGCCTCGTCCTGGCCCTGTGGCGCTGACCGGCGGCTCGATCGGTGGCACGATGAGGGCGTGACCGAGACCACTCTCACCTGGGACGTCGTGCCCGTCTACAAGCCCGAGGACGTGAACGTCGTGATCGGGCAGTCGCACTTCATCAAGACGGTCGACGACCTGCACGAGGCGCTGGTCTGCGTCAGCCCGTCGCTGCGGTTCGGCATCGCGTTCTGCGAAGCGTCCGGGCCGCGGCTGGTCCGGCGCTCGGGCAATGACGACGAACTGGTCGACTTGGCGACCCGCAACGCCGAAGCCATCGCGGCCGGCCACACGTTCGTGATCCTCCTGCGCGACGGGTTCCCGCTGAACGTGCTGAACCCGGTCAAGGCCGTCCCCGAGGTGTGCGGGATCTTCTGCGCGACCGCGAACCCGGTCGAGGTGGTCGTCGCCGTCACCCCGCTCGGACGCGGCGTCGTCGGGGTCATCGACGGCCAGCCCCCGCTCGGTGTCGAGACGGACGCCGATGTCGCCGACCGCCGCGCCCTGTTGCGCGCGATCGGCTACAAGCTCTGAAATTCCGCCCCGATGAGTTGGGCGGGCCAACCCCAGCCCCAGCCGTCACAAGTAGGCACCTCGGCGTTCCTGAACCGGCTCCGACAAGGCGTTTCGTGGGACATGGCCCGGGCGCGCACGTGTGGTGTGAGGTGGCAGCACCGGCCACGCGGCATCGCTTTTGGGACTTTATGATGTTTTGTCGGTTATAGATAAACCCTGATAAACCGGCGGCTACCCATACTTCGTTCAAGAACTCGGCTATGCCGTCTGGGGGATCGCCGAGGGCAAACGGATCACGGTGGTCGACGTTGCTGATGGTGTCGGGGTGCATGTCGGCGCTCGCTGTCGACATTTGTCCGTTTTGTCATGGTGGCAAACGCTTGGAGCCGCGAACTGACAAAGAGGCGTCGTGAGCGTCCCGGCCTACCCCAGCGCGACCACGGCGACCACGCGTGCGCTGTGCGGAATGCCCAACTCACGCCGGCAGGCGTCCTCGTCGACGTCGAGGGTCCAGGCGTGTGGCAGGCCCGCCTCGGCCGCCCGCAGCAGCAGGTGAGTCAGCGCGATCGGCACGTCGATGAGGGCGAACGGCTGCTCGCGCCTGGCCCTGCGGACGACCGTCCGGATGCCGCACACGACGATCACCACGGACGCCCCCTCGAGCGTCTCCTTCGGCAGCCCTGGGGCCGCGGTCGCCAGGCTCGCGCGGCGTCCGGCCGAACGGACCACCACGAACCGCCACGTCTGCAGGTTGTCCGCCGACGGCGCCACCCGGGCCGCGGACAGCAGATCGAGCACCTGGGCGTCCGACACCGTCGCCGGGACGCCGTTGGTGCGGTCCGGCGGCATGCGGTCCGGCGGCGTCAGGCGCCCGATGATGTCTTGAATCGTCCCGGCGCGGCCGCTCGGTTCGGACGCCGTCATCGCCACTCCTCGGCGTACCAGAGGTCGGCGAGCGGACGCCTCCGGCGCGAGACGAGCTGGCGCGAAGCGGCGTCCCAGGAGGGGCCGCCTCGGGTGTTCGGCCTTCCCAGCGGGGACATCGCGATCAGCGCGGCGCCGTCCGGCAAGCGATGGACGGTCTCGACGCGTCCGTGGTTGATGCCGGCCATCCAGCACGTGGCCAGGTCACGCTCGGCGGCGGCGAGCACCGCGACCTGCATGGTCATCGCGGCCTGCTCGATCGCGCGCTCCCTCGCGCGCCGATCGGCGGGGTAGGCGGCGGCGCACAGCATGAGGTGGCTGGCGTCCATGCGGCGTAGCCAGGGGTTGATCAGGCCGAGCACCCCGGACGCCGCCGCGCGCACCACCTCGTCGAACGCCTCACCCCGCGAGAGCACGTCGATGCGCGGCGCCTCGAAACCGCAACGCTCGGCGAATTGGTGGGCGCAGTCGAGCACGTAGGCGACGTCGTCGTCGGACGCCGGCTCCGGCGAGTAGCGGCGGTGGCTCCGGCGTCGCGTGAGGACGTCCCACAGACCGGACGCCGCGGCGTCCGTCGGATTCTGCTCACTCACGCGCCGCACGCTACTCGCGTGTCTGGCGGGTGGTTCCGGGGTCTTGGGCGGACTTGGGGGGATCCGCCCCGACAGTGAGAATGGGACCGGCGAAAGGATGCGCATGCCCACGGTGTTTCAGATGGACTTCCCGACCGACGGCCCCTTCGGCGCCGAGCGGGCCGAGCTCTACAAGGAGTTGGCGGCGAGCATCGCCACGGAGCCGGGCCTGCTGTGGAAGATCTGGACCGAGAACCCGACCGACCGCCTGGCCGGCGGCATCTACCTGTTCGCCGACGAGGCGTCCGCGCGGGCGTACGCCGAGATGCACATCAAGCGCGTCGAGGCTCGCGGCGTGACGAGTATTCGCGCCCTCTTCTTCGACGTCATCGAGCCCCTCACGGCCATCACCAGGGGTCCGGTCGCCGGGGCGCCGTCGGCTTCGTAAGGGCTGCATAAGCCGGCATCCCGAAGCCCTGCCCGATGGACGAGTGCGGCTCCGCCATGCCGTGGCGCAGCCCAGGGGACGCCCGGCGCCGGCCCGGGATCGGGGACCGCAACGGCATTCATCGCGCGATGGCGACGAACATCGGGCTGAAGTACGGAATGAGCCAGGCGCACCAGACGAAGATGCTGAACCGGTGGAACGTAGTCAGGGCGACCTCGTCCCTCCTGAGGAGCACGACGAGCGCCCACCCGGCGTGGACTGCCATCAGCAGGATGGCGATGAGCCCCGAGATGCCGTGGACGTCGACGGTCATCCCGCCGACATAGTCGAACATCATGCCGGTCCCCACCGTGTCGCAGGCCAAGCCGAGAACGAAGCACACGAAGTTCCACCAGCGAAGCCGTCCGACCAGACGTTCACCCCACACACCAACCGAGTAGAGGACCAAGGCCGAGGTGATGAATGTGCTCGCGAGAGGATTCACGGGACTCCTGGTGACGGTGGCCGACCCTATCGCTGGCCGTGCCTCACGAACGCCGGCGCGTCCGCCAGAGTAGGGACCCGAGCCGGACCAGCGCAACCACCAGCAGGACGCCGATGCCGCCGGTGGCGAGGAGAATCGCCGCGACCGCCGCGAAGGCCGGCACGTCGGGGCCGGAACCGGTGAAGGGGCCGAGCACACAGAGCAGTCCGCCGACGATCAGGGACGCCGCCCCGAGCCGCCGAGCGAACCGGAACTCGCTGCTCCGCAAGGGCAGCCAGAGCGCCACGAGGGTGGCCCCGACGAGTAGTCCGTACAGCGGCATGAGCCACAGGTTCAACGCGAGCCAGGTGACGAAGTGGACCAGATCTGCCGGCAACCCGACCTCGAGCGAACTCGCGGCATAACTCCAGACCAGGTGCAGGGTGGCGGAGACGGCCGTCGTGAGGGATGCCACGGCGACCGTCGCCGTCAGCCCGAACGAGCGGGACGCCGACGCCGCGAACGCGAGCCCCACAACGAACACCAGCAGCGCGACGTCGGTGAGCAGCAGGACGCCGGCCACCACGCCGATCTCGAAGACGCCGGAGCTCCGGCCCTCGACGAGCGGGTTGGCGACCGACATCCCGAGGGTGAACCACACCGCGGCTCCGGCGATGGCGATCAGCCCAGCGACGAACGCGACCAGCGCTGCCAGACGGTGGTCGGTGTCCCACCGAGCGGCCAGTTCACGATCGGACGCCGACGCCCGATCGGAAGCGAGTTTCTGAGCGGACATGACAGCCCCCTTGCGGTCAGGTGCCAACGGGACCCGGGGCCTCCGGCCGACGGACCCCTCTGCTTCCATGGTCCCACCGCGGCTCGCCGGCGGACAAGGCGGTCGCCTCCCCCCTCCTGCGGCGTCGCGCCCGCGGGGTTAGATTGCAGCTACGTCTACACGAGGGGGTGGTGGCGGTGCACCCGTTCTACGGTCCGAGCGCGCGGCTGGCGTCCGACCCGGTGTCGCAGGGCACGGGCCTGGCGTCCATGGCGGCGTACCTGGCGTTCTGGGCGATCGCCCTTGTCGTGGCCAAACGCGAACTCGACGCCCGCTTCCCGCGCGGACGCCCCACGTCCGGTCCCGAGGATACGGCCCTGGCGATCCTGCGCGAGCGGTTCGCCCGCGGTGAACTCGACGAGCAGCAATTCCGGGAGATGGCGCGGGTCCTCGCGGAGGAGGCCGGCACGCCATGACCGCCGCCGGCGGCGTCCGGACCTGGGCGGGGCTGGGCTGGTTCGGGTTGACGACGATCCTGCTGCGGAGGCGAGACCCGATCGTGGGCTCGCTGATCGTGACCGACCGGTGCAACCTCGCCTGCCGCCACTGCGGGGTTGCGAACCTGCGCGGCACCGACTCCCCGTTCGAGCGCATCAGGGCCGACCTGCGGCGGCTCTACGGCGAGGGCGTCCGGATCCTGCTGCTCTACGGCGGCGAGCCGCTGCTGTGGCGCGACGGTGACCGCACACTGAACGACGTCATCGCCGAGGCCCGCGCGGTGGGCTTCCCGATCGTCCAGGTCGTGACGAACGGCACCCGCGGGCTCGACCTGTCTGGGGCCGACCTCCTCCTGGTCAGCCTGGACGGGACCCGCGAGCACCACGACGCGCTCCGCGGACCCACTTACGACCGCGTCCTCGCCGCCCTCGAGGACGCCCCCCGCCGCTCGATCTGCCTCTACATGGCGGTCAACCGACTGAACCTGGCTGACGTCGAGCACGTGGCGGAGCTGGCCGTCGCGCTGCCCAGCGTGCGGGCGGCGTCCTACAACCTGCACACGCCCTACCCGGGCACCGAGGACCTGACCCTGGGCCCCGAGCAGCGCCGCGACGTGTGCGACCGGATCGGCCGGCTGATCCGCGACGGCTACCCCATCCTCAACCTGGCCTCCGCGCTGCCCCGCGCCGTCGACCTGCGCGCGCCACGTCCGTGCCCGCAGTGCGTCGTCATCGAGGACGGCCGCCAGTGGACCTGCGGTCGCTGCAGCGAGATCCGCGGCCTGTGCGAGCAGTGCGGCTTCCTGTTCGCCGGCGAGCTGTCGCTGCTGTTCCGCGGCGACCCGCGGGTCGTCCTCGAGGCCGTTCGCCGCTACCCGGCCCTGCTGCGGTGAGCTCAGACCGGACGCCGCATGGCCCGCGAGGCGATCTTCCACAGCAGGCTGCGCCGGGACGCCGACGGGGTCGCCCACCCGATCCCGCCGCCCTCGGACGCGTGTTCGGCGAGCAGCTCTGCCCACAGCGGCTCGATGAGCCGGTAGGTCACCCAGCGCTCCAGGTCGTGGTAACAGTCGAAGCCGCGGGGGGTCAGGGGGTGGACGCCGTCGGCGTCCACCCGTTCGACGAGGCCGGACGCTGCCAGCGCCGGCACGGCGGCCCGCACAAGGGTGTCCCAGCATCGTCCGCCCAGCCCGGACGCCCGGGGCACGCGCAGGCGTCCGGAATAGACCTCCCAGAAGGTCTCGTACGCCGCCCCGCCGAGGGACCCCAGATGCAAGCGGCGGGCAAGTGGGAGGCGTCCGGACTCGACGGAGTCGATGTAGGTCTCGACGCCGAAGTGGTTCGCGAGGAAGTCGCGGCCGAGGAACGACGAGGCGCCTGCGCCAAAGCCAAGGAACCGCCGCCGGGTGATCGAGGTGTAACCGGGCGTACCCGGACGGTTGAAGGTCCACACCGAGCGGCGCTCGTAGCCGTGGTCCGCGGCCAGCCGGGACGCCTCGGCGAGCACCTCGTGCTCGCGACGCCGCTCGTGCGGCGCGCGTCCGAAGGGGGTGTAGCCGAAGCGCATGAGCGGGTAGGTGGACACCTGGTGCGCGCCCAGGTCGAAGCAGCGCACGAGGTCGCGCAGGAACTGCCCCGCGTGCGCGTCGTCGTACTCGACATCGAGGATGAGGTCGACGTCGACGAGCTCGAACCGGTCCACCGCCGCGGTGACGGCGTCCTCGGCCGCCCGAGCGTCGTGTGGACGCCGCAGGCGCGCCAGTACGGCGTCCGAGAACGACTGGACGCCGATGCTCACCGCCGTGAAGCCAATCTCGCGCAGGAAATCGAGGCGCTCGGGCGTCCCGTGGCTCGGCAGCACCTCGATGGCGCGTTCTCTGGCGACCGGCAGGGCCTCGACGATCGGACGCAGGAGATCCGGGAACAGGGTGGGCGTCCCCCCGCCGACGTAGAGGGATGTGAATCCGTCCGCGCCGGACGCCCCGGCGTCCAGATAGCGGCCCACCTCGCTCTGCAGCGCCCTGAAGTAGCGTTCGCGCTGGCCGGCCCGCGGGGCCACCTCGTCG
>DAIRTI010000006.1:0-57840 GCA_036803965.1 Propioniciclava sp.
CACCTCGCTCGCCAGCGCCCCAGGCCGCCGCCCAGGTCGCACCGCAGCAGGCCGCCGCGCCGCAGCGCTTCGCGTCCACGGCCGCGCCGGCCACCCACACCAGCCCCGGACAGCTGCCGCCGCGGGTGCGGTCCACGCGCCAGGCGGCTGAGAAGCGCGGACGCCCCGGGCGCGTCCGCCGCATCCTGATCGGCGTCGGTGTGGTGCTGCTGGCGTTCGTCGTCTACCTGGTGGCCGTGCCATTGGTCGCCTGGTCGAGCCTGGAGCACGTCGCGTACGCGCCGACGGGCAACCGTCCCGCCGAGCAGCCCGGCACCTTGCTGCTGCTCGCCGGCTCCGACTCGCGCGAGGGGCTCACGCCCCAGCAGATCCAGCAGATGGGCACGGGCACCGAGGGGGGCAACGTCGCCGACACGATCATGCTGCTCTACCTGCCGCCGACGGGGCGTCCGGCTCTGATCTCGATCCCGCGCGACTCGTACCTGCCCATCCCCGGGCACAACAAGAACAAGATCAACGCCTCGCTCAGCGTCGGCGGCCCCAAGCTGCTGACCCAGACGATCGAGCAGGCCACGGGCCTGCGCATCGACGGCTACCTCGGCATCGGCTTCGGCGGGTTCGTCAACATCATCGACGCCGTGGGCGGCGTCGAGCAGTGCCCGGCGACCGACCTCGTCGACAAGGACTCCAACCTCAACGTCAAGGCAGGCTGCCAGAACATGGACGGCCTCACCGCGCTCGCCTACGTGCGGATGCGTCACGCAGACCCGCTCGGTGACCTCGGACGCGTCCAGCGCCAGCGCAGCGTCGTGATCGCCGCCGCCAAGAAGGCCGTCTCGCCAGCGACGATCCTCAACCCGTTCGCCTACTTCCGGGTCAACAAGGCCGCGGCGAGCGCCCTGGAGGCGGGCGAGGGCACCGGCCTGACGCAGATCGCGCCAGCCGCCCTGGCGGTGCTGTCGATCTCGCGGGGCGAGGGGCTCACGCTGACGGTCCCGGTGTCGAACCCGAACCTGAGCACGCCGGCCGGGTCGGCCGTCGAGTGGGACAAGACCCGCTCCGCCGAGCTGTTCGGCATGATCGCCCGCGGCGACACCTCGGGCCTGGACAAGTTCAAGTAGGTCGCCGCGCGGGCTTCCCCCTGCGCGGGGCCCCTTCCGGGATCAGCTGGCGGTCAGACGGCCGGGTGCAGCGCGGGCGGCGGCTGGAGGCGTCCGGGAAGGTGCTGGACCAGCAGGGCCGCGTCGGCGTCCGGAATCAGCTCGCGCGGAACGATCATCAACATTCCGGACGCCAGCGAGACCAGCCAGCAGTCGGGGGTCGCGCCGACGCGCGCCACATATCCGGGGCTGACCGTGGAGGTGCCGGCGACCCCGCTGCTGTGGAAGGTGCCGTCAGGGGTGACCGCGTAGGCGACGTAGCTGCCCATCGGCGTCCGCTGGGCGCCCCGGGACGCCGCCCGCCACAGCAGCACGGGTAGCAGGGCGAGCAGCACCAGGCCGACGATGACGAAGGTCCAGTCGCCGCCCATGCCGGCGAAGACACCCGAGCCGATCGCGAGGACCGCCAGGGCCCCGAGCGTGACCGCGTTCGCGCGCAGGAGGGCACCGAACATCGTCCGCCGAATCCGCTCGGAGTAGGCCCGATCGACCAGTATCTGCCGCCACACGCCGTCAAGGTTAGGCTGCGGGCGTTCCCGGGAGGTCCGGCGTCCAGGACGGAGGTCGTCGTGCGCGACGTGCACGCCTTCGAGCGGCAGCCCATCGACGAGCTGTACCGCTGGTTCGCGTCCGAGGCGGAGCCGACCTCGCCCACGTGGGCGCGCCTGTGTCGCTGGATCGCCGTCCACCCCGAGGTCAACGCCCGGCTGGACGCCCTGCCCGGCGTCAAGCGCCAGCCCAACGTCTTCCTGGCGGCGCTGAAGTACCTGGGCGGGCCCTTCGAGCCAGGGCCGGGGTTCGCCGCCTGGGTGGACGCGCGCTGGCCCGAGCTGGAGCGGGTGATCCTCGCCCGGGCCACCCAGACCAACGAGCCCGGACGCTGCGCCGTCTTCGCCCCTGTCCTCGCCAGCCTGCCCCAGCCGATCACGCTCCTGGAGATCGGATCCTCCGCTGGCCTCTGCCTGCTGCCAGACCGGTACCGCTACGCCTACGCACCCATCGACCGCAGCCCGGACGCCGCGGGTCCGGTCGGAGCCGAGAGCCAGGACGTTGTGGGCACGCGGCAGATCACGCGTCCGTCGGCCGCTGGCCCGGACGCACCCCTGCTCGAGTGCCGGGTGACCGGGACGCCGCCCGGCGACCCCGCGGGCCTCGTCGTCGCGGCGCGATGCGGCCTCGACCTGCGTCCGCTGGACCCCGGGGACGCCGACGACGCCCGCTGGCTGCGCGCGCTGGTCTGGCCCGGCGAGGACGCGCGCGAGGTGCGGCTGGCGTCCTGCCTCGCCCTGGCCGCCTCGGATCCGCCGCCGATCCTGACCGGCGACGTGCGCGACGGCCTCGGCGTCCTGCTCGAGCGGGTGGCGTCCGGCAGCACGCCGGTGCTGCAGCACTCGGCCGTCCTGTCGTACCTGACCCGCACCGACCGGGACGCCGTCGAGCGGGCCATCCGGGCGTCCCAGGAAGCGGGCAGCGGGCTGCGCTGGCTGTCGTACGAGGGGCCGTCGGTGGTGACCTCCGTCAAGGACCGCCTCGCCGACCGGGACGCCTGGGCCGAGCGGCCGAACTTCGTCGTCGCCCTCGACGGCGAGCCGATCGCGCGGGCCTCCGCGCACGGGGGATGGGTCGAGTGGTACCCCTGCGCCGACTGACGCCTGCGGCGTCCGCGCTGGCCTGGGGGCTGCAGTTCTCGCTGCTCAGCCCGACCATCGCGCTGATCCTCGTCGAGGTCTACGGGGCGAGCCTGGGCCAGGTCGGCGGCATCCTGATCGTCTACAACGCGGCGGCGTTCGTGCTGTCGCTGGTCGTGCCGGTGTACGCCGACCGCAGCGGCGACTACGCGCGGCCGCTGCTGGTCTCGGGCGTGTCGGGGCTGGCCCTCGCGGTGACGCTGCTGCTCACGACGGGCCTGTCGGCCGCCGCCATCGCCCTCGTGGCCCTCGGCGGTCTGGCGGGGGTCGGGATGTCGCTGTTCTGGGGGCTGCTGCGGTCGGACGGCGTGCGACCGGCGGCGATCATCCGCGTCCGGTCGTTGTTCTCGATCGCCTGGATCGCCGGTCCGCCGCTCGCTGCCTTCGTCATGGGCGCCTACGGTCCCCGCTCAGTGCTGGCGGTGATGGCCGTCGTGGCGGCGTGTGGGCTGGCGATCACGTGGTCGCTGGTCGGCGGTCGCCGACCGGCACGAACGCCCGCCGCGGACCCCGAGCCGATGCGCGTGTCCGGCCCGTTGGTCGCCGTCGTGGTCGGCGGCTTCGTCCTGTTGCAGGCCACCAACGCCGCCTCGGTGGCGATCATGACGCTGTTCGTCCGGGACGGCCTCGGGCTCGACGTCACGTGGGCGGGGGCAGCGCTCGGACTCGCGGCGGGCCTCGAGGTGCCCGCACTGTTCCTGCTCGGCCGGCTGATCGGCCGCTTCTCGTCGACCGCGCTGGTGGCCTCCGGGTGCCTGGCCGGAATCGTCTACTACGGCTGCATGCCGTTCGTGACGGGCCCCTGGGCGCTCCTCGGGCTGCAGGCCGCCAACGCCTACTTCTACGCCGTCGTCGCCGGGGTGGGGCTCACCTGGTTCGGCGAGGTGATCCCGGGGGCGGCCTTCGCAGCCGGTCTCTACGCCACCACCGGACGCCTCGGCTCGATCGTCTCCGGCGCGCTCGTGGCGCTGGCGTCCGTGAGCCCGCTCGGCTACTCGACGGTGTTCGCGGTCAGCGCCGTCCTCGTCGCGATCGTGGCGGCGCTGGTCGTGTGGGCCGGCGTCCGGGACGCCCGCATCACGGGCGGACGGCCGCGCCCATCCGATCCAGGATCTCCCGAAGAACCGGCGTAGGCGTCGCGATGTTCATGCGGACGAAGCCGTGACCGGCGTCCCCGCAGAGGTCGCCGTCGGTCAACGCCACCGCCGCCTTCTCGAAGAAGAATCCGCGTGGGTTGCCGGGCAGCCCGGCCTCGCGGAGGTCGACGAACTGCAGGTAGGTGCCCTGCAGGTCGGCCACCTTCGCGCCCGGCACCAGCCGGGGCAGTTCGCTGGCGACGAGGCGGCGGTTGACGTCGAGGTAGGCGAGGGCGTCGGTCAGCCATTCGAGCCCCTCGCGGTACGCCGCGGTGCCCGCGACGATGCCCGGGTTGGACGCCTCCGCCGCCCGCCGGAAGGCCTGCTTCTTCCACAGCTTCAGGTCGTCGGGGTTCGTGAAGACGAGCTGCGCGCACTTGAGCCCGGCCAGGTTCCACGCCTTGGACGCCGACACCGCCGTGATCGTGTGCGCCGCGGCGACCTCGCTGACCGACGCGTACGGCACGTGGGTGTAGCCCTCGAAGGTCAGCGGGGCGTGGATGTCGTCGGAGAACACACGCGCGCCGGCGGCGTCCACGATCGCGGACAGCGCGACCAGCTCGGGGCGCGTCCAGACCTTGCCGAGCGGGTTGAAGGGGTTGGCGAGCACGAGCAGCGAGCCCGGCGTGAGGGCGGCGGCGAGCGCGTCGGCGTCCAGGACCCACGTGTCGCCGTCGGGTGCCATCGGCACCTGGATCAGCGGGCTCGCGAACGCCGGGGGGATCGTCATGAACGGCATGTAGCACGGCGTCAGCACGACGATCGGGGCGTCGGCGGGCGTGTAGTTCGAGATGACGACGCCGAGGCCGGTCAGCACGTCCGACAGTTCGGCGACGGTGCCCGGGTCGACCTGCCACCCGTAGCGGGACGCCATGAAGTCGGCGGTCGCCGTCCGCAGCCCGGTGAGCATCGACTGGTTCGGATAGCCGTACATCAGATCGGCGTCCATGCGGCGCAGGGCGGCGGCGATGGGCTCGGCGAGGCCGAAGTCCATCTCGGCGACCCAGGCCCCGATGGCGCCCGGGAAGGTCGCCCACTTGCAGCTGGCCCGGGCGACCAGTTGGTCGATGGTGGTCGCGTCCACACGCTCGGCGAAGGTGGTCATGGGGGGCATCATGCCGCAGGTCCGCGGGCGGTCGCGTCGGCGCTCAGGACGTCGTCGTGCCCGTCTTCGCGCGCAGGGCGGCGAGGATGATCTCGACGCAGGACTCGTAGCTCAGCATGGTCGTGTTGAGGACGAGGTCGAACCGGTCGTTCTGCCGCGGATCCCAGCTGTGGTAACGCATCGACAGCTCAGGACGCACCAGGTCCTCGATGCGCTGCCGCCGCGCCGAACGTGCCTCGTCGATGCCCGTGCGGGCGGCCTCGTGGGCGATGCGCGCCGCGACCGGTCCGTCGAGCTTGACGGCCAGCGTGTTGGGCCGACCGGCCAGGATCACGGTCGCGTCGTGGCCCATGATCACCCCGCCCGCGGCCGAGAACTCCTTGACGTGGGCGGTGTTCTCCAGCGACCGGACGCGGTCGTCGTGGTCGAAGGCGGCCAGGTTGGGCCCGGGGTCGGACGCCTCGTCGGCGAACGTCGCGAACGCCCCGAGGACGCGGGTCGTCAACCCCTCCTGCTCGCGGACCGCCAGGGCGGCGTCCAACTGCTCGGCCGAGTAGAGCTGCTGGTTGAGGGGGATGCCGAGCCGCTCGGCGAGCAGCGTCCCGATCTCGAGCATGCCGGCACCATAGGTCTCCCAGAGGGTGATGATCGGCGGCAGGTCGCCCGCGGGGTCGCTCGACACGGTCGTCAGTCCCAGGTCCAGCGCAGGCCGTGGACGCCGGGGGCGGCGTCCAGCTTCACGATCTGCGCCTGGTTGTCGATCACCGGAACGGGCGCGACGTCGGACTCGGGGGCGTCCGGGTCGTTGATCGAGGCCAGCACGAACGTCTCCACCGACTTCGGCACCGCGTGCGGGTGGAACTGGATCGCCATGACGACCTCGCGCACCTGGTCGACGATCGAGCGGGTCATCAGGTCGGACGGTGCCGGCTTGATCGCCACGAGGTGCTCGGTCAGCACCAGTTCCCCGCGTTGCAGCGGACGCGGGAGCACCATCTCGGCCACCATCAGCTGCTGCTCGGGCACCTCGACGACGTTCCCGACGTGGCAACCGAAGACGGCCTCGATCTCGGGAGCGCCGTCCTCGTCGCCCTCCTGCTGGTAGACCACGGGAAACGCCTGGACGCCCGTGCGCTCGGCCCGCAGCACCTGCCGGGTGAGCAGCGACGTCTCGCACCGGTCGGCGTCCAGGCTCAGGGTGTCGTGGACGCTGACGCGCGAGATGCGTCCCGACACCTCCAGGCCCATCTCGCCGAGGATCTGCTCGGCGAGCTCGCCCGAGGGGACGACCGTCTGCCAGGCGAACACGCGGTGCCGCGTCCGGCCGTCGGCGGTGCGGATCAGCTCGATGAGCGTCCCGGGTTCGAGCTGCAGGATCGCCTCGAGCTCGACCAGCGTGCGCAGGGAGCGGGCACGTGTCGGCAGCGAGCGCCCCGACTGCCAGTAGCTCAGCGTCGCGTTGCTGACCGGGACGCCGGCCGCCTCCAGCCGCGCCCGGATCCGGTCGAGCGACAGGCCGCGGGCCTGCACGGCTCGGCTCAGCACCTCCGAGAAGTTGGGGGTGGGGTCCGTGATGTCGTCGCTCAAGGGGAACCTCCTGGGGGACGGCGGCTCAGCACCGCCTCGCGGGGCCCATGCTAACGACGTCGGGGCCGTCGGTGCGATGGCCGCAAGTGAAAGTGAAGCCTGCAGATTCATACTTTCGTACTAGTGAGTCGGCACTTAAGGAGGGTCCGCCGGGGCGGTGCGCGTGCCTAGAGTGGCCGTAGGGCCCTCGGGCGACGGTCAGCACTCCCTCGCCGCCCGGAGGCCCGAATGTGGGCCATACGGTTCACCGGCACCGGAGGGGAGCGGCGCACGACGCGCGTACCAGAAGGTGACATTCGCAGTCGTCGGCGCAGCCGTCCCACCCCCTAGGCACGGGCCCCCGCACAAAGCGGGGGCCCTGTCCTTTGTGCTGTGCTTTGTGCGGTCCTTTGCCCGGACGCCGTCGGCGCGAGTCGGGCCCCCGGCCGGGGTCAGGCGAGGGCGTCCGTGAGCTGGGCGACGGGGAGGTCCGGGAACGCCTGGGCGACACCGGGGCAGGTGACGGCGCCGGCCAGCGTGTTGAGGCCCAGGGCGAGGGGCCCGCTCTCGCGGCAGGCGCGGTGCCAGCCCTTGTCGGCGAGCTGGACGGCGTACGGCAGGGTGGCGTTCGTGAGGCCCCAGGTCGAGGTGGTCGGCACCGCGCCGGGCATGTTCGCGACGCAGTAGAAGATCGAGTCGTGCACGCGGAAGGTCGGGTCGGCGTGGGTCGTGGGATGCGACCCCTCGAAGCAGCCGCCCTGGTCGATGGCGACGTCGACGAACACCGAGCCCGGCCTCATCTGCGCCACGAGGTCGTCGGTCACCAGCTTGGGCGCCTTCGCGCCCGGGATCAGGACGGTGCCGATGACCATGTCGGCGCCGAGCACTTGGTCGCGGATCGACATCGGGTTCGACGCGATGCCCTGGACGCGGTTCTCGTAGCGCCAGAACGTCATCCGGAGCTTGTCGAGGTCGGTGTCGAGGATCGTCACCTCCGCGCCCATGCCCAGCGCGATGTTCGCGGCGTTCTGCCCGGCCACGCCGCCGCCCAGCACGACGACCTTGGCGTTGGCCACGCCGCCGACGCCCCCCATCAGGACGCCGCGTCCGCCGTGCGGCTTCATCATCGCCTGGGCGCCCACCTGCGGCGCGAGGCACCCGGCGACCTCCGACATCGGGTAGAGCAGCGGCAGCATGCCCGAGGGCAGCTGGACGGTCTCGTACGCGATGGCGGTCGTGCGGGCGTCCAGGAGCGCTTCGGTCTGGGCCCGGTCGGCGGCGAGGTGCAGGTAGGTGAACAGCACCAGGTCGTCGCGCAGGAAGCAGTACTCGGACGCGATCGGCTCCTTGACCTTCATCACGAGTTCGCCGGACGCCCACGCGTCCTCGGCGGTCGGGACGATCGTGGCGCCCTGGGCCGCGTAGTCGGCGTCCGTGATCAGTGAACCCAGGCCGGCGCCGGTCTGCACGAAGACCTCGTGGCCGTGCTTGACCAGTTCGCCGACCCCCGGCGGCGTGATCGCCACGCGGAACTCGTTGTTCTTGACCTCAGCCGGCACCGAAACTCTCATCGTGGCTCCCCTTCCGCGCGGGATCTCCGGGCGCCAGCACGGGCCCCGATCGAAGAATTTAGTCTTCGAAGGGCGGCCCGGCTAGGGGCTCGGGGAGCGCTGGGCTCGTCGCCACAGGGTCACGTTCAGGCCGCCGTGGCGTGCCTGGTACACGAGGGCGACGACGACCGACAGCCCGACCGCGACGGCGCCGGCGAGCATCGTCCAGCGGGCACCGAAGGCGTCCCCGACCCAGCCGACGATCGGGGCGCCCAACGGCGTCCCGCCCATGAAGACCGCCATGTAGAGGGCCATGACGCGTCCGCGCATGCCGGCCTCGGTGCCGATCTGGACGCTCGCGTTCGCCGTGGTCATCGCGGTCAGCGTGCACAGGCCGAGCGGCACGAGCAGCACCGCGTACAGCCAGTAGCTCGGCGAGAGGGCGGCGGCGGTCGCGAAGACCGTGAAGCCCGCCAGCGCCGCGACGAGGAACCGGAAGCGGGGGCGTCCACGCCGGGCGGCCAGCAGAGCGCCGGCGAGCGAGCCGACAGCCATGACCGAGCCCAGCAGGCCGTAGCCCTCGGGGCCCACGCCGAAGACCTGGGTCGCCATCAGGGCGTTGGTGATCTGGAAGTTCATGCCGAACGTGCCGAGCATGAACACCATGAACATGACCAGGATGATGTCGGGACGCCCGCGCACGTAGCGCAGCCCCTCGCGGACGCCGCCGTTCCCGGTCCTGCTGGGGACGGGCTGGAGGTCGGCCGGGTCCATGAGCCGGAGGGCGACCAGAACGGCGGCGAACGAGAGTCCGTTGACCAGGATCGCCGGCCCGACGCCCCACGCCGCGATCGTGACGCCCGCGACGGCCGGGCCGAGCAGGCGGGCCGCGTGGAACGAGGTGCTGTTGAGGCCGACCGCGTTCGCGACGAACTCGCCCGGCACCATCTCGGAGACGAACGCCTGCCGCGTCGGGTTGTCGAGGGCGTTCAGGATGCCCTGGGCCAGGGCCAGCGCGTAGACGTGTGCGAGGTGGACCGACCCCGTGAAGATGAGCGCGGCCAGCGTGAGCGACGTGATGGCCGACAGCGACTGGGTGATCGAGAGCAGCCGGCGCTTGTTGAAACGGTCGGCCAGCGCGCCCGCGAACGGGGCCAGCAGCGGCATCGGCAGGAACTGTAGGGCCGTGACCGTGCCGAGCGCGAGCGAGGAGTTGTCGGTGAGGATCGTCAGCACCAGCCAGTCCTGCGCGATGCGCGACATCCACAGGCCGGTGTTGCTCAGCAGCATCCCGAAGAAGTAGAGCCTGTAGTTCCGCAGGCGCAGGGACGCGAACGTGCCGCGCGCGACCGGCGCGTCCTTCGGGGTGCGCCTGGGCGTCCCGTCTGGCTTTCTGCCGGACGCCGTTTCTGGCGTCGGCTGCGGGGCTGGGTTCCGCGTCCGGTCTGTCGTCCTGCCGGACGCCGCGTCTCGCTCCTGCCTCGGCGCGCGCGTCGGCGTCCGCTGTTCGGCGAGGTCGCCCTGGGGCTGGTACAGGTTCGGGGCGGCGTGGAGGTGTTCGCTCACGGGGCTCACTTCTCCAGCACCCGGGCCAGGATCTCGACCGCGCGGGCCAGGTCGGCGCGCTCGGCGTCGGTGAGGCCCTCGAGGCGGCGCAGCATCCAGTCGTCGCGGTCGTGGATCGTCTTCTCGACGAGGGCCGCGCCGGCGTCGGTGAGGGTGAGGACGCGCTGGCGTCCGTCGCTGGGGTCGGCCTGGCGGGTGAGGTAGCCAGCGTCCACCAGGCAATTCACCGTGCGGGTCATGCTCGGGGGACTCACGCGCTCGAGTTCGGCGAGTTCGCCCGGGGTGCGGGGCTGCTTCCAGACCTTGACCAGCACAGAGAACTGGTGCGGGGCCACCTCGGACGCGCTCTCGAACCGGATGCGCCGGCTCAGCAGCTGCGAGGTCATGCGCACGTCGCTGGCGAGCTCCAGGAGGGCGTCGTTGGAGTAGGGCACGATGGTTAGCCTAGCTCATTAGCTCGGCTAAGTAAACGGCTGAACTGATCGGTCCCCGGATCGATGCAAGCTCCCGCACCGGGATCGATGTGGCACGTTCGTCGTTACGGCGACGAGATCGCTACATCGATGGGATCACCGCACAATGTGTCCCATGCAGCTGCCCGTCATGCCGCCCATCGCGCCGATGCTGGCGAAGCTGGTGTCCGCGATCCCCACCGGGGACCTCTCGTACGAGCCGAAGTGGGACGGGTTCCGGTCCATCGTCTTCCGCGACGGCGACGAGGTGGAGATCGGATCCCGCAACGAGAAGCCGATGACCCGCTACTTCCCCGAGATCGTCGAGGCGGTCAGGGCCAACCTGCCGGAGCGGTGCGTCCTCGACGGCGAGATCGTGGTCGTCGTCGGCGACCGCCTCGAGTTCGAGGTGCTGCAGCAGCGCATCCACCCGGCGGCCAGCCGCGTGAAGCTGCTGTCGGAGCAGACGCCGGCCAGCTTCGTCGCCTTCGACCTGCTCGCCCTGGACGACGACGACTACACCGGACGCCCCTTCGCCGAGCGCCGCGCCGCGCTCGAGCGGGCGCTGGCGGACGCCGAGGCCCCGATCCACCTCACCCCGGCCACCCGCGACCACGGACTGGCCGAGCAGTGGTTCTCCCAGTTCGAGGGGGCCGGGCTCGACGGGGTCGTCGCCAAGCCGCTCGGCGGCGTCTACGAGCAAGACAAGCGCACAATGTTCAAGATCAAGCACCAACGCACCGCCGACTGCGTCGTCGCCGGCTACCGGGCGCACAAGAGCGGCCCGGACGCCGTCGGCTCGCTCCTGCTGGGGCTCTACAAGGACGACGGCACGCTCGCCTCGGTCGGCGTCATCGGCGCCTTCCCCATCGCCCGGCGCAAGGAGCTCTTCGCCGAGCTCCAGCCGCTGGTCACCACCTTCGACGGGCACCCGTGGGACTGGGCCGGGCAGCAGGACGCCACCCGCCACCCACGGAGTTCGGAGTACAGCCGCTGGAACGTCGGCAAGGACCTCTCGTTCGTGCCGCTGCGTCCGGAGCTGGTCGTCGAGGTCCGCTACGAGCACATGGAGGGCGACCGGTTCCGGCACACCGCACAGTTCAACCGGTGGCGTCCCGACCGCGACCCGCGGTCCTGCACCTACGAGCAACTGGAGGAGCCGGTCAGGTACGACCTGGCCGACATCCTGCGTCAACGCTGACGGCGTCCGGCATGAGCCAAAGCGCCGTGTTGCGCGAGAGCGTACTGGAACGACGCGCTTCGACATCTGACCTCTAGTACCTCTCTCGAACGAAGGGCTAGAATCACTGTCACCCCCATTTGGAGACCCGTCGATGTCATCGAAGCCCGAAGTTCCCGACTTTCACCACCATCCCCCGTCCGATGCGCCCAGCATCTCGGAGCCCGCCAGTTCGGCCACGTCGGGTCGTGAAGTGATACAAGTGATGATCGTTGATGACGATCCCCTGGCCCGCCAAGTGCTGGCTGGCTACCTCGCCGCTGGGCCGGAGATGAAACTGGTCGGTGTTCACCCCGACGCTGCGGGCCTGCTCGACGACCTGCCGCGGATATCGGTTGACGTGGTCGTGCTTGACGTTCGCATGCCACGAATGGACGGGCTGGCAGCGGCCGCACTGGTGCGGGAGCGCCATCCGGGCGTGAAAGTGCTGTTCATGACGTCCTTCGATGATGAGGATGTGCTCCGCGCCGCTCTTACCGACGGCGCGAACGGGTTCCTTTTCAAAGACACGACACCAGAAACGTTCGTGCAAGCGATCCGGGCCGTGCAGCAAGGGGTTCACGTGCTTGCGAGACTGCCGCAGGGCGTTCATTCCGCTGAGGATGAGCCCCTGGCTGAGGTCATGGAACTCAGGCCGCGTGAGTCCGAGGTGCTCCACCTGTTGTGCGCCGGATTGAGCACCCAGCAGATTGCGCAGGAAATGTTCTTGTCCGTCTCGTCCGTCAAGGGCTACGTCTCCAGTCTGCTGGCCAAGCTCGACGCCTCCACACGTCTTCAGGCTGTGGCCCGGGCGCATGCGTTGGGTCTGGTCGACCCCGCGCGTTGCTCGTAGGCGGTCAGGCCAGTCGCGGAGCGCCCAGGCCCACCTCCCGTGTGCAAGCCCGTGCGACGCCGGGATCGTGGGTTACTACGACCACGGTCTTGCCGCCGGCATTCATGTCTTGCAGCAGAGTGAGTACCTCATCGCGATTCCCGGCATCCAGGGAGCCCGTCGGCTCATCGGCGAGGATGAGGTCGCAGGGTTTGAGCATCGCCCGGGCGATGGCGACGCGCTGCTGCTCGCCCCCGGATAACTGATAGATCTTCTTTCGCTCGGTACCTGCCAGGCCGACTCGCTCAAGGGCATGGGCAAGCGCTGCCCTGCGTTTCGCGGTCGTCCCGGATACGTAGGTCTGGGCCACGCGCAGGTTCTGCTCGACCGTGTGGTCGTCGATCAGGGCGTAGTTCTGGAATAGATAGCCGAGTCGATTCCGAAGTAGACGCATCGCGCCCAGGGAGCCGCTGCGTGGGGCAGGGACGCCGAAGAGCCGGACGGTACCAGTGTCAGGGCGCTCGAGGAGCCCCATGATGTTGAGGATCGTGGACTTGCCTGACCCGCTCGCCCCGGTCAGCGCCACCATCTCGCCAGCCGAAACTGCCAAGTCGAGGCGGTCGAGCACCACGCGGTCTCCGTACGCCTTCGTGACGCCACGCAGTTCGCAGACAACTTCTGTCATCAGAAGTCTCCCTTCAGTACAGCAACGGTGTTGCGTCGCTCGATCAACCCCAGAACCGCCGTCGAGAACACCAACTCGACGCCGAGGACAACGGCTGCAACGGCGAGCACGGTCGCCGTTGGCGCGACGCTCGCGGTGGTGTCGGTGCTGAACGGTGAAACCCCAGCTGCATTCACGACCAGCGCGCCGATCACCTGGGCCGCCCACAGCGCGGCCATCACCGCGAGGTACTCGGCATAGCGCGCGAAAAAGCCCAGGCCAAAGAGTCTCCGCATCACGATCCGCCGGGAGTACCGCTCGAAGACAATCGTCAGCGTCTGGCCGATCAGGACCAGGAGCGCCACAGCCAGCGCGACACCGGAGACGAGGATGCTCAACAGGCCCTGGTGGACGCGCTCCACCTCGTCGGCGACGTAGCCCTCCATCGTGATCACCCGCCTCAGGTTGTCGTCGAGGTGCAGGCGAGACAGCAAAGGCTGAAGCGACTGCTGAGTGACTGCGGTGTCACCGTTGACCAGCCTGACCTTCATCGCGGACTCTGGTCCTCCGGTGATCATGTTGGCCCTGTCCTGGCCCAGGCTGTTGGCGAGGGTCATCACCTCGATCAAGGGGGAGTTGAGACGATTCGCTGTGGATGTCGCAACCTCGGGGTTGAACGAAAACGCCTGCTGGCCGTCGCGGACCCAGACGACGCGAACATCCTGGTTCGCCACTGCTGATGGGGCTTCACGGCCGAACAGGGCAAGCTCGGCCTGGAGGGCACCCTGTTCGGTGGTGTCGCCGTGCCGCTTGCGCTCGAAATAGGACTGCAACTCGGCGGCGCGGCCCCGCAATGACGACGGCGCGAGGACCACCCAATCTGTGGTCGACTCGGAGATGGACACAGGTCGGCCATCCTCGGCCAGAATCGGATAAGCCGCCAGGTAGTTGGGATTGACGACCATCGTTGGCCACGCCCCTTCGGGGGTGACGCCCGGCTGGAAGGCGGTCGAGTCCACGAAGAGGCCACCCTGCTCGTTCAAGGCGCGGTACAGGTCGAACACCTCTGAAGCGAGAGAGCCTGTCCCCCCAGTCCGCGAGTCCTCGAGGTCGTTGCCGACCAAAGTGGGGGAGAAGATCCCATACTGCCTGGTCGACGCCCAGTCGCCGAGGCCAGTGGCGGCAGTCATCGCTCCCTGGTACTGAGTGAGCAGAGATGCTCCAATGGCGACCACCCCGATGGTGGCCACGCCCCGCACGACGCAGTTCACAGCGAAGAGCCCGGTGGTGTCCTTGCGGTTCTTAAGGGAGTCGCTGGGTCGCACCTGCACGGTGTACGCAGTCGTCAAGAGAGAGGAGATGAGCATGGCGAGGAAGGCGGTCGTGAGAGCCGCGGCGACATCGCCAGTGAAGCGGAGGTTGGTGCCGGGAACCACCAAGCTCACGGCAGCGCCAGCGACCACAGAAGTCAAACCGACCCCCGCGACCAGTCGCCCGGCCATCCGCCACCACACGAGCAACGATGAGAGCCCGTGAAGCTTCAGGACGCCTACCTGTTTGGCTTCGTGGAGGAGATGGTAAACCAGCAATAGCAGCGTCGTTGCGACCAAGACACCTTGCGCCAGACCGAGCAGTCCAGCCACATTCACGGCACCGTCGATGCCCGTCGACTGTTTCTCGGTCAGTAGGTCCCGGCTTGTCAACTGTCTTTCTCCCGCACCCAGCCGGTCGTTGATCCGCTTGAGCAGAACATCGACGAACTGCTGTGCTTCGTCCGGGTTCCTAGCTTCGACACGATAAGAGCCGGCGACTGGAAGCGCCGACCACGCGGCAGAAAGCGGTCGCACGTACACGCGGTCGTTCGCTGCGAAGTCAGACAGAATGCCCACCTGGTCAGGGGAGTCTGTGCGAGCGGTGGAAAGGAACTGTCGGCTGCCAGAGGCGGTGTCGTCAACTGCGAGGACGCGACCGGACGCGAGTGAAAGACGATCGAAGAGTGCTGTGGGCCGTGTGAGCAAGACGTAGTGGGTGACCTGGGAGGTGCCGTCGAGTTCGAATCCGGATGAGGAGCGGAGGACATTCGCGTTCGCCGCCTGAGTGGCTGCTTCCAGGTCGGACTCCAAGGCGTCCGGATCTGCCAGGGCCGGATTGGCGGGCAGCGTGAATCCAAGGCCGATTCCGCTGGTCGCCTGCCGGAACGCGTTTCGTTGGGCCTGATCGGTGACGACGAACGCCCGCAGGAACGCGGCGACGGACAGAGCGCACAGGAGGGCTGCCAGGATTCGCTTCAAGTCGGGCTCCGTTGGCGGTGGGGGTGGACGGTGGCCCCGGCGCTCGGTCCGGGGCCACCACGAGGGTCAGTACGTCGACCAGTAAGCTGCCGTTCCCTCCCAGGCCGCGCCATTGAGGTCCGCGTTGGCCCAGCTGCCGGCGTTCGCGTAGATCTTCCTCTGCTGGCTGCCGATGATCGCTGTCGCCGAGTGGTACTTGCCGTTGTGGACGTAGTGGGACCAGACGCCCTTGCCAGCGGGGAACTGGTAACTGGTGCCGTAGTTCCACGTGCCGCCGCCGACGTTCACCACGGTGGCTGCAGCCGGAATGGCCACACAGATGCTGATCGCCGCGGTAGCGGCCAGCGCCTTCACTGCCTGCTTCATTGCATCATGCCTTTCTGGACGGGCGGAGCACAATCCGCCCGGGGTGGACCGCCAGATGCTGACCAGCGGGTGGACCGGTAACCACAAGCAGATGCTTCCGTCAGGCAGCGCGAAGTTGGAAGTGGCCGAACGACCAGTCCTGGGTGTCTGAGCGGTCAGATCTTGGCCCCATCGACCAAGTCAGGGGTGTTTCATCAGCCAGTTCGGGACCGATCGCTCAGGGTGTAGCGACACCCCGAAACTGGACGCGCACTTTCGAGCGACGGTGTTTCTGGCAACAGGGATCTCGGCGTCAGGGCTTCTTGGCAAGGCTCTTCCCTTGGGCCATGACGCTGCGAGGACGGCAATACGAGAGACGGGGCCTAGAGGCGGCGTCCAGGCTGGGCCCTAGTCCCAGCCGGCGTCCGCGGTCGTGATGTAGGGATCTGGCGCGCGGCGCTTCACCGTGCCGTCGGGGCCCTCGATGCCCAGGCCGAGGCGCGACCAGTACTCGAAGCCGCCCAGCATCGAGCGCACCCGATAGCCCTGCGCCGCCAGCGCCAGGGCGGCGCGCGCTGACTCCGTGCTTGCCGGACCCCAGTCGTAGACCACGATCGTGTGGTTCGGATCGAGCTTGCCGCGGGCGTCCGAGAGCTGGTTCAGCACCAGGTTGACCGAACCGGGGATGTGCCCCTTGGCGAACGCCTCGGCACGCCGCACGTCGACGACGGTCATCTTGTCGCCGGCCTTCTGGGCGGCGACCACCTCGCGCGGGGAGGTCTGGTAGGCGAGCTTGTCCTGGAAGTAACGGACTGCATTGGCATCAGGCATGGGACCGATCATGCGCCCTCGTGGGGCTCCTTGTCAGGGTCGTCCCGAAACCGGCGGGGTTGCTGGCGGGTCTTGGTGGGCCCCGATCCGGCGTGCGGCTCGTCGCCGGCGTGCAGCGCGCGGGCGGCCTCACCCTCAGGATCGTCGCGCTCGTCGCGGGCCGCCCACTCCAGCAGGGTGTCGAGGCGGAACGCCTCGTCATCGATCATTCCGTGCAGGTCACCGAGTTCGGCGAACCGCGCCGGGACCGTGGCGAGCGTGAAGGCGCGGGGGTCGACGGCGTCCACCTCGTCCCAGGCGATCGGCGTCGAGACCGTTCCGTCCGGGACGCCCCGCAGCGAGTACGCCGCCGCGATCGTGTGGTCGCGCGCGTTCTGGTTGTAGTCGACGAAGACGTGGCGCGGGTTGCGCTCGGAGCGCCACCAGGCCGTCGTGACGTCGTCCGGACGCCGTCGCTCCACCTCGCGCGCGAAGGCCCAGGCGGCCCGGCGGACGTCCGCGAACCCCCACTCGGGGACGATCCGCACGTAGACATGCAGCCCGTTGCCGCCCGAGGTCTTGGGGTAGCCGGTGACGCCGAGCTCGGCGAGCAGGTCTCGGACGACGCTGGCCGTCCGCCGCACGGCGTCGAAGGACGCCTCGGGACCCGGGTCGAGGTCGATCCGCCACTCGTCGGGACGGTCGACGTCGGCGCGCCGGACGTTCCAGGGGTGGAACTCGACGGTGCTCATCTGGACCGCCCAGATGATCTGAGCCAGTTCGGTCGGGCACAGCTCGTCGGCGGTCAGCCCGTAGCGCGGGAAGTGCAGCTCGACGGTCTCCATCCAGTCGGGCGCCCCCTTGGGCAGCCGCTTCTGGTGCACCTTCGGCCCGGCGAGGCCGTCGGGGAAGCGGTGCAGCATCGTCGGACGCTCGCGCAGCGCGCGCAGGATGCCGTCGCCGACCGCCAGGTAGTAGTGGGCGACGTCGAGCTTCGTCCAGCCGTGGGCAGGGAAGTAGACGCGGTCGGGCGAGGAGAGACGCACCGTGCGCGTCCCGACGGTCAGTTCGACCGCGTCGGCCTGCTTGGGCATGGGCCCACCGTACGGACGCCGCGCCGGTCGTGCCAGAGGGCGGCGGTGCGGCGTTCGCCGGCCGGCCGTGCGGTGGCCGGTGGCGGCGTTTATGAATCAGCCGTGAATCGGCCCAGAAATGGGTGTGAACTCGACGGCGTCGAACTCGCGCCCTCGGCGTCCGCATTTCGAAATGGACGCCGATGGATCGGCTGTGAATTCCGGCCCCTTCGCTGTGAATCCTGTGCGACACCGGTCGCAAAGGAAACGCACAAGCGGTGCATCGGCTGTGAAAGGGACGTGCTGGGCGCGGGCGTGCAGAGGTTCTCGGAGTGGGCTCCGAGAATGCGACCCCAGAGCTTCGGCGGGCCGCTGCGCAGGCGCGCGGGGCTCAGGCGGGGAACTGCGAGAAGAACTCCTGGACGGCTTCCTGCTCGCCGGTCACGATGATCGTGAAGCGACCCTGGTAGGCGTACAGGTAGCCCGTGCCGTCCTTCATGAAGTACCACATGTAGCCCGACGGCAGCTCCGAGGTGACCCGCGCCGCCTGCGTGCCGAACTCGGCCGCAGCCTGGGCCTTGACGTAGGCCTCGGCCTCCTCGGTCGTGGCCCACTCGGCGCTGACCGTGTCGACCGTGTCCTTCGCGCTGCTGTAGCTCGCGTTGTTCGCGCTTGTCGCGCCGGCATCGAGGGCGGTCTGGTCCGTGGTCGTGGACGCCGCGGCGTACGGCCCGACGGTCGCGGGGACGTAGCTCTCGAGCGAGGTCGGCAGCGCCCGGACCGGCGTGGGCGACTCGGCGCCGGCGGTCTCGGTCGGGTCGCTCCAGCTCGGGTAGGTGCGGCTCACACTGGGGGTGCTGCCGGCATCCTGCGCGGCCGCTCCGGTCGCCCGGTTGACGAGCAGTCCGGCCACCACGACGGTCTGCACGAGCCCCACCACGATGGCCGCGATCGCGAGCAGGCGGACGTCGCGGCCGAGGCGCCGATCCCGGGCCGCGCACCATATTCCTGCGATCAGCCCGAGGGGCCCGATCACACAGGAAAGCACCAGCCCGATCAAAGGCAGGTGCGTGTCGAGACCCGACTGCTGGTGATTGCCGGCCATGAATCCTCCGAGGTTGCTAACTGAGCTGTGATCTCGATCGTAAGGGGCTCAGCAATGGTCCCTATGGTGGCGTCCATCGAATTCCCAATGAATCGCCCCGGCGTCCGCGAAAGGCCGCCGCGCGGCGCAGCGGGCCTATTGCAGAGGGGTGTGAGGGCGTCATGGTTTCGACGACCGGCAGTGACCGACGTGCGAGTGTGGGGTGGGGGGCACGTGCCGTCCGGCTGCTGGTCGCGCTGGCTCTCGCCATCGGCGTCCTACCCACGGCTGTCGCGGCGAACGCCTGGGCGGCGTCCTCGTGCGTGGGCGGGTCGGTGCAGTTCTCGGCGCACGAGGACGACGACCTGCTGTTCATGAGCCCCGACATCATCAGCGACCTGTCGGCGGGCAAGTGCATCAGGACGGTCTACGTGACCGCGGGCGATGCGGGCAACGAGTCGGACTACTGGGAGTCGCGCGAGAAGGGCAGCGAGGCGGCGTGGGCGTCCATGGCCGGCGTGTCGAACTCGTGGACGACGAGCACGATCTCGGCGGGGGGCAAGACGCTCCGCGTCCGGACGCTGACCGCCAAGCCCACGGTGTCGCTCGTGTTCATGCGGCTGCCCGACGGGATGCTCTACGGCGACGGCTCCGACAGCGCGGGGTCCAGCGTGTACCGGCTCATGTCGGGGACGATCAGCACCCTGAAGGCGAAGGACTCCAGCGCTTCCTACACGAGCACCACGCTGAAGAACACGATGCTCGACATCCTGCGGATCAGCGAGCCGACGCTCGTGCGGTCGCAGAACTACAACGGCTCCTACGTCACGACCGGCACCTCCTTCGACCACTGGGACCACGTCGCGATCGCCAAGGTCGTGCTCACGGTGAGCACGGCGTACGCCAGCGAGAAGGGCCACCAGCGCGTGGCGTACATGGGCTACCCGACCCAGTACAAGAGCGCGAACGTGACCGGCACGCTGCTGTCGAAGAAGTCCACCGCCTTCGACGTCTACGCCGACTACGACGACGAGGTCGACCTCGACACCTACTACGACTACTACGGGTGGCCCGCGCGGCAGTACACGACCGCCACGGGCGGCTCGTCGGTCGCGGCCTCGGCCGGCGCCGATCAGACCGTTACCGCCGGTACGACCGTCACCCTGGACGCCTCGGGCTCGTACGCCAGCTCCTCGATGACGTACGCGTGGAGCCTGACCAGCGGGCCGGCGTCCGTCACGCTGTCTAGCAGCACGGCGGCCAAGCCCACGTTCACGCCCACGACGGCCGGCTCCTACGTCTTCAAGCTGACCGTGACCTCGGGCGGGACGACCTCGACCGACTCGGTCACGATCGTGGTGACCGCGGCGGGGGCGACGAACCTGGCCCTGGCGTCCGGAGTGACGGCCACCGCCTCGAGCGCCGCGTCGGGCCAGGGGGCCGCGAAGGTCATCGACGGCAGCACCCTGGGCTATCCCACGGACTCCACCAAGGAGTGGGCGTCCTCGGGCGGCAAGGCCGGGTCCTGGGTGAAGCTGACGTTCCCGTCCGCGGTGACGATCGACACCGTCGTGCTGTACGACCGTCCGAACACGAACGACCAGATCAAGGGGTGCACCCTGACGTTCTCGGACGGCTCGACCGTGACCTGCCCCTCGGCCCTCGACAACGCGGGCGGGGCGACCACGATCACGTTCACGTCCCGCAGCACGACCAGCATCCTGCTGACGATCACCAGCGTGTCCTCGTCGACCGAGAACATCGGGCTGGCCGAGTTCCAGGTGTTCGGGTCGAACGCGTCCACGACCGCCTCGGCCACGGCGACCGCCTCCGCCACCGCGACCGCCACGGCGAGTCCGACGGCCACGGCGAGCACGTCGTCGACTGCGACGGCCACGCCCTCGTCGACGTCGGCCTCCTCACCGACGACGACCACGACCACCACGACGACCACGGCCTCCGCCACGCCGACACCGACGAAGACGACCACCACCAAGCGGCGCCGGTGACGACGACGCGAACCGGTGTGCGGCGTCCTTGCTTGCGGGGCCGCCCGCGCGGTGCCACGATCCGACCATGGCGGCATTCAGCGCGGGCATCCTCCCGTACTCGCGCGACGACGCCGGGCTGTGGGTGTTCGTCGTGCACATGGGCGGCCCCTTCTGGACCCGCAAGGACGCCGCCTCCTGGTCGCTGGCCAAGGGCCTCTACGACCCCGCCGCCGAGTCGCCCGAGGACGCCGCCCGCCGCGAGTTCGTCGAGGAGACCGGCGCGCCGGTGCCCGGCGGCGAGCTGGTCGACCTGGGTGAGGTGCGGCTCAGCAGCGGCAAGCACGTGCGCGGGTTCGCCGTCGAGGCGTCGCGCGACCTGGCGTTCGTGTCGTCGAACTCGTTCGAGGTCGAGTGGCCGCCGCGCAGCGGCATCGTCAAGACCTATCCCGAGGTCGACCGCGCCGAGTGGTGCCTGATCGACGAGGCCCGCCGCCGGCTGGTCAAGGGACAGCTGCCCCTCCTGGACGCCCTGGAGCGGGTGGTGGGCTGAGGGCGTCCGACTCGGGGTCAGTGGGAGCCCAGCAGCGCCCAGGTGGCGTCGGCGACGGGCAGGTCGGCGAGGCGTCCGAGTGAGACGGCGATCGTCAGGACGCAGATAGCCAGCATGACCAGCCGGAGCGTGGGCGAGCGGAAGGTGCCTGTGACGCCGGCGAAGAACAGCGCCACGGCCAGGATCACGGTCGAGAGCACGTACAAGTCGCCGATGCGTCCGGCGGACTCGGCGTCGCGGTCGTCGGCCTCGGCCTGGGCGAGGGCCTTGCGGTAGGGCCCCAGCACGTCGGCGAGATAGTTCTCGTCCTCGAGGAGATTGGTCGGCGTCTGGCCGGCCTGCACCTCCTGCTCCCAGGAGTCGAGGTACTTGAGGAACTCCTTGCGCACCAGGGAACTGCGGTAGAAGGTACGCAACTGCTGATTGCCGGAGTTGACCGCCTGGGCGTACTCGGCGACCGTCATCGCGTCGTAGGAGACCGCCTGCGTGGCGAGGCCGAACAGGCGGGTGGCGTCCGCGTGCTCGCCGGCGGCGATGACGGCGATGCGGTCCTGCTCGCCGCTCCAGAGCGCCGACTGCAGGCCGCACCAGGCGGTCGCGACCGTGGCGACGCCCAGCAGGATCACCGCCAGCACCTCCAGGAACCGGTCGACGAGCGATCCCATCCTCGAGTGCCTCACTGGACGCCGCCGGCCTCAGCCGGCACGTCGGTCGGGCTCTCGGCCGGCTGGTACACGCTGGGCTCCCCGGTCAGCGGCGGTTCCACCCACAGCCGCATCGGTTCGGGCCGGTGCGCCAGGTCGCGCAACACCTCGGTCTGCCGGTAGCGGATGGCGGCGTCCCCCACCTCGGCGAGCGACTCGGCGAGCGCGGCGTCGTTGAGCACCCGCTGCTTCTGCGTGGCGGCCTCGGCCTGCTCGCGCGCCAGTTCGAGGCGCGCCCGGACCGTCGCCTGGATGGTCTCGCCGGCCCGTCCCAGGTCGGCGGCGCCGAGGCCGAACCCGCTGAGCAGGATGCCCTCGGCCGCGAGGGCGTCCGTGAGCCGCTGCTTGAGCTTGGCCTCCAGGGCGACGCGCTCGCCGGGGTAGAACGAGTCGAGGGTGACGTCGTCCTCGACGAGGGCGTCCGCGATCGCTGTCTCGCTGGTGTCTCGGACGGCCGACCAGTAGCCGCTGGTGCCGAAGCGGTCGTGGACGATCCGCAGGTGCTCGGGATCCAGCCGGAACCGCAGCGTGTAGCCGATCCTGGCCTCGGCGCGGTCGCCCAGCACGGCGTGGAGCATCGGGCCGCTCATCTCGACCGGCGAGGGACGCCCGCCCTCGCCGCCCGCGCGGTACGACAACTCGACCGCCGGATAGGTGATGCACTGCCGCTTGCGCAGCGCCGGCACCCAGTGGATGCCCGGCAGCAGCGACCGGTCGGTCGACTTGCCCCGCACCACGAGGATGCCGAGGCTGCCTGCGGGCACCCGGACCACCGACTCCCGCACCACCAGCCAGATCAGCGCCGCCAGCAGCGGCACTCCGATGACGACGACCAGGACCCACGCGCCGAGCTACATGAGGCCCACCCTAGGGAGGTTCCGCCCCCAGCGGGCAGTGGCAAGGGTCTTCCCGGATGCCGTCGCGCCGTCCGCGCCCGTTCGCTGCCGCGCCCGTTCGGCGACGCCGGCGCGCGGACTCAGATCCAGCCGCTCTCGGTCGCCGTGCGCAGGGCCTCGGCCCGGTTACGCGCCCCCAGCTTGCCGATGGCGCTCGACAGATAGTTGCGCACCGTCCCTTCCGACAGGAAGACCGCCCGCGCGATCTCGGCTGTCGTCGCCCCGCCGGACGCCGCGGCCAGCACCTCGGTCTCCTTCTCGGTCAGCGGCGAGGGACCCATCGACAGCGACGCCGCCGCCAGCTCGGGATCGACGACCCTTAGCCCGGACGCCGCCCGCCGGACGCCCTCGATCAGCCGGTCCGCGGGGGCGTCCTTGACCATGAACCCCACCGCGCCGGCCTCCAGCGCCCGGCGCAGGTAGCCGGGGCGTCCGAAGGTGGTGACGACGATCACGCGGGCGTCCGGGGCCGCCCGGGTCAGCAGCGGAAGGGCGTCGATGCCGTCGCCGGTGGCCGCCCCGCCGGCCGGCATCTGCACGTCGAGCAGGATCACGTCCGGGTGCGTCCGGGCCGCCTCGTCGACGGCCTCGGCGCACGTGCCCGCCTCGCCGACGACCTCCAGGTCGGCCTCCAGCGACAGCAGCGCCGCGAGCGCCGAGCGGATCATCGCCTGGTCGTCGGCGAGCAGCACCCGGATCATGCGGCGTCCCCCGCGGCTGAGCCCGAGGCGTCAGGGGCCAGGGTGGCGAGGACGCGCGTGCCGGCGTCCGACGACTCGATGGTGAGGACGCCGCCGGCGCGCCCCAGGCGCTCGGCGAGCCCGTCCAGACCCTGGCCCGCGGACCGGCCGGACAGTCCGCGTCCGTCGTCGCCCACCGCGACCCAGTCGGGACCGGCCTCGATCGTGCAGACCGACGCCCCCGCGTGCCGTACGACGTTCGTCACCGCCTCGCGGACGACGTAGCCCAGCACCTCGGACGCCGCGTCGTCCGGCACCACGACGGCGCTCGGCGTCCGGCATTCGACGCCCGCCGCCTGCAGCATCGCCCCGACCGTGCCGCCGCGGACCGCCCGGGTCGGGGTCTCGCCGAAGACGCCGACCTCACCCGCGTCCGGGCTGGTGAGCCCCAGGATCATCTCGGTGACGGTCGACTTGCCGGCGCCGTTGGGCCCGAGGAGTGCCAGGAGTTGCCCGGCGGGGATCGTCAGATCGAGGCGATCGATGGCGGTCAACTCGCTGTAGGCCTTCGTGAGGCCGGACGCCGTCACGGCCGGGGGTGTGGTCCCAGACCCTTATACGGTCCAGGAAGGGGGGCCGGACGCCGTCACGGCCGGGGGGTGTGGTGTGGTCATGTCCCCAGCCTCGCCGGGCCGGGGGCGTCCGGTCAGGGCTCGGTGTCAGGCGATCCGGTGACGTGGCTCAGCCGCAGAGGGTGACGATTGTCACAGGCATGCGAGCCCCGGCGCGGAGGCGGGAGACCGGCCGATGAACCGGGAATGGGTCACACTCGATGCCCGTCCGGGCCGGATTCGGGCCCGAAACGGCGATCGAGTGTGACGTACTCCCGGATGCCGGGGCCTAACCCCCGGACTTGCGGCGGAACTGGCGCTTGCCGGCGGCCTTCGCGTGGGTGGACCCCATGGACTTCGTCCCGCCCGCGCCCTCGGCGTGCGCGTGGTGGGCGGCCTTCTTCGCCTCCAGGGCCTGGCGCATGGCCTCCTTGGGGTCGAGCGGCTTGTCCGCAGGCTGGGTCTCGCTGTCGGGCTTCGGCTCGGGCTCGGTCATGGCGCCACTCTGCCACAGCGTCCCGGACGCCGACAGGGGCCCGGTCCGGGTCGGGGCGGGCGGCGTCCGGCGTGCCAGGATGAGCGGGAAGGCTGGGAGGGGCCGTGCGGTCGGTCGTGCCGGCCGGCGGGTCAGGACGCGACGGAGGACGCATGCGCATCGCGGTGATAGGCGCCGGGGCGATCGGCGGCTACTACGGCGGCCTGCTGGCCCGGGCGGGCTGCGACGTCACGTTCGTCGTGCGGGGGGCGACCCTGGACGCCCTCCGTCGCTCCGGCCTCACGGTGGTCGCCGACGACGGCGGGTTCGTCCTCGACCGGGTGGACGCGACCGGCGATCCGGCGTCCTCCAGCGTGGCCGACGTCGTGCTGCACACCACCAAGGCGTTGGGCTTCGCCGACGCGCTGCGGGCAGCGTTGCCGCTGGTCGGCCCGGAGACCCTGGTGGTGACGGTACAGAACGGCGTCGAGGCGCCCGTGATCGCCGCGGGCCTGGTGGGCGAGCACCGGGTGGCGCCGTGCGTTGTCCGGGTGTTCACGCAGGTCCGGACACCCGGCGTCATCGAGCACCGTGGTGGGCCGGGCACGCTCACGTTGGCTACGCGTGACGGGCGTCCGAGCCCGGTGCTGGACGCCTTCGCCGCCGCCCTGAGCGGTGCCGGCGTGACCGTGCTGAACCCCGAGAACATCTGGACCGATCTGTGGATGAAGGCCATGTACGTCGGCCCGTTCGGGGCGCTCGGCGGGCTGACCGGCGACCCGCTCGACGTGATGCGGCGACCGGGCGTCCTCCGCGACGCCCTCGCCGCCGCGGCCGCCGAGGTGTGCGCCGTGGGCCGCGCCCGGGGCGTCCCGCTGCCTGAGGACGCCGTCGCCCGCACGCTTGCGTTCATGGACACGATGCCCGATGGTTCGACAGCGTCCATGCAGCGCGACCTGCTGCAGGGGCGTCCCTCCGAGTTGGACGCCCAGGTCGGCGCGATCTGCCGGTTCGGCGACGAGGCGGGCGTTCCGACGCCGCTGCACGACCTGCTGTATCGGGCCTTGTCGCCCGAGCGTTGAGGGAGCTAGGGCGCGAGCTGGTCGAAGAGGCGGGCGGCGTCCGCGCCGGTCGGGCTGCCGGACAGGTCGGGCAGGCGCCGCGGCGTCCCGTCGACGATCAGGGGCTCGGTGGACGTCGGTGCCAGCCGGGCGTCCCACTTGCGGTCGTCCGCGGCGAAGGCGAGGAAGCCGGGTAGCTGGGCGTCGGCGAGCGCGTCGGCGATGGCGGTGCTCTCGTCGGCCTCGCCGAGGACGAACCTGCGGCGTCCGTACGCCTCGTACACCGCCCGGACGCCGTCGCCGCCGACCAGGTCGGCGGCCGCGAGCGCGACCCGGGCGGGGCGGCGTCCGGGTTGGGTGGGCGCCATCGTCAGCGTCAGCGCGATCGGCCGGGATAGCTCGACGCTCGCCAGCCACCGGGACGCCGCCCAGGAGCGCTCGTCAGCGGGGTCGACCAGGAGCGTCACGCGAGTGGGCACGCGCCGATGCTAACGGAGAGCGTGCGTGCGGCCGGATTTGCCGTCCACGTCACCCGATCCGCGAGCGAAACCAGTCAGGGCGGCGTATTTGGGCGGATCGTGTGACGCTGCCGGTTTCTTCCGCTACTCGGGAGGGCCCCCGGCCAGCCGCCGCACGGACGCCGGGACCTCGGCGCTCGTCCAGGGCGCGGTCTCGGGGGCGCCCCAGGTCGTGCGCAGCGGGACGATGCCGCCCCAGGCGTCGGTGGGCTCGTCCGGGTCGGACGCCTGACCGCTGCGCTCCTTGTAGATCCAGGATCCGGGGATGATCGGCAGCGCCAGGACGAGTGTCGCGGCGAGCTCGCGGGCCGTGCTGGGGCGCACCTCGGCGCCGCGGCCGGGCAACAGGGCCTCCGACATGACGTCCAGGGCCGCCACGTGCTCGGCGCCCTGCAGGCGAGTCATCGTGCCGCGGAGGACGGCCGAGCGGTAGTTCGCCGAGGAGTCGGCGTTGGTGTAGCCGACGACGACGGCGTCCATCGCGACGACGCAGAACGCGACCGGGGCGCCGGCCGCCGCGTTGCGCAGGGCGCCCGCGCCGGTCGAGCCGTGGACGAGGATCCGGTCGCCATCGCGGGCATAGAGCACCGGGACCACCCACGGCTCGCCCTCGGGGCTCACGGTGGAGAGGGTGCCCCACAGCTGGTCGTCGAGGAGGGCGTCCAGGCGGGCGCGGTCGGTCGAGCCACGCTCGGGATGGCGGGTGAGTCGGTCGAGGGGCACGGGTCCTCCTGGTGATCGGGGCGGTCGGGCTCGACGAACGAAGTCAGGTCGAGATCGGCCGCAGGGTTCTGGTGGTGTTCGACGTGGTTGCGGGCGGGCCGTCAGGGACGATCGGCCAGGACGGCGTCCAGGCGGCGCAGCCCCTCGGCGATCGTGTCGGGCGGGTTGGTGACGAACGAGAGGCGCATGGTGGAGCGGTCCGGCGTCCCGGGGAAGAACGACCAGCCGGGCGCGAACGCGACCCCGTGGCGCACGGCGGTCGCCAGCAGCGGCGCGGTGTCGCTGCCGTCGTTCAGCGTCACCCAGCAGAACATGCCGCCCGCGGGGCGGGTCACGGACGCCGCCGGCGGCAGCATCGCGCACAGCCCGGTGTACATCGCGTCGCGCCGCTCGCGGTAGAGGGTGACGATCTCGGCGATGTGGGCGTCCAGGTCGTGCTCGCTGAGGTACCGGGCGATGGCCAGCTGGTTCAGCGCCGGCGACTGCATGGTGACGGCGCCCTTGGCGACGGTGAGGGCCTTCATGATGGGGCCCTCGCCACGGATCCAGCCCAGCCGGACGCCCGGCGCCATCACCTTCGACAGCGAGTTGAGCAGCAGCGTCCGGGACGCCATGCCCGGCAGGGACGCGATCGGCGCGAGCCGCGGGCCGTCGAAGCCGAGTTCGCCGTAGGGATCGTCCTCGACGAGGGCCACCTCGGACGCCCCCAGCACCTCGGCCACCGCGCGGCGGCGGTCGGCGGACATGGTGCGTCCGGTGGGGTTGGAGAAGTTCGGCACCAGGTACAGCGCCTTGGGGTGATGCTCGGCGATGGCGGCGGCGAGGGCCTCCGGGACGATGCCGTACTCATCGGTGCGCACCCCCACCATCCTCGCGCCGACGAGGGAGAACGCCTGCACGGCGGCCAGGTAGGTGGGCTCCTCGACGAGGATCGTGTCGCCCCGGTTCAGCATGACCAGGGCGGTCAGGTAGATGGCCTCCTGCGAGCCCGACGTGATCTGGATCTGCTCGGACGCCGTCGGCAGCCAGCGGCTCACGCGGGCGGCGGCGATGGCCCGCAGGCCGGGATCGCCCTCGGACGTGCCGTACTGCAGGGCGCGGCGTCCGTCGTGGGTGAGCACCCAGTCGAAGGCGGCCCGCAGGTCGTCGGTGCGGAAGAGTGCCGGGTCGGGGACGCCGCCCGCGAACGAGATGACGCCGGGGGCGTTGAGGGCGACGAACAGGTCGCCCACGGGGTCGGCGACCTCGCCGGCGTACAGGTCGATGAGGGGGAACGAGAAGGGCACGTCCTCGATCATCTCACCGGCCACGTCCGAGCCGGACGCCCGCTCGGCGGCGCTACTCGTGGTGCAGGGCGGCGACCACGTCGAGCCGCGCGGCCGACCTCGCCGGGATCAGGGCCGCGAGGACGCCGAACACGATCCCGACCGCGATCGTCAGCAGGACGCCTCCCCAGGGGAACGTCCAGGGCATGGGCCAGCCGATGGCCTTCATACCCTCGACCAAGGCGTAGCCCAGCCAGAGCCCAGCGGCCACCCCGAACACGGTGCCGATCACGGAGAGCAGCAGCGACTCGGCCATCACCATCCGGCGGATCTGCCGCCTGGTCGCGCCCACGGCCCGCAGCATGCCCAGCTCGCGCGTCCGGGCCAGCACCGAGATGGCCAGGGTGTTCAGCAGCGCCAGCAGCGACGGGATCGCCAGCGCAGCGATCAACGAGTAGAACAGCACGAAGGTCTGGTCGAAGATCGCGAGTTGCTCGTCGCGCCACTGCGCCGACTCGTACAGCTTGAACGCCGGGTAGTCCTCGGCGATCTTCTGCAGCGCGGCCTTGACTGCGGCCGGGTCTGCGGACGGCGTCCGGTTCGCCAGGATCAGGAGGTCGTCGGTGACGTCGAAGTCGCGGGCGAGGGCGTCCTGGCTGACGTAGATGGTGGCGAGTTTGGCGTTCAGGTAGTCGTTGCCGACGCCCGCCACGAAGTACGTCCGCTTGCCGTTGGGGGTGTCGAGGGTCACTGCCTGGCCGGAGGCGAGCCCCGCCTGTCCGGCGAAGATGCCGTTGGAGATCAGCCAGCGTCCGGATGCCAGCTGCGCGACGGCGGCGTCCGAACTGCCGGTCGTCCACTCGAAGGCCGCGACCTTGGGGTAGGTGGCGGGGTCGATGCCGATGACCTGGACGTCCTTGCCGTCGAGCTTCGCGCGGCCGATCCGCAGCGTCGAGACGGGTCCGATGCCGGCGGTGTGCGCGACGTCCGCGGCGAGCCGGGGCCCGGCCGCGACGTTGCCCTGCGCGAGCACGATCGAGTTCGGGATGAACATGTAGTCGGCCGACAGCGATCGGTCGATGTAGCCGATGAACCCGGTGAAGATCGACTGGACGACCGTCACCATCGCGACGATGGACGCCAGCCCGAGCATCACCGCGGACACCGTGTTGGCCGAGCGGGCGGGGTTGCGCTGCAGGTTCGAGCGGGCCAGCGCCCCCTCGCGGGCGAACGCCAGCTCGACCGCGCTGCCGGCCGCGTCCGCGAGTGGGCCGACGATGGCCGGGGTGATCAGCGCGATGCCGATGAGAAACACCACGGCGCCCAGCCCGACGAGTTCCCCCACGCCCGTGGCCAGGCAGAACAGCGACACCACGAGGACGCCGACCCCGATCCAGGCCCGGGCGCCCGCGCCCCGGCGATAGAGGTGCTCGCTCTGCGGGCGGAGGGCCTCCATGGGGGCGATCCGTCCCGCCGCCCGCGCGGGGACGACGGCCGCCAGGATCGTCACCCCGATCCCCAGGACGATCCCCTCGACGTAGGTGGCCACCTCGAACCGCACCGACCCGAGCCGGATGTGGACGACGCTCTCGAACACCGGACCCATGACGGCGAACGTCCCGAGCGCCATCAGGTACCCGAGGACCATGCCCAGGCCCGTGCCGAGGACGCCCTGCAGCAGCGACTCCGCCAGGAACATTGCGGTGATCGTGCGCCGGGGGGCGCCGACCGCCCGCAGCATCCCGATGTCGCGCCGCCGCTCGGCGACCACGGTCCGGAAGCTGTTGAGGATGATGAAGCCGGCCGTCGCCAGCGCGAAGAGGCCGAACAGGGTGAAGGCGTACTGACTCACCTGGATGGACGCCAGCAGGCTGGAGTTGCTCGAGAGCCCACCAACCGTGTAGTCGGCGCCCAGGGCCGCACGGACGGCGTCCTCGACCGCCGCACGGTCGGCGCCGGAGACGAGGGACGCCTGCACCGCGGTGACCTTCTGGCCCAGCCCGAACAGGGTCTGCGCGGACGCCAGCGGCACGAAGACCGTCTCCTGCCCGGGGATGGTGGCCGCCGACAGCAGGCCGACCACCGTGTAGCGGGTGGATCCGACCTCGGACGGCAGGACCAGCTGATCGCCCAGGCCGAGCCCGAGGCGTCCGGCCAGGTCGGACGCCATCACGACGACGTCGCCGTCCGAGACGCCCAGCGGCCGACCGGACGCCAGCGTCAGGTCGCGGACGCGTCCGCTGACGGCCGGGTCGACGCCCACGACCTCGACGGACGTGACCTGCTCGTTGGCGGCGACGTCGCGGCGCGTCGGCAGGGGCGCCGCGTGCTCGACCTCGCCGGTGGCGACCGCGACCCCCGGCACGCGGGCCACCTCGTCGACCACGGACGCCGCGAAAGGCTGCCCGAGCGAGCTCGTCACCGTGAGGTCGATCTTGCCGGCGGCGGTCATCAGCGAGCGGGTGAACGTGTCGACCAGGGTCGGGACCACCCCGCCCAGGCCGAAGATGAGCATCACGCCGAGGGCCACGGCCAGGGTGGTCAGGGCCGACCGGAGCCCGCGGCCCCGCAGGTACCGCCAGGCCAGCGTGAGCGTCGGCGCGCTCACAGCAACCCCGCTCGCTCCATGGCGTGCAGAGGCGTGGAGCGCGATCCGTCCAGGGCCAGGTCGTCGACCACCCGGCCGTCCTGCATCAGGACGAGGCGCTGGGCGTACGAGGCGATCCGCGGGTCGTGGGTCACCATGAGCACCGACCGGTGCCATTCGCGGGCCACCTGGCTCAGCAACTCGGCGATCTCGGTGCCCGCCTTCGAGTCGAGGTTGCCGGTCGGCTCGTCGGCGAGGACGAGCGCCGGATCGGTCGACAGCGCCCGCGCCACGGCGACCCGTTGCTGCTGGCCGCCCGAGAGCTGGTCGGGACGGTTGTGCAGCCGGTCCGCCAGGCCGACCCGCGTGAGCCAGCCGGTCGCCGTCTTCTCCGCCCCGGACGCCCCGTCCAGCGTCAGCGGCAGGGCGGCGTTCTCGACGGCGTCCAGCACCGGGATGAGGTTGAAGAACTGGAACACGAACCCGATGCGCCGCCGGCGCAGCTCGGTGAGCCGGTCGTCCGGCAGGGTGGTGAGGTCGGCCCCGTCGACGAACACCTGGCCGGAGGTGGGGGAGTCCAGGCCACCGAGCAGGTTCAGCAGCGTCGACTTGCCGCAGCCGGACGGCCCCATCACCGCGACGAACTCGCCGGGGGCGACGGTGAGGTCCACCCCGTCCAGCGCCCGGACCTCCTGCTCGGCCGAGCCGTAGACCTTGGTGAGAGCGACGGTCCGCACGATCGGCTCGCCCTCGCCCTCGCCCTCGCCCACGGGCGCGAGCGTGGCGACCGCGGCCGGCTTCCTACTTCCCGACATCGACGGTCGCCCCGTTCGACAGCGCGGTCAGCTGGCTGGT
Source organism: Propioniciclava sp. (assembly GCA_036803965.1). Classification (GTDB taxonomy): domain Bacteria; phylum Actinomycetota; class Actinomycetes; order Propionibacteriales; family Propionibacteriaceae; genus Propioniciclava. The sequence goes on from DAIRTI010000006.1 coordinate 31,458, forward strand.
GGCGACCACGTCCCCGGGGGTGAGCCCGGACGTGACCTGCACGAGGGTGTCGGTGGCGGCCCCCACCGTCACCTCGACCCGCTGGACGGTGCTGCCCGACACGCGGTACACGTAGCGCCCCGTCCCCTCGGCCTGCACGGCCTGGGCGGGCACCACGAGGGCGTCCGGGATCTCCTTCGTAGCGATCGACACGTCGCCGCTCATCCCGAGCCGCAGGACGGCGTCCGAGCTCGTCAGCGGCACCTTGACGACGAAGGCGACGCCGCCGGTCTTGGTGGTCACCGACGACGTGGAGACCTCGCCCACGCTGCCTTCGAAGGTGCGGCCGGGGAAGGCGTCCAGGGTGACGGACGCCTTCTGTCCCGCGGTCACGCCCGCGATGTCGGCTTCGTCCACCTGGGCGGCGAAGACGAGACCGGTCAGGTCGACGATCGTGAAGACCGGCACGGCGGGGGTCACGGACGCCAGCGGCGCGGCCTTCGCGTCGCCGCCGGCTGCCAGGGCGTCGAAGGTCACGGTGCCGGACGCCGGGGCGTTGATGGTGGTCTTGGTCGCGTTGAGCTCGGCCGTCTTCAGCGTCGCGGCGGCGCCCGCCTGCGCGGCGGCGGCGGCGTTCTTGGCCGCGGTCGCGGCGTCCTGCGCCGCGCGCGCAGACTTCTGGACGCCGCCGGCCTGCTCCTGCGCGGCTCGGGCCGAGTCCTGGACGCCGCCGGCCGCGGCCTGGGCAGCGCTCGCCGCATCCTGGGCCGCCCGGGCCTGGGCGATGGCGTTCTCGCGCGCCTGCGCCAGCGCGTCGGTGTCGTGCGGCAGAGCCTTCGCGGCGGACAGCTGGGCGTCCGCCTGCTCGGCCTGGGCGTCAGCCTGGTCGGCCTGGGCGTTCGCTTGGACGAGCTGCGCGTCCGCGGCCTTGGCCGCAGCGTTCGCCTGGACCAGCTGGGCGTTGGCCTGCCCGGCCTGCGCGCTCGCGGCCTGGGCCTGCGCGTTCGCCGCCGAGACCTGCGCCTTGGCCTGGTTGACGGCGGCCGTGAGAGGGGCGGCGTCCAGGGTGGCGAGCAGCTGGCCGGCCGTCACCGCCTGGCCGTCGGTGACGGTGACCGAGGCCAGTGTCCCGGCGATCGGCGTGTAGACGGGGACGCGCTGGGTGGCGTCCACGCTGCCCGACGCGCTGACCGTCAGCGACAGGCTCTGGCTGGTGGCCTTGGCCGTCGTGATGGCCGTCCGGCCGCTTCTCTGCGAGACGAGGTAGCCCGCCACGAGCGCTCCGACGACGGCGACGATCACCACGGCCGCGACGATGCGGCTCCTCTTGGTCTTCATCGGCCCCTCCTGGGGGTTGAGGCGGTCGCCGGCTCGGTCTCGAGCGCGGCCAGGAACGGGGCGTGCAGGTGTTGCACGAGCTCGGGGTCGAGGGGGACGCCGAAGGTGCCCGGACGCGCGCCGAGCACCCGCTCGACGGCCGTCACCAGGGCCGTCAGCCTGCGGAGGACGACCTCGGCGAAGTCGGTCGCCGACGGGCTGGAGATGGCCTCCTCCATGACGCTGGTGGACGTGCCCAGCCAGAGGGAGAGGACGATGTCGGTGGTCGGATCCACGTCCGCGACGTCGAACGACCCGTCGGCGGCGCCGGCGGCCACCAGTGGCCTGAACAGGTGTCTCGTCCGGTCGTGCCAGGCGTCGAAGAGACGATGCCGCAACTCCGCGTTGGCGGGCTTGTACAGCAGGGGGATGTACGCCATCGCGTCCTCGAGTCGGGCCGACTTCCAGGCCGTCGCCTCGTTGAGCAGCTGCTGGAACCGCTGCGCGCCCGTGCCGGTGAGGGTGGACGCCGACTCCTCCAGGCTGGCGAAGAGCCCGTCCACGAAGCGCTCGACGAGGGCGCCCAGCATGTCCTGCTTCGAGCCGAAGTAGTAGTAGAACGTGCCCTTGGCCACGCCCGCCGCTCGTGTCAGCTGGTCGATGGAGAGGGCGTCGTAGCCGACGGTCGTGCACTGCTGCAGCGCCACGTCGAGCAGTTCCTCGCGCCTGATGTGCGGCGGCTTCGTCACACGGGCCATGGCCCAACGATACGACTGACTGACCGTCGGTCAATAGGTAGGTCGAGTGTTCGTCTCGACGTCTCGGACCGACCCTGGACCCACTCAGGTAAGGCGGCGGGACGCCGGCGGGTCATACTGGAGACTTGTGGCCCGTAGTCGGGCCAAAACCCTCCACTATCCGCGATCGCCCCCTTCGCCAGGCGGTTGAAGTGCCCGTCCGCGCGGTAATCAGGACGACGGGGCCCGCCGACGGCTCGGCGGGGGACGCCCGATCGGAGGAGACGAGCATGAAGATCGCGGTTCTGGGCTCGGGGACGGTCGGACGGGCCCTGGCCGGCAAGCTGGCCGAGTTGGGCCACCAGGTCACCATCGGGACGCGCGACGTGGCGGCCACGCTCGCCCGCACCGAGCCCGACGGCATGGGCGGCCCACCCTTCCGGGACTGGCACGCGGCCAACCCGCACATCGACCTGGCCGCCTACGCCGAGGCCGCGGCGGACGCCGATCTGGTCGTCAACGCGACCCACGGCGCCGGCTCGATCGAGGCCCTCGAGGCCGCCGGCCGCGACGACCTGGCGGGCGTCCTGGTCATGGACGTCGCCAACCCGCTCGACTTCTCCGCGGGCATGCCGCCGTCGCTGTTCGTCTGCAACACCGACTCCCTGGGCGAGCAGATCCAGCGCCGCTTCCCGGACGCGCACGTCGTCAAGACCCTCAACACGATGTCCGCGTCGGTGATGATCGACCCCGGCAGGGTCGGCGGCGGCGATCATTCGGTGTTCGTGTCCGGCGACAACACTGAGGCGAAGCGCCGGGTCGCCGAACTGCTGACCGCCATGGGCCACACCGACGTCATCGACCTGGGCGACATCACGACCGCCCGCGGCCCCGAGATGTACCTGCCGCTGTGGCTGCGACTGTTCGGCGCCCTCGGCATGCCGCTGCTGAACATCAAGGTCGTGCGCTGACCCTCCGGCTATCGTCGAAGCCATGGAGTGGCTGGTGCTCGGAGTCGTCGTGCTCGCCATCACCGCGTTCATGACGTCGCTCGTGATGCGCAACCGCCGCAGAATCCCCACGATCCCGGACACCCCCGACGAGCTCCTCGCGGCGTTCGCCCAAGCCGACCAGGGGCCCGGCGAGCTGTTCGGCGATCCAGCCGGCAGCCGCTTCCCCGGGCCGGGCGCGCGGCGCTGGGCCTACGGCGTCCTGTGGGAGGCCGGGGTGGACGCCGACGCCGACCCGGCGTACGCGGCGTCCCTGCTCGTGCGGGCGCAGCCGAAGCTGAGCCGTCCCCAGGCGGACGCCCTCATCCGCGCCCTGCTCTGACCCGGCCACGGCCGAGCCCCGCGGGTAGTCTGCGGACGTGGCCAATGCGATCGTGACCTGCCCCGGTTGCGGGGCGCGTAACCGGGTGCCGGCGTCGGCGTCCGGAACCCCTCGCTGTCCGCAGTGCAAGGCGCCGCTGCCCTGGATCGCCCACGCGACCGACGACGACTTCGCGACCGTCGCCGACTCCTCCAAGGTGACCGTGCTGGTCGACCTGTGGGCGCCCTGGTGCGGTCCGTGCCGGCAGGTGTCGCCGCTGCTGGAGAAGCTGGCCGCCGAGCGCGCGGGCAAGCTCAAGCTCGTCAAGGTCAACGTCGACGAGAACCCGGCGACCCAGGCGAAGTTCGGCGTCCAGGCGATCCCGACGCTGCTGCTGTTCAGCGGTGGCAAACAAGTGGGCGTCCAACGCGGGGCGGTTCCGCTGCCGCAGCTGCGCCAGTGGGTGGACGCCCACGCCTGAGTCAGGCGCCTTCCGAGCGGCCCTTCGGACGCCGGTAGCTCACGATCATCGCGCCCGAGGGCAGCGTCTTGGCGGACAGGAACTCCTGCGGCTGCGGCTCGATGCCGCGCGCGAACAGAGGGACGCCGTCGCCCAGGATCATCGGGCAGAGCTTCAGTACCAGCCGGTCGATCTCGTTCACCAGCGAGGACGCCAGCCGCGAACCCCCGCACAGCCAGATCCCCAGCTTGGAGTCCTCCTTGCGCAGCGCGCCGACGAGATCGGACGCCGCGGCGTCCACGAACGTGATGCTCGGCTCGGTGTGGGTGAGGCCGGCGGCGTCCCTTGTCAGGACGTACTGCCGCAGGTGCGGGTAGGGGTTGGGGTCGCCGTGGCGGACCATCATCTGGTAAGTGCCCAGCCCCATGACGACGGTGTCGAAGCGGCGTCCGGCGCCGTCCAGGCCGAGGACCTCGCGCTCGCGTCCGAGGAACGTCTCGGGGAACAGCTCGGCCGAGGCGGCCATGAGGTCGGGTGGGTTCGGATTGGCGGAGTACCTGCCGTCCACGTCGGCGATGAAGCCGTCCAGGCTGGTCGAGATCAGGTACGTGAGATCACGCATGAGGCTCTCCCCCTTGGGTGTCTGTTCGTGAACCTACCCCGACTCCGACGCGCGCGGATGCGGTTCCGGTCAGCTGGCGCGATGCGGCCCCGTGACAAGGGGAATCCGTCCCCGGCGGGCGCGCCGTTGCGCCCGGGGTTGCGTCATCGGCCACAATTGCCGGCGGGCCACCGGATCGACCCTCCGATCTCCCTGACCCGGGAGGGCCCCGAGGAGCCGTCCGTGAGCAACGTCCGCGACAAGGTGTGGCACGCCGTCGTGCCTGTCCTTGCCGGCCTCCTCCTCGGTGGGTGCGCGGTCTCCCCCGGCGTGGCTGGCACCCCGGGAGACCCGGGCGGCGCGTCGGCGTCCGTCTCGACCCCGGCCTACCCGTTCACCCCCGCGGCGACCCCGACGATCATGCCGTCCGGGGCCTTCGACAAGGTTTCGACCGGCGGCCCAACGCTGGCGCCCACCGCCGGCGGACCGCTGAACGACAAGGTCATCGTCGTCGACCCCGGCCACAACGGCGCCTTCAACCCGGCGCTCAACAACCGGCACGTGGACACGCCGTTCGGCAAGATCCAGTGCGCGGCGACCGGCACCGAGACGGCCGACCGGACGGTGTCGGAGCACCAGCTGAACTGGCAGGTCTCGGCGCGGCTGGTCGACCTGCTGCGCGAGCGCGGCGCGACCGTGATCCTGACGCGTCCTGACGACGAGGGCGTCGGCCCCTGCAACATCGACCGCGCCCGCATCGCGAACCGGGTGAACGCCGACTTCCTGATCTCGGTGCACGCCGACGGCCAGAACATGGGGCGTGCCGGCATCGCCGACCCGCAGGGGTTCCACGTGCAGCTCGACACCAAGATGGTCGGCGGCCCCGAGCTGCTGAACCGCTCGATGGCGGGCGCCGAGAACGTGATCCGCAACATGCTTGCCATGACCGAGGAGCCCCTGACCAACTACGTGCCCCGCAAGCCGGCCGGCATCTGGCAGCGGTCGGCCGAGTTGATGGTGCTGGCCGGGCTGGAGAAGACGCCGGGGGTCCTCATCGAGATGGGCAACCTCAAGAACCCCGCCAACCTCGCCCGCCTCGTCGACCCGGCGCACCAGCAGAAGATCGCCGCGGCCCTGGAGGCGGCGATCGAGGACACCCTGCTCAAGCCCGAGTACATGACACCGTCGCCGACCCCCACGCCCAGCACCGCCAGCCCCTCGGGCTCGGCGTCGGCGTCGGCGTCCGCGTCCCCGAGGGCGACCGGGTCGGCGTCCGCGCAGGGCAGCGCGTCACCCTCGGGCCGGGGCTGAGGCGTCCGATGAGGGACGCCGGACAGGAGCACACGTGAGCATCACTACCAGTGGGCGGGCGCGCGTGGCGGCCGCCGGCCTCGCCGTGGCCCTGAGCGTGGCGCTCGCGGGCTGCAGCATCGCGTCGACCAACTACGGACGCGGCGGCGGGCCGGTGAACACCGACCTGGTCAATTCGCCGACCTTCACGCCCGCCGCTACGCCGACCATCGTGGCGCCCGGCGCGTACGACGAGCCCAGCACCGGCGGTGTCCGGTTCGCGCCCACCGGCTCGGGCCTGCTGGACGGCAAGGTCATCGCGATCGACCCAGGTCACAACAGCAAGTGGAAGACGTCGATCAACATGAAGTCGATCGAGTACTTCGGCGCCGGACGGCGTCCCTGCCAGAACGCCGGCAGCACCGCCCTCGACAAGTCGGTCTCGGAGTCCAACCTGGTCTGGGACATCGCCAACCGCGTCGTCCCGATCCTGCGCGTGCAGGGCGCGACGGTCGTGGTCACGCGCCCCGACGACAAGGGCACCGGTCCGTGCAACGACGAGCGCGCCGCGATCGCCAACCGCAACGGGGCGAACCTCCTGATCTCCATCCATGGCGACGGCAACGAGCTGCAGAAGAACCGCGGCTTCTTCGTCATCCACAGCGAGACGATGAAGGGCGGGGCGCCGGTCGTGGCGGCGTCGACCGAGGCTGCGAAGACCCTCGTCGCCGCCATCGCGTCACGCTCGCAGATCCCCATCTCGAACTACGTCGGCGGCGGGACGGGCGTGCTGGTCCGCAGCAACGAGCTCGGCGTCCTCAACACCATGCAGACCGGGCCGGCCGTGCTGCTCGAGGTCGGCAACATCATCCAGACCGACGACTGGGCGATCCTGGCCACCGACGCAGGCAAGGACGCCCTCGCCGAGGGCATCGCCGCCGGCGCCAAGGAGATCGTCCTGACCGCGTCGTCGGCCTCCGCCTCCCCGTCCGCCTCACCCGCGGCGTCCTCGACGCCGTCGAAGAAGAAATGACCGGGCGTCCGTTGTCGGCCGGCGTCCGGTTCGGACGCCGAGGCGCCGGGCGGTCGTCGGGCGTCCGCCGCGGGCCGGCCCTCGCGGCCGTCCTGGTCGTCTCGTTCGCCGCGCTGGCAGGCTGCCAGGGGCCCGGGGGCACCGCGTCCGCGACCGTGCCCACGTCCGCCGTCAGTTCGGACGCCGGGTCGCCCGTCGTCGTGTCCCCGTCGGCGGTGGTTCCGTCGTCCGCGTCGGCGACGGCTCCCACCACCTCGACCGGCGGGACGCCCACGGGCGCCACGAGCTCGGGCAAGACGAGCACCTCGACGAAGACCACGACCAGCGTCCCGGCCGGCTCGCCGCTGGCGGGCATGGTGCTGTCGGCCGGAGCGTCCGGGCAGCCCAGCACCGGGGGAGCGACGCTCGCGCCGACGGCGTCCGGGCCACTCAGCGGACGCACGATCCTGGTCGACCCGGGGCACAACGGGAGGCTGGTGTCGTCGATCGTCAACGCGCAGGTGCCGGCGGGCCACGGCACGACCAAGGTGTGCAACAGCTCGGGCACCGAATCGCTCGACGGGACGTCCGAGCACGCGACGAACTGGGCGGTCGGCGTCCGGCTGGTCGGGCTGCTGCGTGCCCAGGGGGCGACGGTGCTGCTGAGTCGTCCGAGCGACTCGGGTGTCGGGCCGTGCGTCAACGAACGCGCGGCGATCGCCAACCGCAACGCCGTGGACCTCGTGCTGTCGATCCACGGCGACGGCGCCGAGGGCACCGGGCAGCGCGGCTTCCACGTGATCGTGTCGTCGACGATGGAGGGCGGCAGCGCGCTGCAGACCCGGTCGGCCGCGGTGGCGAAGACGCTGGTCGGGCAGCTGGAGTCCCGGACGCCGCTGCCGCGCTCGAACTACGTGGGCAGCGGCACCGGCATCGATCACCGCGACGACATCGCGGGCCTCAACCTGCTCACCGGCGCGCCCGGGGTGATGCTCGAGATGGGCAACCTGCGCAACGCGTCCGACTGGGCGTACCTGAAGACGGACGCCGCGAAGGACGCCCTCGCGGCAGCTCTCGCCGCCACCGCCGTCGCGACCCTGGGCTGACCAGGGCGGTCGGGTTCATCCGGCGGTCGGATCCGGAATGTCGGAGGGCTGTGGTCTGATGGGGTCATGCGCCGTCGCACCACCCTCATCGTCGCCCTGGTCGTCGTGGCCCTCGTGCTCGCGGGGGGTGATGGCTACGTGCTGTGGCGCAACGCCGAGACGGCGCGGCTCCAGCGCACGCTGGCCGAGCATGTCGCGGCGTCGATCGCGTCCGGGAGTCTGGACGAGACCGACTTCCACGTCACCGCGGGGGTCTCGCCGGCGTCCGAGTTCGCCACGATCGTCAAGGGCATGGGCGGGCTCAAGCCGGCGGTGACGGTCGCCGACGTGCGGGGGCGCGACGACCGCAACGCCGAGGCAACGCTGCACTACGTGTGGGCTCCGACGCCGGTCCAGGAGCCGTGGAGCTACGACGTGACGCTTCCGTTGGCGCTGACCGCCGACGGCTGGCGGGCGAGTTGGGCCGCGTCCGTCGTCGCGCCGGGGCTGGCCGACACCGAGCGGCTGCTGTTCAACCGGTTGGCGCCGAGCCGCGGCTCGATCCTGGGCGGCGACGGCACGCCGCTCGCGTTCAACCAGCCGGCGATCCGGGTGGGCATCGACAAGTCGCATCTGGACGCCGCCGCGGTCGACTCCGCCGCGCGCGCCCTGGCCAAGGCGCTCACCGACAAGGGGGTCTCGGTCAACGCCGACACCTACGCGGCGAAGGTGGCCGCGGCCGGCACCAAGGCCTTCGTCGAGGCGGCGCTGCTGCGGGTGAAGGATCCCAAACAGCAAGCGGCGGCCGACGCGGTGAAATCGATGCCGGGGGTGACCTCCCAGCAGGTCACGCAGGCGCTGGGCATCACCTCGTCGTTCCTGCGGCCCATCCTGGGCCAGGTGGGGGAGGCGACGCCCGAGATCATCGCGGCCTCGGGCGGGGCCGTCGTGGCCGGCGACCAGGTGGGCACCGGCGGGTTGCAGCTGGCGCGCGACTCGGTGCTGCGCGGGTCGGCGGGCTACGTCGTCCAGGCGATCCTGCGGCAGGGCAGCCAGGCCCGCGACCTGAAGCGGGTGGTGGCCACCGACGGCCAGGATGTGCAGACGACCATCGACGCCCGTCTGCAGACGGCGGCGGAGTCGATCCTGTCGGGGGTCGTGCCGGCGTCCGCGATCGTTGCGGTGCGTCCGTCGGACGGGGCGCTGCTGACGGTGGCGTCCGGGCCGGGGTCGGCGGGGGTGGCGTCCACCGCGACGCAGGCCCTCTACGAGCCGGGCTCGACGTTCAAGACCGTGTCCGGGCTGGCGATGATCCGGCACGGGCTGACGCCGACCTCGACCCTGCCGTGCACGCCATCGATCACCGTGGACGGCTACACGTTCAACAACGACGAGGGGTATCCGAGCAGCGCGCTGGGCACGATCCCGTGGACGACCGCGTTCGCCCACTCGTGCAACACGGCGGTGATCAGCCAGGCAGACACGGTGACCCAGGCCGACCTGGCCTCGGCGGCGTCCGCGCTCGGGCTCACCACGCCACCATCGATCGCGGTGACGGCGGCGACGAGCCGGGTGCCGGCGACGGCGTCCGGGGCCACCGAGCACGCGGCGTCCATGATCGGGCAGGGCAAGGTGCTGGTCAGCCCGCTGGGCATGGCGGCCGTGACGGCGTCCATCGCCAAGGGCGCCAGGGTGCAGCCCGTCCTGGTCACCGGAGATGCCGGGACGCCGACGGCACCGACGGCGTCCGCGTCGGCCGGCACGGCGTCCGCGACGGGCACGGCGACCGCCTCGGAGACCCCCGTGGCCGCCGAGCCGATCACCGAGCAGGAGGCCGAGTACCTGCGGACGCTGATGCGTGGGGTCGTGACCGAGGGCACCGCGCAGTCGGCGCTCGCCGGCACCCCCGGTGGGCCGATCATGGCGAAGACCGGTACGGCGACCTACACGGTCGACGGCCAGCAGCGCTGGCACGTGTGGCTGATCGCGATCCAGGGCGACCTGGCGGTGTCGGTGATGGTCGCCGACGGCGACTACGGGGCGTCCACCTGCGGCCCCTTGCTCAAACAGTTCTTGACGGCGGTGAATGCGGGCTAGCGTGGCGCCATGCGGGTTCTGATTGCCGATGCGTTCGAGGCGGCCGGGGTGGAGGGCCTGGAGGCCCTCGGCTGCAACGTGACGGTGTCGCCGACGCTGTCGGGCGACACGCTGGTGGCGGCGGTGGCGGAGGCGCAACCCGACGTGCTGATCGTCCGCTCGACCAAGGTGACCGAGCCCGTGATCGCGGCCGCCAGCCCGGCGCTGCGGCTCATCGTGCGCGCGGGGGCCGGCTACGACACGATCGACGTCCCGGCCGCCTCGCGGCGCGGGGTCTACGTGGCGAACTGCCCGGGGCAGAACTCGGTGGCGGTGGCCGAGCTGGCGTTCGGGCTCATCGCCGCGCTCGACCGGCGCATCCCCGACAACGTGGCGGCTCTGCGCGAGGGCCGCTGGGCCAAGGGCGAGTTCAGCAAGGCCCGGGGCCTGTACGGCCGCACTCTCGGCGTCGTCGGGCTCGGCAGCATCGCCGCCGAGCTGGTCAAGCGCGCACGGGCCTTCGGCATGCCGGTGGTGGCCTGGTCGCGCAGCCTCACCGACGAGGCGGCGGGCGAACTGGGGGTGCGACGCGCGTCCTCGCCCGAGGAGGTCGCCGCGGCGGCCGACGTGGTGAGCGTCCACCTGGCGCTCAACGACGCCACCAGGGGTTTCATCGGCGAGGCGTTCTTCGGCGCCATGCGCGAGGGGGCCGGCTTCGTGAACACCTCGCGCGCCGAGATCGTGGACGCCGCCGCCCTGCGCCGTGCGATCGAGGCCAAGGGCCTGCGGGTGGCGCTCGACGTCTGGCCCGACGAGCCGTCGGGATCGGCGGGGGAGTTCCACTCCGAGCTGGCGGCCTTCCCCGGCGTGATCGGCACAGCCCACATCGGCGCGTCCACCGAGCAGGCTCAACAGGCGATCGCGGCCGAGGCGGTCCGGATCGTCGCCGAGTTCGGCGCCGGGCGCGACGTGCCGCACGTGGTCAACATGACCCGCGAGCGGGCGACGCCGGCGGCCTGCCGCCTCACGATCAGGCACGCGAACGCCACAGGCGTCCTCGCCCAGGTGCTCGACGCCATCGACGCCGCCGACCTCGAGGTGCACGAGATGGCCAACAACGTCTTCGACGGCGACGAGGCGGCGATCGTCAAGATCGAGCTGCACCAGCTGCCGACGGACGCCCTGGTCGACTCGCTGCGCGCGCTGCCGCACGTCTTCAGCGTGATCGTCCGCACGCTCTAAACGGCCGTCCCCGGCCTAGAATCTGAGGCATCCGGCGGAAGGATCCGACGATGCTCGCCGTTCGCCCGCCCGCTGTCGCGGGCCTGTTCTACCCGGCCGAACCCCGCGCGCTCGCGCGCATGGTCGATGGCTTCCTGGCCGCCGGCGCGAGCCTGGACGCCGCCCGTCCCGACGGCTCGCAGGCGGCCCCCAAGGCGCTGGTCGTGCCGCACGCCGGCTACGTCTACTCCGGCGCGATCGCCGGGCTGGCCTACGCCACGCTCACCCCGGCGCGCGAGCGCATCACGCGGGTCGTCCTGCTGGGGCCGTGCCACCGGGTGCCGGTGCTGGGCCTGGCGCTTCCGGGCTGCCGGGCGATGGCGACCCCGCTGGGCGAGGTGCCGGTGGACGCCGAGGCGGCGTCCGGGCTCGACCACGTGGTGACCAGGCCGGACGTCCACGCCGCGGAGCACAGCCTCGAGGTGCAGCTGCCGTTCCTGCAGCGCGCGCTCGGCGACTTCGCCGTCGTCCCGCTGGCCGTGGGGGACGCCACCGCCGACGAGGTGGCCGGCGTCCTGGCGGCCCTGTGGGGAGGCGACGAGACGCTGATCGTCATCAGCTCCGACCTGTCGCACTACCACCGCTACGACGAGGCCCGCGCGATCGACCAGGGCACGATCGAGGCCGTCCTGAGCCTGCGTGAGCCGCTCAGCCACGAGCGTGCCTGCGGGGCGACCCCGCTCAACGGGCTCATCGCGGCCTCGCCGGCGCACGGCCTGGAGCCGGTGCTCCTCGGCGCCTGCAACTCCGGCGACACCGCGGGCGACCGCGGGCGGGTGGTCGGGTACGCGTCGTTCGGGTTCGTGGAGGCGGCATGATCCCCGCCGACGCCGGAACCGTCCTGGTTCCCCTGGCCCGCAAGGCGATCGCCGACGAACTCGGGCCGCGCCAACGGCGTCCGGCTGCCGTCGACGGACCCGACTGGCTGCGCGAGCCCGGCGCCACGTTCGTCACGCTGACGCGGGGCGGACGCCTGCGCGGCTGCATCGGCTCCCTGGAGGCCTGGCGTGGAGTCGGCGAGGACGTCGCCTCGAATGCCCGGTCCGCGGCCTTCCACGACCCGCGGTTCCCGCCGCTGTCGGCGTCCGAACTCGCGGATCTGCGCGTCGAGGTCTCGCTGCTGTCGGCGTCCGAGCCCATCGTCTTCACCGACGAGGCGGACGCCCGCGCGCAGCTGCGTCCGGGGGTGGACGGGGTCATCCTGACCGCCCGGGGGCACCGGGGGACCTTCCTGCCGCAGGTCTGGGACGAACTGCCCGACCCGGCCGACTTCCTGGCCCATCTCAAGCGCAAGGCGGGGCTGGCGGCGTCCTACTGGGGCCCCGACGTGCGCCTCGAGCGCTACACGGTGCGGAAGTGGGGTGAGTGATGCGACTGGTGCCGCAGGAGAATCACCCGGCGCGCTACGGCGTCACGCTGCCGGACGGGCGCGTCCGGTGCGAGCTGTGCCCGCGCGAGTGCACGCTGCGCGACGGGCAGCGCGGGTTCTGCTTCGTGCGGGCCAACGAGGGCGGACGCCTCGTCCTGACGACGTACGGCCGCAGTTCGGGCTTCTGCATCGACCCCATCGAGAAGAAGCCGCTGCACCACTACTACCCGGGCACGTCCGTGCTCTCGTTCGGCACGGCGGGCTGCAACCTGGGTTGCAAGTTCTGCCAGAACTGGGACATCTCGAAGGCCCGCGAGTTCGACCGACTGCAGGACGAGGCCACGCCCGAGGCCATCGCTGACGCCGCCGTCGCCATGGGCTGCCGCTCGGTCGCGTACACCTACAACGACCCGGTGATCTTCGCCGAGTACGCGATCGACGTCGCGGCGGAGTGCCGGTCGCGGGGGGTGAAGAACGTCGCGGTGACGGCCGGGTATGTGAATCCCGAAGCCAGGCGCGACTTCTTCGCCGCGATGGACGCCGCCAACGTCGACCTGAAGGGGTTCACCGACGAGTTCTACCAGAGCCTCACCGGGGGGCATCTGCAGCCGGTGCTGGACACGCTCGCCTATCTGAGGCACGAGACCGACGTGTGGTTCGAGATCACGACGCTGCTGATCCCTGGGCACAACGACAGCTCCGCCGAATTGGAGAAGCTGACCGGTTGGGTGGCGTCCGAACTCGGACCCGACGTGCCGCTGCACTTCTCGGCGTTCCACCCCGACTGGCGCATGCGCGACGTGCCGCCGACGCCGGTGTCGACCCTCGTGCGGGCGCGGCAGATCGCCCTGGACGCCGGCCTGCGGCACGTGTACACGGGCAACGTCCACAACCGGGACGGGGACACCACGTTCTGCTCCGGTTGCGGTGGGCGGTTGATCGTGCGCGACTGGTACGAGCTGATCGCCTACCGCCTGGACGCCGCCGGTCGCTGCCCCGACTGCGGGACGCCGCTGGCCGGCCGCTTCGACGCGCGTCCGGGCGAGTTCGGCGCCCGGCGGATCCCGGTGAAGCTGGCCTAGCGCCACCATCTCGTTGCGGCGCCGCTGGTCGATGTACATCACCGTGACGTAGATCGTGGTGGCGGCAGAGGTCAGCGCCTGTGCGGCGGCGAGGAGAAGGACGTAGAGAGCGCCGAGCACGCCGGTGAGTCCGGTGACGTTGGGGTCGCCCAGGCCGAGCGACTGGCTGGCGAGAACCAGCAGGGGGCCTCGCCAAGGTCGAGAAGAGGCTCAACACGACGGACAACCCGATGGCCGCCACGAGGTACCAGCCGAGCGTGCGCCAGAACTGGTTCCTGGTCAGGCGCCAAGAGCTGCCCAGCGCGCGAAAGCCGTCGCGGCCCTCGATGGCCAGCCCCTGGTAGAGGTAGAGCCAGCGGACGCCGAAGACGACGGCGGCCACCCACAGCACCAGCGTCAGCAGAGCGATAGCCACGATGAGCCCCGCGTAGGGAGACGAGCCCGTGTTGGTCGCCGTTCCGCCCGCAGTGAGCCCGCCGACCATGAGGAACAGGCCCATCATCACCGCCGACGCGGCCACGACCGCCAGGATCAGGACGAGCGTCCTGGCGACGATGCTCCGCGTGCCGGCGAGGAGAGCGGGGAAGTCGGGACGGCGTCCGAGCGCTGTCTCATGCGCCAGCAGGGTGAGCATGCCGTTCGCCTTGACCTGGATCACGGCCGAGACGAGCATCGCGACGACGAACAGCACGAGTATCACAGCGATCGCCCCGGGCAGGTCGTTGATCGTGCCGGTGCGGAACAGAGCAGAGACCGCGCCGACCACCAGAGCCGAGAGGAACATGATCACGCCGAAGACGACGGCCCAGATGAGCAGGCTGGACATGAGGGACAGAACGAGGAACAGGCCGAAACGGCGCCTGAGGATCTCGAAGGTGGATGCCAGTGCCTGTCCGATGTCCAGCGGGCTGGGCGGCAGGTTCATCGGCAGGGTAGACGGGGTGGTCACGGGCGGCATCCTAGAGCTCGCTCGCAGACAGGACTCGGCTTAGTTCGGATGCAGCCCGCGTCCGGGGTGCCTCAGGGCTTCGGTGCGTCTCCCTGGGGCGGCTGTTCGCCCACTGGTGGCGTCTGCTGGCCCTCGGACGGCGTCTGCTGCGGACCCCAGGCGGTCCGCGGGTCGGGCGCGGACTCTCCGACCGGGGACTGCGCGGGCGGGGGGTAGGTGGCGGGCGTTCCAGTCGGAGACGCGTACTGGCTGGGTGTCCCGGAGGCCGGTGGGTATTGCCCCGCCGGGTACTGCGAGGGCGGCGGATAGGCGCTCGGGGACCCTGCGGGCGGGTACTGGCCCACGGACCCGGCCGGCGGGTACTGACCCGGGGCGGCAGCGGCTGGCGGGTAGGGCGCCGCGGACCCGGCCGGCGGGTACTGGCCGGACGCCGTGGGCGGCACCTGGGCGGCGAAGCCCATCGCACCGGGCACCTGCCCCTGCTGCGGGTACGGCTGGCCCTGGAACCGCAGGGGAATGCCCGCCGCGACCATCTCGTTGCGGCGCCGCTGGTCGATGTACATCACCGTGACGTAGATCGCGATAGCGGGAGCGACCAGGGCGTTCAGCACGACGAGCAGCAGTGTGTAGAGCAGTGTGAACACGACGGCGACCCCCGCGAACGGGGAGTTGCCCTCGGAGAGCGACGTGGTGGCGGGAGCCAGCAGGCCGCCGGCGACGGACGAGAACAGGCCTGTCACAACGGACAACCCGATGACCGCCACCAGGTACCACCCCAGGGTGCGCCAGAACTGGTTCCTGGTCATGCGCCAGGAGTTCCCCAGCGCCCCGAAGCCGTCACGGCCCTCGATGGCCAGCCCCTGGTTGAGGTAGATCCAGCGGATGCCGAAGTAGACCCCTGCCACCCACAGCAGCGGCAGGAGCAGCACGAACAGCCCGATGAGGCCCGTGGAACTGGACGAGCCTGTCCCGTTGGCGGCCGCCATGACGGCCGCCCAGGTCACCAGAAGGAACAGGCCCATGAACACTGCCGATGCGGCGACCGCCACCAGGATCAGGACGAGCGTCCGGAGGACGATGCCCCGCGTGCCGGCGTTCAGGTCGGCGAGGGCGGGACGGCGTCCGAGCGCCGTCTCGTGCGCCAGCAGGGTGAGCATGCCGTTGGCCTTGATCTGGATCGTCGCCGACACCAGCATCGCCACCACGAACAGCGCGAGCACCACGCCGAGCGCGGCAGGCAGGTTGCCGACAGTGCCGTAGCGGGTCAGGCCCGCGACCGAGCCGGCCACCGCGGCAGTGCCGATGAGGATCAGGACGAGGAGCACCACGCCGATGATCAGGCCCGGCACCAAGGCCAGCGCGACGAACAGGCCGAGCCGGCGCTTGAGGATCTCGATCGTGGACGCCAGGGCCTGACTGATGATCATCGGGCTGGGCGGGAGGACCATCGGGGCGGGGTTCGGGGCGGTCATGGCGGCATCCTAGGGGCACCGGCAAGTGGGCGGCGATCTGGCACCCCTGGCTTGTGGATCGCGGGTTCGGACGCCGCGGCGTCCGACTCAGACGGGCTCGCCCAGCTTGACCAGCACGACCCCGCCCAGCACCAGCAGCGCGCCTACGGCCTGGGTGCTCGTGGGGGTCTGTCCGAGCAGCAGCCAGGCGAACGTGAAGGCGAGCACGACCTCGCTCAGCCCGATGAAGGACGCGAGCCGCGAGCCCAGCCGCCGGGTCGCCGCGATGCCGGAGGAGTAGGCGAGCGCCGCCGAGACCACGCCGAGTGCGCCCAGGGCGACCCAGGCGGGGACCGCGGCGCCGCCGTAGGCCGCCAGGGCGTCCCCGATCACCAGCGGCAGGATGCCGGCGATGCCGAGCGCCCACAGCATGACGCTCCCCACAGCCAGCCCACCGCCGGCGAGGGCCATGGGCGGCAGGGCGATGTCGACGCGCCCGGACAGCAGCCAGTACGCCACGGCGCCGATCAGCCCGAAGCAGGCCCAGAGGACGCCGATCGGGTCGAGCGGCGTGTCGGTCGTGAGGCCCAGGACGAGCAGAAGGCCGGCCATCGAGACGAACGTGCCGCCGACGGTGAGCGGCGTGGGCCGCTGCCCGTGGCGTCCCCACTGCCATACCACGACGACGATCGGCGCCACGTACTCGATCAGCAGCGCCGGACCCACCGGCAGCCGCTCGATCGCGAAGAAGTAGCAGGTCTGCGGCAGCACGACGGCGAGCAGGCCGTAGAGGATGATCGTGCCGGCGTGGTCGGTGAGGATGCGCCAGCGTCCGTGGAGGGCGAACAGCGTTGCCGGCAGCAGGACGAGGGCCCCGATCGTGATCCGGATCGTCACCGCGAGCGCGGGCGACCAGTCGGCCTGGAGCAGCCCGGACGCCAGCGTCCCGGACGCCGCGAAGGACGCCGCCGAGACCATCGCGAAGCCGAGCCCCGCGCCGAAGGTCTCACCGACCAGCGCGCGGGGCTCCTCGCTGAGGGCTTCGGCAGGCATTGGGACAGGCTAGACCCGGCCCGCGTCCCGGACGACCGGCGTCCGTAGCCCGTCGCGCGCCCCCTTTCGTCCCGTCGGCGTCGCCCGCCCTGGCGTCCCTTCAGATGTTGCCCGCCCCGGCGTCCCTTCAGACGTTGCCTCCAGTTTCATAAGGTTTCCCCACGCTCCAACGTGGGGAAAAGTATGGAAGCTGGAGGCAACTTCCTCAGAAGGGGGTCGGAGGCGACTTCCACGGAAGGCGGCAGGCACCCCTCCGGGACGAGCCTCGCCAAGCCCGGACGCCGGGCGGCAGGATGGCGTCCGTGGACACCTTCGTCGAGACGCTCAACGTTCCCTCCGCCGACGGGGACGCCTCCTGCTACCTGGCTCGGCCGCGCGAGGGTGCGCATCCGGCCGTGCTGCTGATCCCGGACGTGTTCGGGCTGCGTCCGCAGATCCGGGCCATGTGCACCCGGATCGCGTCCTGGGGCTACGTCGTCCTGGCGCCCAACCTGCTCTACCGCGAGCACCCGCTGCCGCTGGTGCCGATGATGAACCTGCGCGATCCCGAGCGGATGGCCAGCGCGATGCGCCAGACCTTGGCCTGGACCCGCGCGCTCCCCTTCGCCGACACCGCCGCCGACGCGGACGCCTGGTTCGACTGGCTCGCCGACCAGCCGTTCGTCACCGGCGAGCGCTTCGGCGTCACCGGCTACTGCCGCGGCGGCATGCTGGCCCTGATGATCGCCGAAGAGCTCGGCGAACGCGTCGCCGCGGCCGGCATCTTCCACGCCGCCGGCCTCGTCACGGAGGCCCCCGACAGCCTCCACCTGGGCGTCGACCGCGTACGGGCCGAGCTGCTGATCAGATTCGCGGACGCCGACCCCGGCTCCCCGCCCGAGGCGCAGGAAGCGCTCGCGGAGGCCCTGGACGCCGCCGGCGTCCGGTACTCGCTGTCGGTCTACCCGGACGCCCCGCACGGCTACACCATGGCCGACACCCCGCGCTTCCAGGAGGCGGCCGCCGAGCGTCACTACGAGGAGCTGCGGGAATTGCTGGACCGCACGCTCGCCTGAACAAGACGAGTGGACGCCGTTGGTCCGGCCTACCTCGCGTGGCCTGGCTCGGGCATCGAGTCGGTCCGCGCAATCGGGATCAAGCGATGGTCAGGCCTCGTTCACCCAGGTGGCCAGTTCGTTGCCGCCCGGCTCGCGGAACTGGAAGCGGCGGCCGCCCGGGAAGGCGAACGGCTCGACGGTGACCACGCCCCCGCCGCGACGACTCTCGCTTCCGCCTCGTCTAGGTCCGGAACCTCGAAGATGGCCAGCGGGCTGCTCGGCATTTCGGCCGGATCGCCCTGGAAGGCGACGGTGACTCCGGCGCCGGGATGGATGTCGGCGTAGGCGTCTTCACGCCTTCTCGCCCGAGGATCCGGCGGAGGGTGTGGAGTTTGCACCTTTCAAGGCAGTTTGCCCCTTTGGCGGCAGTTCGCCCACCGGATTCGGGGGGCGAGCTTGACTCAAGGGGGCTCCGACCCAGAGCTGCTCCCCTCCGAGTGGAACTGGGACACTGGTCCCCGGAAGTTCCTGTCGTTTGCTGCCGCAAGCCGGAGGAGAGGGCATGAGCTTCGATTCCTGGCCGGGGGTGCTGCCCGGCACGACCCTCTGGCGCCTGGTCCCTGACAGCGGCGAGGGTCATCGCGTCGTGCCGGACGCCGCCATGGACCTCGTGCACGCGATCTACTACGCCCTGAATCGCGGCGGGGCCGGTGGGCACTGGCTGTTCCACGGCGTCCTGTTGGCCCTTTCTCTGGCCGTGGTGGCGGCCGGGGTCGCCCTCGCCGCCGCGGGCGTCGGGCTCGGCATCAGCCTGCTCGTGGTCATGCTGGGTCCGCTCGTGTCGGTCGTCGGCCACGAGACTCTCGGCTACCGGCACATGCACGAGGATCGCCAAGCCCTCCTCGCCGACGCCAGCGGCGACAGCTGAACGGCGGCCGGTTGGGCCCGCCCCCATCGATGTGGCAACCCCGTCGCTACAACGACGAACCAGCTACATCGATGCGCGTCGGGAGGTTACGTTGGCGTCCATGATCAAGCACGTCGTCGCCTGGACGTTCGCCGAGGACGCCGAGGGCCGCAGCAAGGCCGAGAACGCCGACATCGTCGCCGAGCGGCTGTCGGCGCTCGTGCCGCTGATGAGCGGCATCGTCGAGTTCCGGCTCGTCAGGCCGCAACCGGGGATGGAGGCGTCCTTCGATCTGATGCTCGACTCGGCCTTCACCGACGCCGATGCCCTGCGCGCCTACGCCACGCACCCGGCGCATCAAGAGGTGGGCGCCTACATCGCGAAGGTGCGCACCGGACGCTGGGCCATGGACTACGACCCGGACGCCGTCTGACCCGTTACGCCGCGTTCGGGTCCGGGCTGTGGACGCCGAACGTGTTCCCCTCGGTGTCGAGGAAGTAGCCCTGCCAGGCCAGGCCGGGCAGCGCGTACTTGGGCAGCGCGACCGCGCCACCGGCGTCCAGGATGCGCGACGCGACGGCGTCGAAGTCTTCGGTGTCGACGGTGCACACGAACGCGTTCGTGCCCTGTTCGGGCGCCGGCGCGCCGACCGGACGCGGCAGCATCCCACCGTTGATCCCGGGGACGCCCTCCTCTCCGGTGATGACGCCCCAGTAGGGGGCGCCGGCGACGCCTGAGTAGTCCTGGAACGTCCAGCCGAACACGTCGCCGTAGAACCTCATGGCGCGTTGGGGGTCGTCGGCCTGGATGTCGAAGTGCACGACCCTGTTCATAGGTGTCCTCCTCCGCCGGGCAGGGCGCCATCGTCGCAGCAGGGCGGTCCGCCGTCCAGAGCCGGCCCGCGTCCGGACGCCCAGAGCACAGGGACGCCCAGAGCACAGGGACGCCGCCGGTCGCGTCCGGCACATGGTGGCGTCCCGGGACGCGGGACGACCGAGAAGCCGGCTCAGGACGGCCAGACGACCACCTGGGCCAGGATGACCCGCTGGCCGTCCACGGTCAGCGCCGGGCCGTCGCGCAGGACGTAGCCGTCCTCGAGGGCGGCGCTGACGAGCCCGTCGAACTCCGGACCCTCGTCGCCGGTCAGGCAGCGGTAACGCGGCTTGCCGTCGGGAGGTGCGGCGTGCATGGCAGCCGCGGCCGGCACCCGGGTAGGAGCCGGAGCCGGCGATGCCGGGACGCGCGCAGGACCCTTTCCCCGCACCGGCGCCGGCACGCGGGCGCCCGCGGTCGTCCCGTCGCCGCGCTGCCAGCCGCGTTCCTCGGCCCGGACGCCGCCGGCGCCGGCCCCGGCACCCGCCCCCGCCAGAACAGGCTCGGCACCGACCTCGATGCCTGGGGTCAGCACCTCGTAGCCGCCCCTGGCGGGCTCGAGGCTCACGACCTCCTGGTACTTGGGCACGACGGTCACGAACCCCAGCTCCGCACGGATGCGCTCGGACAACGCCGTGGCCGAGCCCTCCTCGCCGTGGGTGAGGAACACGGTCTGCGGCGCCGGCTTCAGGTCGCGTAGCCAGTCGATCAGGTCGGACGCGTCCCCATGCACCGAGAACTCCGAGTCCTGGACGATCTCGGCCCGCACCGGCACGTACCGGCCGAACATCTTCAGCTGCTTCTCACCCTCGAGCAGCTGGCGTCCGCGGGTGCCGACGGCCTGGAAGCCGGTCAGCACGACGGTGTCCTTGGGGTCGGGCAGCATCGTGGCGAGGTGGTGGACGACGCGGCCCCCCGTCGCCATGCCCGAGGACGCGATGATGATGCCGGGCGGGTTCTTGGTCGCGGGGTCGGTCAGGGCCATCGACTCCTCGGTCGTCCGCGACTCGTGCAGGCCCGCCAGGTCGGCGAATTGGTCCATCCGGACGTCGTCGCGCAGCTCCTCGGGCATGTCGCGGTAGGCGTCCAGGGCCGAGAGCGCCATCGGCGAGTTGACCCAGATCGGGCAGGTGGGAATGCGCTTGTCGCGCCGCATCTCCCACAGGGTCTTGAGCACCAGCTCGGTGCGATCGATCGCGAACGCCGGGATCAGGACCGAGCCGCCGCGCTTCAGCGTCCGCCGGATGGCGTCGGCCATGGGCTCGTGCGGGAGGGCGTCCGGCTCGGGATGCTCCCGGTCGCCGTAGGTCGACTCGATGACGACGTACGGGGCGCCCGGCGGGACCACGCGCGAGCGCAGGATCGGGTGGTCGTGGCGTCCGAGGTCGCCGGAGAACAGCACGCTGGCGTCCCCCTGCTGCACCAGGACCGACGACGAGCCGAGGATGTGCCCGGCGCGCACGTAGAGCGCCGTCAGCCCGTCGCCCAGGTCGACCGGCGTGCCGTAGTCGATGACCTTCATCAGCGGCAGGGACGCCTCGACGTCCTCGATCGTGTAGAGCGGCAGGGCGGGGGAGTGCTTGGAGTAGCCGCCCTCGTTGGCCTCCTGGGCCTCGTTCTCCTGCAGGAATGCCGAGTCGCGCAGCACGATCTCGACCAGCCGCCGGGTGCCTTCGGTCATCCAGATGTCGCCCCGAAAACCCTGCTTGACCAGGGCCGGGATCATGCCGGAGTGGTCCATGTGGGCGTGGGTGAGGATCAGGTCGGTGACGGACGCCGGGTCGACCGGGAAGTCGTCCCAGTTGCGTTTGCGCCACTCCTTGGGACCCTGGAACATGCCGCAGTCCACGAGGACGCGGCTGCTCCCGAAACTGAGCAGGTACTTCGAGCCGGTGACTGTGCCGGCGGCCCCCAGGAAGGTCAGCGTCGCGCGCGATTTCGCCATGGACGCCAGCCTGCCGACCCGCGACTCACAAGGGAAGCAGGATCGCCGGACGCCGTTGGTGCGGTTCGTCTCGGCACGCCCCGTAGGGTGGACGCCCATGGAAGCCCTTGTCCTCGCCGCGCTGTCGGCGCTGACGTACGGGGTGTCCGACTTCGTGGGGGGATTACGCGCAAGGTCGGCCCACTTCGCATGGGTCACGCTCGCCTCGACGGCCGTCCTGGCCGTGGGCACGCTGGCCTGGACGATCGCCTTCCGTCCCGGGACGCCCACGGCGCCGGACATCCTTCTCGGCGTCGTCGGCGGCGTGGGTGAGGTGTTCGGCACCCTCATGCTGATGCGTGGCCTTGCGGCCGGCGCGATGCACGTGGCCGGCCCGCTCTCCGCGGTCGTCGCGGCCGCGATCCCGGTCCTGGTCGGGGTCGCCGGCGGAGACCGGCCCAGTGTGCTCTCCTGGGTCGGCATCGCCGCCGCCCTGCCCGCCGTGTGGCTGATCGCGTCAGGCGACTCCGCCGAGCCCGACGTCGCCGCCGGACCAGGCGTCGCGTCGGCGTCCGGACGCGGCAGCGGCGCCCCCGAAGGCGCCCGCGACGGGGTGCTGGCGGGCATCGGCTTCGCGGTCTTCTTCGTGGCCGTGGGCCTCGCCGAGCCCTCGGCGGGTGGCTGGCCGCTGGTCACCGTCGCGTTCACCGCCGTGGTGCTGTTGGCCGTCGGGACGGCGATCATCCGTCCACCCGGACGCCCCCTCGACGGCCTGGGCGGCTGGCTGGCCGGGGCGCTCGCCGTGGCCGGACTCGTCACGTTCTACCTGGCCACCCAGGCCGGCATGCTGTCGGTGGTCGCGGTTGTCACCAGCATGTACCCGGCGTTCACGGTCCTGCTGGCGATGGCCTTCCTGCGCGAGCGCCCCGCGGCCCCGCAGCTGGTCGGCCTGGCCGCGGCCGCGGCGTCCGTGGTCCTGATCGCCCTGGGTGGGCACTGACGCCAGGGGCGTCCGGCCTGTTGAACCCGCTGGGTGGGCACTGACGCGACCCGGCGTTGGGGCGTCCGGCCAGGGTGCAGGATGGGGCGCATGGCCGCGTCCCGGATCGACACCCATCACCACGCCGTGCCCGACTTCTACCGCGCGTGGCTGACGGGACACGGCATCGACGCCGGCGGCATGCCGATCCCGAGGTGGACGCCCGAGGCGTCCCGGCGGCACATGCGGCTGACGGGCGTCCGGACGGCGATCCTGTCGGTCTCGACGCCGCAGGTGTCGCTCGCCAACCGCTCGGACGCCCGCGCCATGGCCCGCGACCTCAACGAGTACCTGCACGGCCTCGTGGTCGCCGAGCCGGGCACGTTCGGCTACTTCGCGACCCTGCCGCTGCCCGACCTCGAGGGGGCCCTCGACGAGGTGCGCCGCGCCTACGACCGGCTCACCGCCGACGGCGTCTGCCTGCTCGCCAACTACGGCGGCACCTACCTGGGCGACCCGGTTTACGAGCCCCTGATGGCCGAGCTCGACCGGCGCTCGGCGGTCGTCTTCGTGCACCCGTCCGCGCTGCCCGGTCCGGACGTGCCTGGGCTGCCCCCGTACGCCGCGGACTTCCTGCTCGACACCGTCCGGGCGGCGCTGAACCTGGCGCGCCGGGGGGTCCTCGGCCGCTACCCGCGCATCCGCTTCATCCTGGCGCACGGCGGCGGTTTCGTGCCGTTCGCGGCGGGACGCCTCGCGCCGGCGGCGTCCGAGCGCGGCAACGTCGTCGAGGGCTTCCGCAGGCTGCGCCGGTTCTACTTCGACACCGCCTTGGCTGGGACGCCGTACGCCCTGCCCGCGCTGATGCGGTTCGCCACCAAGGGACACGTCACCTACGGCTCGGACTTCCCCTACGCGCCCGGTGCGGCGACGGTGGCGTCCGCGGCCTACCAGTCGGTCACGCGGGTCGGACGCCGCGCCACCTCCGTCGCCGAGAGCAACGCGCTGGCCCTGTTCCCGCGGCTCGTGCCGGTGGTGCCGGAGATCCGCCTGCCCGAGCCCGTGGGGCCCGAACTGGAGGGTCCTCGGACGCCCGAGCTGCGATAACGGGCGCGGGCGGGGGCGCCTCACAGGAAATGTCGGGGGCGCGCCATAGCCTGCCAAACGTGTCGAGCACGCTGATCCGTCCGCGGGGCGGGGCGGCGTCCGAGCCGGGGGGCTCGCCCGTTCGGTCCCCCGTGCCGTCCGGACGCCTGCCCGGCCTCGACGGCCTGCGCGCGCTCGCGATCATCGCGGTGTTCGTGTTCCACCTGAACGCGTCGTGGCTGCCCGGCGGCTTCCTCGGGGTCGACGTCTTCTTCGTGATCTCGGGGTTCCTGATCACGAGTCTGTTGCTGCGCGAGCACGCCAAGACGGGCCGCATCGACTTCAAGGCCTTCTGGACCCGCCGCGCCCGCCGCCTGCTGCCTGCCCTGGCGCTGTGCGTCGTGGCGAGTTCGCTGGTCGCGCGGGCGGTGTCGTCCGAGTTGGTCGTCGCCCTGCCGCGACAGGTGCTGGGGGCGGCCACCTTCTCGACGAACTGGCTCGAGATCGCCTCCGGTGCGAGCTACTTCGACCAGACCGCGCCGACGCTGTTCATGAACTTCTGGTCGCTCGCGGTCGAGGAGCAGTTCTACCTGCTCTGGCCGCTGATCGCGTTCGCGCTGATCCGGTTCGCAGCGCCCCGGGTTCGTCTCGCCGTGCCCGCGGGTGTCGCGCTGGCGTCCACGGTCTGGATGGCCGTCCTCTACATCCCCGGGCAAGACTCCACCCGCGTCTACTACGGCACCGACACGCACCCGATGGGGCTCATGATCGGGGCGGCGCTGGCGTTCGCGTGGGCGTCCCCGGCCGGCGAGCGCATGGCGGCCTGGGCCGCGGTCGGACGCCGTTGGTCCGGCCCCGCGCTGATGGCCGGCCTGTTCGTGCTGATGTTCCTGCTGTCGGAGGAGTCGCCGGTCACGTTCCGCGGGGGCTTCGCGCTGGCGTCCGCGCTGACCGGCGTGCTCGTCGTCGCCACCGTGAGTCGCTCGGACGCCGAGGGTCGCCCCCTGCCCCGCACGGCCTGGCAGCGGGTCCTGGACGCCCCGGCCGCCGGCTGGGTGGGCGAGCGCAGCTACGGGCTCTACCTGTGGCACTGGCCGGTGATCCTGGTGGTCGACCTGGTGTGGCCGACCGCCCCCGGCACCTGGCCGTTCGCGGGCCGCACGGTGCTGATCCTGCTGCTCGCCGGGGCGATCGCCGCGGCGTCCTACCGCTGGGTCGAGACCCCCGTGCGCCGCGATGGGCTGCTCGCCACGGGCCGTGCCCTCGTCGGGCGCGTCCGGGCGCTGTCGGTACGTCGCAGGCGGGCGGTCGTGGCGTCCGGGCTTGTCGTCGGCTTGTGGTTCGGGCTGACCGTCGCGACCGCGCCGGCCGAGTCGGCGACCGCACGCATGCTCCGCGAGAACGAGGCGGCGGCGTCCTCGGAGGCGGGCGCGGGAGGGTCCGGGCCGGTGGCGCTGGAGTCGAACACCTGGGCGATGCCCACGGGCGAGGAGATCGACGGCTTCGGCGACTCGATCATGGTCGGCTGCGTCCCCGCGCTGAAGCTGTACTTCCCGGGCGTCCGCCTGGACGCCGTCAGCAACCGCCGCCTCTCCGACGGCATCGCGGCGATCAAGGCCCGCACGGACGCCCGTCGCGCCGTCGTGCTCGGGTTCGGCATGAACGCCGGCCTCGACGCGGCCCGGCTGGGCGAGGCGCTCGACCTTCTCGGCCCGAACCGCATGGTCGTCGTCGTCAACCTCTACGGCACGTTCGCCCGCGTGGACGCCGACAACGCCGCCATCGCCGCCGCCGTCCAGGGGCGCGACAACGTGATCGTTGCCGACTGGTACTCCACCGCCAAGGCCAACCCGGCCGCCCTGCAGGCCGACCGGAAGCACCCCTCGCTACGCGGGTCGCACCTCTACGCGCAGACCGTCCAGGCGGCGTTCGCCGAGCTCGCCCAGCGCCGGACCGGCCAGCCCGTCACCGGCCTGGAGACCCATCCGCTGCCGGCCCGCTGAGCGCACCCGCTCGGGGTCACTCGGGACCTCGCCTCGCCGTTTGATCAACGTCGGGACAAGGCGTCGAACCTGCGGAGGCGGTGTGCGCTACGGACGCGCGTGTTCGAACGGGTTGGTGAGGGTCAGGTCGCTCACGTGGGCGAAGTCCTTGGTGTTCCTGGTGGCCAGGGTGGCTGCGTGGGCCAGGCAGATTCCGGCGATCTGTCCGTCGGCCAGCGACATCGGTCGTCCTTGGTTCATGCCGTCGACCAGAAGTCGGGCGGTGGCTCTCGCGGCGGTCACGTCGTAGGTAGCGATCGTGTCGGCGAAGGCGTTCAGCAATCTGGTCCAGCGGCTCTCCAGGTCTTTGCGGCGACGGCCTTTGGGAAGCCGACCGAGACCGCGGTCGATCTCCTCGACGGTCACGACGCTGATGGTCAGTTCTGCTGCGGCCAGGCTCTGGGCCCACGCCATCACACGCGGTTCGGGGGTGTCCTTCATGAACTCCGAGACGATGTTGGTGTCGGCGATGATCACGACAG
>DAIRTI010000007.1:0-48654 GCA_036803965.1 Propioniciclava sp.
CCGCGTCGTGTCCATAGTTCAACGCTATGGACCTGGTCTGACAGTTTTAGCTCACGAAGCCCCCAAGTGAACAAATGAATACTCATGGTGTTCGAATCTCGCTCGGCTACCGAAGCAGTGACAGGGGTATGCGTCACTTCCCTGCTGTCGGCAACGGCTGAGCGCCCTAGCCCGAGAGGACTGCGCGTGAGCAATCGGCGGTCCCCCGAGCCCAGAAGGGCACGCCTCAGCCAGTTGCCTGGTTCCGGGGCTCCCCATCGTGACGGCTGTGAAACTCCATCAGCCAGCGACCCTTCAAGGGCGCGCCGCTTGGACCCGGATCGGATGCCGTCTCCGACTTACCGAGGGGATGCGCGACCGGACGCGACTAACGGCGTCCCCGACGTCAGCGATTACGGGCAACCAGACCGGCCGAGGACCCCCAACGTGAGTGGCACAGGGGAACTGCACCTGCGTACCGAGCGGAGGGGACAGGTGCCGTGTCGGAGTGCGGACGGGCATTGCGGAGCCGGAGGACGCCTGCGGCGTCCGGCGCAGCAGGGCGGGACGCGGCCCCTGGCACCGCAGCGCACCCGACCCCAGCGGACACCACCCTAGGGTCACGCCCGCCCGCCTGGTTGATCAACCGACAGCGTCGGTGCAACCCGCCCAGCCACCACTTCGCCTGGGAGAACAGCGATCAGACTGCACAACGCACGGGTCGTCACGAATGCTGTCGAGCGCTGGGACATCGCGCCGATGGGGCGTCCAAGACCGGCGCTAGTGTGCCCACGTGCGTCTCCACAGCTGGCTGCTCGTCATTCTCGGATTCGTCGTGCTTGTCGCCGCGAGCTTGCCGTTGTGGCCACGAGGCCTGGGTCTGCATCCACCGTCGGGCGGCGAAGCGGTGGGACTCGCGGCGCTTGGTGTCGGGTGCCTACTGGCGGCCTCCTACTTCGTCCGGAAGGATCGGCGCGACCAGAGCCGGCTGGCCGACGCCGCCCGAGCATCGGTCCTGACCGACGAACTCGACGCGTCGGGAGTGATCGCCGACTTCGGCGAGTCCACGTGGACGAGCTACCTCGACCTCGAAGCCACCCCCGACAACGACTCGGATCCTTTCACCAGCAAACTCGGCGGCACGTTCTACTCACCGCCCGGGTTCGCCTGGCCCCTGACCAATCAACATCAACCGATGTGGCCACTGGCTCAACTCAACTTCGCGGAGCTGCCCCACCTCGACGGCTTTCCCGACCGCGGCATCCTCCAGTTCTTCATCGCCGGCGACGACATGTACGGCATCGACTTCGACGACTTGACCAGCCAGACCGGGTTCCGCGTCGTCTACCACGCCCAGATCGAAACGCTGACCTTCCCGAATCCCGTGCAGCCTGATCCGGGCAGATTGAACGTGCCATTCGAGGGCGTTTTCCGGATCTCCGGCAGCGCCGGGACCATGCCCATGACCGTCTCCGACTGGCGCTTCGAGCGAGCGGTCGCCGACAGCTGGCGTCGTTGCACGGGTAGTCCTGGTGAGCCTGGCCCGGACGTCGTCCAAGCCGCCCGGCAGCTCCTGTGGGACGCGGACGAAGGTGACGACTCCACGTTCGGCGGCCACCAGGTCGGCGGCTATCCGTCCTTCACGCAGGACGACCCTCGCGGGACTTCGGAGCGATGGCAAGGGCACACCACGGTTCTGCTGCAGATCGACTCGAGCGATGGCATCTGCTGGGGCGATGGCGGCATCGCGAGCTTCCTGATCGAACCGGGTCGCCTGAGTCGGTGCGACTTCTCCAACGTCGTCTACACCTGGGACTGCCACTGACTCATCGACACCGACCCCGACGGGCATCCAACCACTTCAGGGCAAGGCAGGCAGTGGCCAGGACTCCCCCGTGCTGCTGTCGACCAGGGCGGCCCGGTCGACCTGGAGGCTCAGGGGCAGGGCGTCGTTCACCGTCACGGCGACCACGCCCAGCCCTGCCGCATTGCCCCCGGTCGCGACCGAGACGTGGGGCACCCACCGTCCGGGCAGGTAGTGGTGGTGCAGGTCCGCGCCCGAGTCGAGCATCGCGTACGCCGCCGCCTCCTGCCGCAGAGCCAACTCAGCCGTGACAGCCGACGCCAAAGCGGCCCGCCCGCGGGGAAAGGCCAGGGTCCCCTGGACGACCAGCCCGAACGGCTCCCCGGGCGGCAGGGCCAAGACGGCGTCCAGGACGCGTTCGAGGTCCCACGAACGGGCGACCGCGAGCGAGAGGTGCGGGCGATGGCGTCCGTGCGTGTGGGTCAGGGGCGTCCGGACGCCGCGCTCCTCCAGCCGCGCCCACAGCCGCCTGATGACCCGATCCCCCTCCCGGTCGAACAGGAGGCACAGCGCCAACGCCATGCGGACATCATGCCCGCCCCCTCACACGAGCATGACCAGCGTGCCCGCCACGATCAGGACAAGCCCGAGCAGCGCCCGCCGGCTCAACCGCTCGTGCAGGACCAGCGTCGCGAACGCCACCGTCACCACGATGCTGAGCTTGTCGATCGGCACGACCACGCTGGCCGGCCCCTCCTGCAGCGCTCGGTAGTAGCACAGCCAGGACGCGCCGGTCGCGACCCCCGACGCGACGATGAACGCCAGCTCGCGCGGCCGGGTCTCGCCGATGCGCCGGGCCTCCCCCGACACCAAGACGACGATCCACGCCATCACGAGCACGACGACGGTCCGCAGCGCCGTGCCGAGGTTCGATTCCACCCCGGCGATGCCGACCTTGCCCAGGATCGACGTCAGCGCGGCGAACACCGCGGACGCCACCGCGTACGCCAGCCAGGCACCCGGTCGCGCGTGACCGGGACCCTCGCGCCCAGCCTCGGGACGGCGCTCGATCATCAGGTATGTGCCGACGGCGATCACCGCGATGCCCGAGAGTCGGGCGGCCAGATGGTCGGTCTCCCCCAGCAGCAGGATCGCGAAGGCGACGGTCAGCACGATGCTGGACTTGTCGATCGGCACGACCTGGTTCACGTCCGCGAGCTGAAGCGCCCGGAAGTAGCACAACCAGGACGCCCCCGTCGCGAGCCCCGACACCCCCAGGAAGAACAACGTCGGCCCCGACAGCGAGCCGATCGTCGACTGCGACCCGACCACGAACACGACGAGCCACGCGAAGAGCAGTACCACGCACGTCCGGATGGCAGTGGCCAGGTTCGACGGCGTATGCCGGACGCCCACCTTCGCCAGGATCGCCGTCACACCCGCGAACAGCGCCGAGCCGAACGCGAAGACCAGCCACACGCCCGCTCATCTCCTTCCGTGGTGAGGTCCCGGACGCCGCCACAGACCCCAACGAACGTCAGTCTGTCCCCTCCCCGCCGTCCACGCAGCCGGACGCCCACACACCTCGTTCGCGTCGCACGCCCGCGCCCAACCCCGCGCTCGATAGCGTGTGGCGATGGCGGACGCTTCACTCCCCCTGGGCCTCGACCGGGCCCTGTCGCTCGAGGATGGCCTGCAGCTCCTGAGCTCCCGCATGTTCGAGATCGACCAGCCGACCCTGGACGCCCTGCGCGCCGCGGCGTCCACCGCCGACACCACCGATCCCGCGGCCGCCGCGGATCTTCATGCCTGGGCCGGGCACGCGCGGGCCCTGCTCGCCTGGCGCGTCCTCGTCGACGAGGCGCCCGCGAGCCTCGAGGAGTTCCAAGCCAAGGTCGCGTCCGCACAACCCGACGAGCCCCTCGCGCAGCTGTGCGTCGACGTCCTCGAATCCGAGCTGGCCGGCGGCGGCGAGCCGACCACGCTGGCCCAGGTCGCCTCTGCGGTGCTCTCGGTGGCGGCCGACATCACCGCACGCCCCCGCGACCGCGCCTACGCCGACTACGCCGCGGGACGCCTCCTGTTCATCCCCCAGGCCTGGGCCGAACGCCGCGGCGACCCCGCCGACCAGGCCACCCTGGCCGCGGCCCGCCAGCCGCTGACCGAATGCGCCGACAACCCGGACGCCCCCACGCGGCTTCGCGCCGAGGCCCTGTCCGACCTCGCCTGGATCGCCGGCGCGGACGCCCCCGACGAGGTCGCGCGCCTCCAGGCCCGGTCCGAGGAACTGCTGGCGACGGCGTCCGATCGTGATCTGGACGCCCTCCGGCGCGTCCGGCGCGACCGGGCCTGGTGGGCGGTCCAGCGCGGCGACCACGCCGAGGCCCTCCGCCTGCACCGCGCGAACCTGGACGACGCCGAACGCGACCTCGCCGGCGCCCGCTGCTACAACTCCGCCGACCTGATCACCCGCGGCAACCAGCCCGACCACGAGGGCGCGATCGACGCGGCGTCCGAACTCGGCGACTCGATCGAGGTCGTCGAGCTCATCGAGGACGCCAAAGCCCGCGCCTTCCACCACGCCGCCTCGCTGCTGGTCACCGGACCGCCGAGCACATCGCCACACCTCGCCCGCCGCAGAAAGTGCATCGAGGACGCCGTCGACACCCTCTTGCTGCAGTTGGCAAGCCGCGACGCCGATGGCGCCGGTCCCGCGGGGGCAGGGGAGGAACCCGAGCCCCAAGCCCAACCCGACGAAGGGCGTCCCGGGGGCGACGAACTCCGCGCCGAACTCGACGAACTCATCGACTCCTGGAGCCGCAACGAGCAGCGGCGCCGCGGCCCGGTGCTGGTGCGCGAACTCGCCTGCGCCGGACGCCGCACGGTCGCCCAGATCGCCGAACTGCTGCCGGCCGGCGTCTGCTACCTCTCGTACCACTGGACGCCCGGACGCCTCCTGATCGGCGTCATCGACGCGGACGGGCTGGTCGGCGAGGTGACGAGCGTCGACGTCCCGCCCGACGAGCTGGGCGGCGACCGGCTCGCCCGGGCGGAGCTCAACGTCTGGATGACGATTCGCCTCCGCGGCTCTTTCCGATCAGCCGACGAGCTGCAGCGCGCTCTCGGCATGAAGCTGGGCATGTTCTGGCCCGACGACTTCCTCCGCGTCCTGCACGGCTACCTCATCGCCCCGATCGCCGAGACCATCGCCCCTTATCACACGCTGGTCATCTCGCCGCCGCGGCTGCTGGCCGGGCTGCCGTTCCACTGCCTGAGCCCGGAGGCCGGCCGCGTCCTGCTCGAGGAGAAGGCGATCGTCTACGTCGCCGGGGCGCGCCACCTCTGCACGGCCCGCCGGCGCCGGCACGCCACTCGAGGACCCGCCTTCGTCGCCGCCACCGGCCCGTCGCACGGGGGTCCCGCGTTGGCGTCCGACGAGGCGGACGCCACGGCAGCCCTGCTGAACGTGCAGACGTCCCCGGCGACCGGCGGCGCCCTGAGGACGCTCGCACCGAGCGCGGGCCTGCTCCACCTCGCCTGCCACACCGAGGGCGGCTCGGGGATCAGCTCCGACTGGGGCCTCCGCCTCGAGGACGGCCTGATCACGGCCGACGAGATCCGCGCCCTGAGCCTGGAGGCGTCCCTGGCCACCCTCAGTGCCTGCGACGGGGCCGCGCTCGACATCGACCCCCGGGTGAGCCGCTCGGAATTCAACGGGCTGATCGGCGCCCTCCTGCAGGCGGGCGTCCCGGCCGTGGTCGCGACACGATGGCCGCTGGTCGACAAGGTCGGCGCCCCGTTCGCCCGCGCCTTCTACGCGGAACTCGCGAAGGAGGGCGTCACCCCGGCCCAGGCGCTGCGGCGCGCGCAACTCGATCTGCGCAAGACCTTTGACCACCCCTACTTCTGGGCGCCATTCTCGCTGTGGGGCGACGGTGTCCTGCCCCTCCCACCGCCCGACCCGCACGAGGAGTAGCCATGACCGACGGACCCGAACCCTACATTCCGCTCTCCGACGCCGAGTTGGAGTTCGACAAGCGCTTCAACGTCCCCGCCGGACCCTCGCCGGCGGCGACCCGCGTCCTGCTCGCCAAGTTGGAGGGCATCCGCGCGTACGCCTTCCTGCTGCTGCCCGACCCCAAGCACCCGCTCGCCCAGGTCGTCTCCGACCACTGGGACCTGCTCGACCACCGCGGCGGCGACCGGCTCGCGCTCGTGGTCTTCCAGCCGCCGAAGGAGTGGGCCGCGGCGTCCGTCGACCGCTGGAAGGGACGCCTCGGCGACGACTTCGCCGCCACCTGGCAGCAGTGGCAGTCGGGCTACGGCCTCGAACCCGGAGCCGCCTACGACTACGTCGGGGAGTTCAAGACCACCCCGCCGCTGACCGCCGGCGACCTGCCGTGCGTGGTCGTCACCTGCGACCTGGGGCGGCCCGAGGCGATCGTCCGCAGCGTCCCGAACTGGCCGGCGGGCGACCTGCTCGGCTTCCTCTCCGACGTCATCGACGTCGTCGTCGCCCACCTCGACGACCCGCTCGAGACCCGCCTGGACGCCATCGCCCACGACCTGACCTCGACCCAGGCCAAGGCGCGGGCGTCCCTGGGACGCATCAGCCACAAGGTCGTCGACTACGTCGTGGCCAACCCGATCAAGGTCGTCACCCTCGGCATCGACCTGGCGCTGGCTCTGGCGACGGGCGGCGTCCTGCCGTTGGCGGCGGGGGTGACGAACCTGCTCAAGCAGGTCCGGGACTGGCTCAAGGGCACCGGCGCGAAGTCGTGACGCGGCGTCCTTGCTGAGCCTCTGCTGGCTGCCTGCGGGGGGACGCGCAAGCTGCCTGGACGCGCGTACGCTCGTCGGCGCCGACAAGGAGGAATCCACCATGAGCCTCGTCCGCCCGCTCACCGACATCACCCGCGACGACCTCGCCTCCGCCGGCGGCAAGGGAGCGAACCTGGGCGAGCTCGTCCGCGCCGGCTTCCCCGTGCCCGAGGGCTTCGTCGTCACCACCGAGGCGTACGACTCCTACGTCGCCTCGCAGGGCATCCGGGACGCCGTCGCGACCCTCGGCGTCCCGACCGACACTCCGGACGCCGAGCCGCGCCCCGAGTCGGATGCCGCGCGGATCCGTGCGCTCTTCGTCGCCCCGATCCCGGACGCCCCCGCGCGCGAGATCGTCGCGGCGTACGAGCAGCTGGGTCCGGACGCCGTGGTGGCGGTCCGGTCGTCGGCGACGGCGGAGGACCTCCCGGACGCCTCGTTCGCCGGCCAGCAGGACACCTACCTCGGCGTCCAGGGTGCGAGCGACCTGCTGGACGCCGTCCGCCGCTGCTGGGCGTCGCTGTGGACCGACCGCGCCGTCGCCTACCGCGCCCGCGCCGGCGTCGACCCCGGCTCGGTCAGCCTGGCGGTGGTCGTCCAGCGGCTCGTCGACGCGGACGCCGCCGGCATCCTGTTCACCGCGAACCCCGCGACCGGACGCCGCCGCGAGACCGTGATCAACGCCGCCTTCGGGCTCGGCGAGGCGGTCGTCGGCGGCGAGGTGACCCCCGACGAGCTGGTGGTCGCCGAGGGGCGAGTCGCCTCGCGAACCACCGCTGACAAGGTCGTTCGCACCGTCCGGGACGCCGTCGGCACCCACACCGAGGCGATGCCGGCCGATCAGCGCCGAACGCCGGTCCTGACCGACGCCCAGGCGGTCGAGCTGGCCGACCTCGGACGCCGCATCGAGGCGCACTTCGGCGTCCCCCAGGACATCGAGTGGGTCCTCGCCGGCGGCGCCTTCTCGATCGTGCAGGCGCGTCCGATCACGGCGCTGCCCGAGCCGACCGGGCCGATCCCGACCGACTGGAGCGTCCGGCGGCACGACGGCATGTACATCCGGGCGTCCATCGTGGAGCAGCTGCCCGACCCGTTGTCGCCGCTGTTCACCGACCTCATCTCGGGCTCGGTCTCGCGCTCGCTGGAGACGGTGCTGACGCGCTACTTCGGCGGCTCGCTGCTGCGCGCCGGCGACATGGAGTTCCCCACCATCAACGGCTACGGCTACTACTTCTACAGCGTCGCGGGCATGCTGCGGCTCTGCCTGGCCGCGCCGCGGGCCTTCCCGGCGGTGTTCTCCCCCGGCACGCTCAACGGCGTCAGCTTCTGGCGCGAGAACGGCCTGCCCACCTACCGGCGCATCGTTGCGGAGTGGTCGGGCCGCGACGAGCACGCGATGACGGACGTCGAACTGCTGGCCGGGGCGTCCGCGCTGGTGGACGCCGGCGCCGAGTACTACACGACCGTGCAGGCGGTGATCCCGAACGCGGCCACCGCCGAGATCGTCTTCACGCGGCTGTACAACGCGCTCGGACGCCGCGCCGGCGACCCGCCCGCCACGACGTTCCTGATCGGCTTCGAGTCGGCGCCGATCCGCGCCGAGCGCGACCTCCACGCCCTCGCGTCCTGGTGCCGATCGACGCCCGGGGTCGCCGAGGCCTTGCTCGCCGGGCGCGACATGCCGGACGCCCACCGCGCCGCGTTCGACGCCCGGCTCGGCGACTACCTCGCCGCTCACGGTCATCTCACCTACAACCTCGACGTGATGCAGCCGGTGCCGGCCGATGATCCGGCGCCGGTGCTGGTCGGGCTGCGGTTCGCGCTGTCGGAGGACGCCCCCGACCCGGACGACCGCCTGGCACGCCTGGCCGCCGAGCGGACGCGCGCCGAGGAGGCCTTGTTCGGCCGGTTGGATCCCGTGCGCGGGGCCGTGCTGCGGCGGGCGCTGGCGTCCGCGCAGGAACTGGTTCCCATCAGGGAGGACGCTCTCGCGGACATCGGCCTCGGCTGGCCGGCGGCGCGGCGGTTCCTGCGCGAGCTGGGCTCGCGGCTCGTGGAGGCCGGTGTCCTGGACGACCGCGACGACGTCTTCTGGCTGACCCGCGCCGAGATCGAGGCATCGGCGTCCAAGCCCGTTTCGCTCGCGGAGTCGGTCGCGACGCGCCAGGAGACCTGGCGGGGGCAGCGGCTGGCGAACCCGCCCGGCTGGCTGCCGGCGGAGGGGTTCTTCTACGACGTGTTCAAGGGCATGATGCCGGGCGTCGAGGGGCCGCAGGAGGGTCCGACGCTGCGGGGGCTCGGGGCGAGCGCCGGCCGGGTCACCGGGCGCGCGCGGGTGCTGGCCGGGCCCGAGGACTTCTCGACCATGCAGCCCGGCGAGATCCTCGTCGCGGCGATCACGACGCCTGCGTACACGCCGTTCTTCGCGATGGCGTCCGGGGTGGTGACCGACATCGGCGGCCCGCTATCGCACAGCTCGATCGTGGCTCGCGAGTACGGCATCCCGGCCGTGCTGGGCACCGGGTCGGCGACCGCCCGCATCTCGACCGGCGACGAGATCACCGTCGACGGCGACCGGGGCGTGGTGATCCTGGACGCCGCGGCCGCCGAGATGCCGTCGGAGTCGAAGACGGTCAGCCTCGCGATTCCCAAGGTCGCGCTGGCCGCCGGCGCGGCGCTGGCCGGGGTGGGCGCGATGGTCCTCGCCCAGCGTCGGAGGCATCGACAGGCCCGGTGACCGCCGCCCAACCGGGACTACGTCACACTCGATGCCCCAAACAGGTCGATTCGGGCCTCAGGGACCCATCGAGTGTGACCCATTCCCGGATTCTGCCCCGGCACCTGGATGCAGGATCGCTGCGGGGCGGTCCCCAACTCCGCCGCCGCACCCGTCAGACGCGCATGTCCGCCCGGGGCCGATGCCCGGCCCGGACGATCGACGAGCCGTCGGTGAACTGCACCGAGTCGTCGAACCGGGCCAACATCACCCCGTCGACGACTGCTTGGCGCACATGCAGTTCCAGGCCAGGTGAAGACGTCAGCCAATGGGAGCGCGATCCCCATCGCCTTCCTCGGGATCAGAAGCAGCCGTGTCCTTGTCGCGAACGCGTTCAACCACCGCGTTCAGAAAGGCTCGGATGCCCTCAACGCCGTCATCCGGAATGAAACCGGCCTGAAGAACCTCGATCCAATACTCGATCAAGTCGCCCTCGAGGGTCTCCGCGAGAAGAGAGAGGATCTCGGGCACCACTTCGTGCGCGGAGGGCTCCGACCTCACGTAGTCATCAACTGCAGCCCAGGGGTTCCCGTACTCCTCGGGCCAGTCCAGACTGAGGTATCCCCGCACGAGCAGCAGGAGATGCGGACGGCCACTCGCGCCCGAAGACCTGTCCTGCATCGCAGCTGCTCCCATCCGCTCACCGCGTGAATAAGCTTCAGGGAGTCTCCCGGTACCTCCTCGAATTCGCCGACGTCGAGATACTCGGGCGAGCCGTCGTCGAAACGCTCTTCGACCTGGCCCTGCACGAATCTGCCGCCGGACAACCAGACGTAGCGGACCGTCCCTCGGCCATGTTTCGACCCGAAGCCGAGGAACTGCTCAGCTCGAATTGAGACGCGACGACAGCATTGCCCATAGCGTTGCCGGCCTGCACGAAGCTCAGTGCCGGGCTGAGTGCCGGCTTCATGTTTGACGCATTCTGCCTGGGTCTTCACCGAAGGCCTATCCCCCTCCTGCTGGGGACCGATCCGCGCGCCCCCCTTAGGGCAATCCACCCCTCTCAAGGGAGTTCGCCCCGCGAATCCGGGGGGCGAACTGCTCGGAAGAGGGCGAACTGCCGGGAATAGGGCGAACGACCCCGAAGGCGCGCCCGCTGCTCCCGAGGTCCGGGCCAGCGTGGTGGCGACATGCGCTGCGGCCCTCCGTGGTGGGTGTCGCCCCAATCCCTCCACGTAGGCGCCGGAGCCAGACGATCAACCGAGCCAGCACCCGCAATCATCGTCTGGACCTCGATCATCGTGACGTTGCATCAGCCCCAGCAAAGGAAACGTCACGGTGATCGAGGGTGAGCACCCGCGGGGGCGCGCCGAAACCGCGACCGTTCCCACATCCACGCCGGTGACGGTCTTGACTACGGATTTCCAGGGTCAACGATCCCCACGCCATACGCCGGCTCAGCGGTAGGCGGACCTCAGGGTCGTGTTGGTC
Organism: Propioniciclava sp.; assembly: GCA_036803965.1. Lineage (GTDB taxonomy): Bacteria > Actinomycetota > Actinomycetes > Propionibacteriales > Propionibacteriaceae > Propioniciclava. The sequence continues at coordinate 10,812 of DAIRTI010000007.1, forward strand.
CGGTGCCGCAGCTGGACCAGGACGCCCGCGATCACCAGCACCAAATAGGCGACGCCGAGCCACCACTCCCGGTTGACCGCCCCGAGGAACTGCCCCAGCGGGCCCTCGCCCGCCGCCACCGAGCCCAGCAGCAGGCCGACCCCGCTCACGACGGCCGAGGCGCCACCGGCCGCGCTGACGAGGATCAGCAACAAGTCGGGCAGATGCGTGGCCACCGCGATCAGCACCAAGACGATCGCCCCGACGACCCCGCCGACGGTCAGCACCCACGACGGACCCCCAACGTAGCCCGCCAGTCCGGTGCCCACGGCATAGCCGACCGAGCCCATCGTCACCAGCACCGCGACCGCGTAGAACGCGAACGACAGCGATCCCAGCAACAGCGCCCCCAGCAGGGCCCCGACCCAGCCGACGACGCCGGTGAGCATCGGCGTCCCGGTGATCGAGGAGACCACGGCGGCGCCGACGGTGAAACCGACGAACGCGCCCCAGACGGCGATCCCGAGCCGCATCGCGACGTAGCCGCGGAAGCAGAAGAACAGCCCGACCACGATCGCGATGATCGGTAGCCACAGTGCCGACATCGGTCCCTCCGCATCCGTTCGAGTTGCATCGAGTCTAGGAACGCCGCTCAACGCCCCGCTCAACAGCCCCTTCACAAGGGTCGACACCAAGGCCGAGACGCCCGCGGTGTTACGGCCCCCGGCGCCGTCTCAGGCGACGCGTCTGCTGAATCCGTCACACCAGCCGCATCTCGATGCAGTCCTGGCTGGTAGATCGTCGCGCTGGTGTGACGGATTCGGCGTTCGCGGCCCCGCGCTCGAGTTCGGCAAGCGACTCAGTACCGCAGCCGCGCCAGCGCCGGACCCTGCCAGTCGTCGCCCAGATCCGCACCCCGGACGCCGACGAGGCGTCCGCCGCGATCCAGCACCGACAGCGCCACCTGCGCCAGCAGGTCGGTGACCCCCGGGGTGAACATGTCGGCCCCGGACCGGTCGTAGGTCAACTCGCCGGTTACCGCGTCCAGGCTGCCCCAGACGTCCGCGCTGATGTCGAACCACAGCGTGTCAACGGCGCCCTCGACGGTCTGCTTGGCGATGGCGGCGAGGTCGCGCTCAAGCCTCAACGGCGCGGCGCCCGTGGCCGGATCGTCCGTGACCGCCTACTTCGGTGCGGACGGCGTGATCAGCGGCTCAGGCGGCTGCAACCGCTACAACGGGACGTTCACCCAGACCGGCTCGGCGATCAAGGTCAACGAGGGGATGGCGTCGACGATGATGATGTGCGACGAGGCCGTCATGGCGCAGGAGACCGCCTACTTCAAGGCGCTCGCAGCGGCGCGGGCGTTCGCGATGAACGGCACCGAGTTGGCGCTCAACGACGAGACCGGCAAGGCCGTGGCGAAGTTCGCCGCGCAGGCGCAGAAGCTGGCCGGATCGTCCTGGACGGTGACCGCGTACAACAACGGGAAGCAGGCCGTGACCAGCGTCCTCGCCGGCACGAAGCCGACCGTGGCGTTCAGCGCCGACGGCACCGTCAGCGGCAGCGCCGGCTGCAACTCGTTCAACGGCAGCGCGGTCGAGGGTGACGGGACGGTCAAGCTCGGCCCGCTCGCGTCCACGCGGAAGATGTGCCCCTCGCCCGAGGGCGTCATGACGCAGGAGACCGCGCTGTTGGCCGCTTTGGAGACCGCGGCGACGTTCAAGATCGAGGGCGACCGGTTGGAGCTGCGCACCGCCGACAACGCGATCGCGGTGACGCTGCAGAAGGCGTAGGTCGCGGCGGGGCTGGAACTTTCTGGACCCGGAACGGCGATTTCGGCCCCTAACGGGCGAGAATCCGGGTTCGCGGGTCCAAGAAGTTACAGCGTGACTGACAACCGCCCTCGGATCCGCGCGGCTCCCGCGCAGCTCGGCAACCATGCCTCCGGGTGGCCCGGTCCGGGACGCGAGCCTCGCGGCTCCCGGCGCGTTGCTAGGGTGACCGCGTGCCGCTCATTCACCTTGGCGTGGGCCATCGAACCGTGCGCAGCGCGGAATTAGCGGCCCTCGGCGTCCGCGGGCGTGATCTGCCCGCGCGACTGCTGGCTGAGAGCGACGTCGTCCGCGGTGCAGTGCTGCTGGCCACCTGCAACCGGTTCGAGATCTACCTGGACGCCGATGAATTCCACCCGGCCGTCGACGCGGCACGTTCGCTGATCTTCGAGTTGGCCGAACCCGACCTGCCCGAGGTGGAGGAGGCGCTGGTCCTCAACGTGGGCGACGGGGCTGTCGAGCATCTCTTCCGCGTCGCGTGCGGCCTCGAATCGATGGTCGTCGGCGAGCGCGAGATCGCGGGACAGGTGCGCCAGGCCCTCACCGAGCATCAGGCCACTTCCGGCCCCACCCTGCGCCGGCTCTTCCAGGCGGCGCTGACCACGTCGAAGGCGGTGGCGTCGACGACGGCACTCGGGGCGTCCGGACGCTCCCTGGCCACCGTCGGGCTCGACCTGATCGCCGACCGGTTCGGCGACCTGGCCGGACGCAACGTCCTGCTGCACGGCACCGGCGCGTACGCGGGCGTGGTGGTCGCGGAGCTGACAAGGCGTGATGTTGCCGAAATCCGCGTCCACTCCTCCACCGGACGCGCCGAGGCGTTCGCCGAGAGCCACCCGCAGGTCGTCCCCATCGCCCCCCAACAACTACCGGACGCCCTCTCCTGGGCCGACCTCGTCGTCGCCTGCTCCGGCACCGGGACGCGCTCGCTGACCGCCGATCTCCTCGCCGAGGCCCGCCGAGGACGCCTCGAGCCCCTGCCCATCCTCGACCTCGCCCTGACCGGGGACATCGCCGGCGAGGCGGCCGAGCTGGCCCAGATCGTCCTGATCGACCTCGACGAGGTCGCCCGCAACGCCCCGCCCGAGCAGACGGCCGCGGTGGAGGCCGCGACCGACCTCGTCCGGCGCGGGGTCGACACGTTCGGCCACGTCGAGGGCGGACGCCGTGCCGACCCAGCCGTCACCGCCATCCGGTCGTACGTCTCCGGCATCATCGAGGCCGAGATCGACGCAGCCGCCCGCAAGCACTCCCCCGAGACGGCCGACGCGGTGGCCCAGTCGCTGCGCCGGGTCAGCAACGCGCTGCTGCACACGCCGTCGGTGCGCGCGGCCGGCCTCGCCCGCACCGGCGAGCTGCAGGACTTCGCGCACGCCCTGCACATCCTGTTCGGCATCCGCCTCGAGGACGATCTGTGATCAAGCTCGGCACGCGGGGCAGCAGGCTGGCGCGCGCCCAGACAGGCCTCATGGCGGACGCCCTCGCGGCGTCCGGGCTCGAGGTCGAGATCGTGGTGATCCGGTCGGAGGGGGACGACACCCGCGTCGCCCTCGACTCCTTCGCGCGCCCCGGCGCGTTCGTGGCGGCGCTCCAGGACGCCCTCCTGGCCGGGTCCGTGGACGCCGTCGTGCACTCTTACAAGGACCTTCCCTCCGCCCCAACCCCGGGCCTGACCGTCGCGGCGGTTCCGGCGCGCGCCGGCGTCCGGGACCTTCTGATCACCCGAGACGGACGCCCCCTGGACGCCCTGCCCGCCGGGGCGTCCGTCGGCACCTCGTCGCCGCGCCGGACCGCCGCCCTGCTGCGGGCGCGCCCCGACCTGGTCGTCATGCCCATCAGGGGCAACGTCGACACCCGGCTGCGCGCGGTGACCGAGGCGCGCCTGGACGCGATCGTCCTCGCCGAGGCCGGCCTGGCGCGGCTCGGCCTGCCGACCGAGGGCGCCGTTCCCCTCGACGCCGGCATCATGCTGCCCGCCCCCGCCCAGGGCGCGCTGGCCGTCGAGTGCCGCGCGGGCGATCCGTTGTCCGAGGCGCTCGCCGTCCTCGACGACCCGCCCACGCGGGTCTGTGTTACGGCCGAGCGGGCCGTGCTGGCCGGCGTCGAGGCGGCCTGCACGACCGCCGTCGGCGCGTCCGCGCGCCTGGAGTTCGGGGCGCTCGTCCTGGACGCCGACCTCGCCGGCCATCGCGGCGTCGACTACGCCCGTTGCACCGACAGCATCGAGTTGGACGCCGTCGGTCCCGTGCCCCTGCCGGACGACGATCTCGCGCGAGCGGAAGAACTCGGACGCCGCGTCGCAGCCAGGCTCTTGGAGACCGCGCCATGACCGGCCCCACGGACGGAACGCCACTCGATCCCGCCGGGGAAAGGCCCACCGCCGACTCGTCGACTCACTCCCTGCGCAGGGGGCTCGTGCGGCCAGTGCTGCTGGTGCGTCCCGACGGCAACGAGACCGACCTCGCAGCGCTGGCGGCCGTCGGCGTCCCGGGTCTGGCCGAGCCCTACCTGACCGTCGCACCCGTGCCGGACGCCGGCCCCGCCAGCCGCCTGTTGGCCGCCCTGAACACGGCCGGCGCCGGCGACTGGCTGGTCGTCACATCGCCCCGGACCATGGCCGCGTGGGGCGCCCTGGTGGGGGAAGAAGCCCTGGCCAGGGCCGTCACCGCCGCTCGTGAGCGCGGCGTCAAGACGGCGGCGGTCGGCGACGCCACGGCGGCGACACTGGACGCGCCACCTGAGATGATCGGCACCTCGGGGGCCGCCGAGCTGGTCGCCGAGTTGAAGCGCCTCCCCCCCGGTGCCGCGCTGCTGCCGCAGAGCCGCATCGCCGGAATGGGCCTGGCCCTCGGCCTGGCGGACGCCGGGTGGCGGGTGCAGTCGTCCGCGGTCTACGACACGGTCGCGGTGACGACGCGTCCCGCCTCGGCCGGGGCGCTGGGCGCCGGGAACCTGAGCGCGGTCCTGCTGCGCTCGCCGAGCGCCGCCGACGCCGTGGCCAGGTGGGCCACGATTCCGCCCGGCGTGCGGGTCTTCGCCGTCGGCCCCACCACCACGCGCGCCGCCGAGCGCCACGGCTGGGAGGTCATCTCCCTCGCCGTCGCCGAGCCGGACGAGATCGCGTCCCAGATCGCCGCGGTACTGGCCGGTGGGGGTGACAACTCCCTTCCCGTCGGCCGAAACGCGTCGGCTGAGCGGCGCGCCGAGCAACGAGCAGGGACTTATCGCACCCATTCCGTCGAGACCAACCGTTCGGCCGACCCGATGCCCGCCGACTACCGCTCGACGGAACCCCCTCCCACGGGCGCTCCAGACCACCCCCTGCCCGCCGATCACCCGCTGCTTTCGGGGCTGACCGCCGACTCACCCCTCATCGCGGCCTACCGAGGCCGACCGCACGGACGGCGTCCGATCTGGTTCATGCGGCAGGCCGGACGCTCCCTGCCCGAGTACCGCGCCCTCCGCGAGGGCCGGACGATGCTCGACTCCTGCCTCGACCCCGAGCTGGCGGCCGAGATCACGCTGCAACCCGTCCGGCGGCACGACGTGGACGCCGCGGTCTTCTTCTCCGACATCGTGATCCCGGTCCGGCTGGCGGGGGTCGACGTCGAGATCGCCCCCGGCGTCGGGCCCGTCGTCGAGCGGCCCATCGCCACGCGCGCCGACGTCGACGCCCTGCCCGAGCTCGACCCGGACGCCCTCGCGCCGATCCGGGACGCCGTCGGCATCGCCGTCGCCGAGCTCGGCGCGACCCCGCTCATCGGGTTCGCCGGCGCACCGTTCACCGTAGCCAGCTACCTGGTCGAGGGACGCCCCTCCAGGACGCTCCCCCGCACCCGCGCCCTCCTGCGCGACGACCCCGACACCTGGCACGCCCTGCTCGCCTGGGTCGCCCGCACGACCACCGCCTTCCTTCGCGCCCAGGCAATCGCCGGCGCCAGCGCGCTGCAGCTGTTCGACTCCTGGGCCGGACGCCTCACCCCGGCCGAGTACGCCACCGCGAGCGCCCCCCACTCGGCCGCTGTGCTGGCCGGCGTCGCCGACCTGGGGCTGCCGCGGGTCCACTTCGGCACGCAGACCCGCGACCTGCTCGTCGCGATGCGGGACGCCGGCGCCGACGTCATGGGCGTCGACTCCGACACGCCCCTCGACGAGGCCAACGCCCTGCTCGGCGGACGCACCCCCCTGCAGGGCAACATCGATCCCGGACGCCTCGCCGCACCCTGGCCCACGCTCGCCGAGCACGCCGCCGACGTCGTCCGCCGCGGCCGTGCGGCGCCCGGACACGTGGTGAACTTGGGCCACGGCGTCCCGCCCGATGCCGATCCCGACGTGCTGACCCGGCTCGTGGCGTTCGTCCACGAGCTGCCCGAGGAGGAATCATGACGACGCCGACCCACCCGCACGCGATCGGGGCGGTCCGGCCGGAGAACTGGGCGTACGACCGGGCTCCGATGATCGTCTACTGGGAGCTGACCAACGCCTGCGGGCTGGCCTGCCGCCACTGCCGCGCGACCGCGATGCCCGACCCGGCGCCCGGCGAACTGACGCTGGCCGAGATCGAGGCGCACCTGGACTCGTTCGCCGGCTTCGGCGAGCCCGGCCCGCACATCGTGTTCACCGGCGGCGACCCGCTGCGCCGCGGCGATCTGCGTCAGCTCGTCCAGGCCGCCGGACGCCGCGGCATCGGCGTCTCGCTCGCCCCGGCCGTCACGCCGTTGCTCACCCGCGAGCGGATGGCCGAGTTCGTGGAGGACGACGTCCAGGCGATTTCGCTCTCTCTCGACGGCTCGTGCCACGAGCTGCACGACGGGCTGCGGGGCGTCCCGGGCACGTTCGACGCCACGATGGCCGCCCTGGACGACGCCGCCGACGCCGGCATCCCGGTGCAGGTGAACACCCTTGTCACCGACAAGACGGCCGCCGACCTGCCGGCCGTCTACGAGCTGCTGAAGACCAAGACCCTGCTGCGCTGGAGCCTGTTCTTCCTCATCTCCATCGGACGCGGCAACCAGCTCACCGAGCTGCCCCCCGGCGAGGCTGAGCAGCTGATGGTCTGGCTCGGCGGCCTGGCTCGCCAGGCGCCCTTCCAGGTCAAGACGACCGAGGCCATGCAGTACCGCCGCATCGCCGCGCAGGCCATGATGCGCGCCGGCCGCACCTGGGCCGACATCGAGGCGTCCCCGATGAGCCGGGGCTTCGGCATCCGCGACGGAAACGGCATCGTGTTCATCTCGCACCAGGGCGACGTGACGCCGTCCGGGTTCCTGCCGATCACCGTCGGCAACATCAAGCAGACCTCGCTGGTCGAGCTCTACCGCGACGCTCCCCTCATGCGTGCGCTGCGCGAGCCCGAGTCGTTCAAGGGACGCTGCGGCGCCTGCGAGTTCAACCGCTGGTGCGGCGGGTCGCGTGCCCGCGCCTACGCCTGGACCGGCGACCCCCTCGAGACCGACCCGCTGTGCCCGTACGTCCCCAAGGGCTCCGCGTGAGGCTTGCGGTCGTCGGCGGCGGCATCGCGGGGCTCGCCGCGGCCTGGGAGGGGCTCGCCCAGGGCGCCGAGGTGACCGTGCTCGAGGCGTCCGAGCGGCTGGGCGGGAAGATCCAGACCGAGACGGACGCCGGACGCGTCGTCGAGCATGGTCCCGACTCGTTCGTGGCCTACCGCCCGGGCGCGCTGACGCTCATCAAGGAACTCGGGCTGGCCGACCAGGTCATCTCCACCCAGGGGACGCGCAAGGTGCAGCTGCGCACCCGTGGCCGCCTGTACCCCCTGCCGGACGGCATGGGAATGGTCCTGCCCACGCGGCTGGGACCGTTCGTGACGACCGGCATCCTCACCCCCGCCGACAAGCTGCGCGCCGGACTCGACCTGGTGCTCCCCCGCCTGCTGACGAGCGACGACATCGCGATCGGCGACTTCCTCGGACGCCGTCTCGGCCGCGGCATCGTCCGCAAGTTCGCCGACCCGATGATCGGGGGCATCTACGGCTCGTCGGTCGATGAGCTGAGCCTGGACGCCGTCCTGCCGTCCCTGCGCGTCAACGAACGCGAGCACCGCTCGCTGATGATCGCCTCCCTCGCCCAGGGACGCGCCGCCCGCCGCCAGCTTCGATCCACCGGCGCCGCCACGGTCACCCCGGGCGCCGGCTCCCCCTTTCGGACCCTCTCCGGCGGCCTCGGCCAGCTCGTCGACGCCCTGTCGGACGCCCTGGTCGCCCGCGCTGCCGTCCTGCGGACCGGCGTCGGCGTCCGGGCCCTCGAACTCACCCCGGGCGGGACTCGCCTCACCCTGCACAGCGAGTTCCTGGACGCCGACGCGGTCGTCCTCGCGACCGGCCCTGCGGGCGCGGCGCGGCTGCTCGCCGGACCCGCCCCGGACGCCTCCGCGGCCCTGGCGGAGATCCCGCTGGCGTCCACGACCGTGGTGACGCTGGCGTACGCGGCCGGCGCCTTCCCCGGCCCGCTGACCAGCCACGGCTGGCTGGAGGCCGGTGCGGCCCCGGTGAGCGGCATCACGATCAGCTCGGCCAAGTGGGCCGGACGCGCCCCCGACGGCGAGGTGCTGATCCGGGCGTTCATCCCCGACCGCGTCGGACCCATCGCCCGCGCCGCGGACGCCGAACTGCTGCCCGCGGTCAGGGCGCACGTGGAAGGCGTCCTCAAGGCCACCGCTGCCCCTCTGGGAACGTGGATCACCCGCTGGGACGGCGTCATGCCCAAGTACACCGTCGGCCACCTGCGCCGGGTCGCCACCGTCGAGGCGGCCCTGGAGCCCACCCCCTGGCGGGTCGCGGGCTCGGCGCTGCACGGCGTGGGCGTCCCCGACTGCATCTCCGACGGACGCGCCCAGGCGCAGGCCGCCCTCTCCGTGGCCGGACGCCGGTCCGGCGCCCCCTCGCGGTCGACCTAGGATCGGATCACCGCCTCGCCGCCCCTCCGGCGGCCCGACCCAGGAGCAGCGCATGACCGACACACGCCCCACCGCGCGCGAGATCAACGACGCCATCCGCTACACCTGCTGGGCGGTCTTCGCACGCCCCGAACCGAGCGCGACCGCGCCCACGGCGTCCGGGCTGACCGACGCCCTGGAGACCGCCGAGGCCGGGCTGGGCGAGGTCGTGGTGCGGGGCTGGTACGACGTGTCCGGGCTGCGGGCGGACGCCGACCTGATGGTCTGGCTGCACGGGCCGACCGCGGAGAGCCTGCAGGGCGCGATCCGCACGCTGCGGCGGGTGCTGGGCGGCGTCCGGCTGACGTGGTCGGCGTTCGCGATCCACCGGCCGGCCGAATTCAACAAGGGGCACGTGCCGGCGTTTCTGTCGGGGCGTCCGGCCGAGAAGTGGCTGTGCGTCTACCCGTTCGTGCGGTCGTACGAGTGGTACGTGCTTCCCGAGGACGAACGCCGCCAGATGCTCGTCGAGCACGGCCAGATGGGCCGCGAGTACACCTCGGTGCTCAGCAACACCGTCGCCGCGTTCGCGCTCGGCGACTGGGAGTGGGTGCTCGCGCTCGAGTCGCCCGAACTGCACGACCTGGTCGACCTGATGCGCCACCTGCGCAGCTCGGAGGCCCGACGGCACGTGCGCGTCGAGGTGCCCTTCCACACCGGACGCCTCATCGGCCGCGACGAGATCGCGGGCGTCCTTTCGTGACGTTCGACGCGATCCTGCTGCTCGGCTTCGGCGGGCCCGAGGGCCCGGCCGAGGTGCGCCCCTTCCTGGAGCGCGTCGCGGCAGGACGCGGCATCCCCGTCGAGCGGCTCGACGAGGTGGAACAGCGCTACCTGGCCCTGGGCGGGGTGAGTCCGATCAACGCCCAGAACCGCGCGCTGCGAGATGCGCTGGCCTTGGCGCTCGCCGAGCTCGGACGCCCCCTGCCCGTCGTCCTCGCGAACCGGAATTCACCACCCTTCGTGGGGGACGCCCTCGCCGGACTGGCCCAGCCCGTGACCGGAGACGTCCGGGCCGAGCACTCCGAGCCGCACACACCAGAAGAGCGCGGCGCGAGCGTCCGCGTCCTGGCCGTGGCGACCAGCGCGTACGCCTCCTACTCCTCGTGCCGGCAGTACCGCGAGGACGTCGGGGTCGCCCTCGCCGGGCGTCCCGAGCTGGACGTCGAGGTCGTGAAGCTGCCGCCGTTCGCGGGGGCGTCCGGGCTCGCCGAGGCGACCGCGGACCTGCTCGCGCCCGCGCTGGCCGAGCCGGGGCGGCGTCCCCACGTCTTGTTCACCACCCACTCGTTGCCGGTCGCGATGGCGCGGATCTCGGGCCCCGAGACGGGCTGGCCCGACGCCGAATCCGGGACGCCGGGGGCGTACGTCGCGCAACACCTGGCCGTCGCGGAGGAGGCGCTGACTAGGGCGTCCGCGTTGGCTGGGGTCGAGGTGCCGCCGTGGCGGCTGGTGTTCCAGTCGAGGAGCGGTCCGCCGTCGGTGCCCTGGCTGGAGCCCGACATCTCCGATGCGCTGGAGGAGTTGGCGGCCGAGGGCGTCGGCGACGTGGTCGTGGTGCCGATCGGGTTCCTGTCCGACCACGTCGAGGTCGTCTGGGACCTCGACACCGCCGCCGCCGAAACGGCCCGCCGGCTGGGGCTGCGGTTCACCCGCGTGCCCACGGTGGGCACCCACCCGGCGTTTGTCGCCGGGCTCGCCGAGCTGATCGCCGAGCTGGACGCCGCGGCCACCCGTCCGCCGCGGCCCGGGGAGGCCTGCTGGGGCGACTGCTGCCGGGCGCCGCGGCGTCCGGGCTTGTCAGCTGAGCAATCCGCTCGTCCCGTGATCGAAGGGGTGTACCCGTGAACGACCCGTTCCACCCGCTGCACCGGCCCCGCCGGCTGCGCACGACGCCCGGCATCCGAAGGCTGGTCGCGGAGACGCGGCTGCACGCGGCGTCCCTGATCCTTCCGGTGTTCGTCGCTGAGGACGCCACCGAGCCGCGACCGATCTCTTCGCTACCCGGGGTCGTGCAGCACTGCCGCTCGTCGCTGACCGACGCCGTGCAGGAGGCGTCCGAGCTGGGCGTCGGCGCGGTGATGGTGTTCGGCGTCCCGGTCGCCAAGGACGCCCTGGGCAGCGGCGCCCTCGACCCCGACGGCATTCTCGCCCGCGGCGTCCGGTGGTGCGTCGAGGCGGCGCCCGGGCTGCCGGTCATCGCCGACCTGTGCCTGGACGAGTTCACCGATCACGGGCACTGCGGGGTCCTGGACGCCGATGGTCGCGTCGACAACGACGCCACGCTGGTGCGGTACGGCGCGATGGCGACCGTGCTGGCGGACGCCGGGGCCGCGATCCTGGGGGCGTCCGGGATGATGGACGGCCAGATCGGCGCCGTTCGTGCCGCGCTCGATGAGGCCGGGCAGACCGACACCGCGCTGCTGGCGTACGCGGCCAAGTACGCCTCGGCGTTCTACGGGCCGTTCCGGGAGGCGGTGGCGTCCTCGCTTGTCGGAGACCGGTTGACCTACCAGCAGGATCCGGCGAACGGGCGGGAGGCGTCCCGGGAGGTGGCGCTCGATGTCGCCGAGGGCGCCGACATCGTGATGGTGAAGCCGGCGCTGACGTACCTCGACGTGGTTGCCCGGACGCGCGCGCAGGTCGACCTGCCGGTCGCGGCGTACGTGGTGTCGGGGGAGTTCGCGATGGTCGAGCGGGCGGCGGCGGTCGGGGCCTTCGACCGGAGGCGCGCGATCGAGGAGGCGCTGGTCTCGGTCACCCGGGCTGGCGCGGACCTGATCGCGACCTACTGGGCGTCCGAGGTGGCCGGCTGGCTGCGTGAAGGCCGCTAACAAGAGATTCGAAGATTCGAGGAGGAATCGTGTTGTTGTCGAGCGAGGCGCTGTTCGGACGGGCGCGCGGGGTCATGCCGGGCGGGGTGTCGTCGCCGGTGCGAGCGTTCGGTGCCGTCGGAGGGACGCCGCGGTTCGTCGCCCGAGCCGAGGGCGCCTGGATCACCGACGTCGAGGGACGCTCCTACGTCGACCTGGTGGGCGGCTGGGGGCCGGCGATCCTGGGCCATTCGCACCCCGGGGTGGTCGCGGCCGTTCAGCGGGCCGTGGCCGACGGAGCCTCGTTCGGCGCACCGTCGGTGCCGGAGCTCGAACTGGCCGAGGCGATCGTCGAGCGGGTCGCGCCGGTCGAACGGGTGCGGTTCACGTCGTCGGGAACCGAGGCCGTGATGACGGCCGTGCGCCTGGCGCGGGCCGCCACCGGACGCCGCCTCATCGTCAAGTTCGCCGGCTGCTACCACGGGCACTCCGACCCGCTGCTCGCGGCGGCCGGCTCGGGCGTGACCACGCTCGGACTACCCGATTCACCCGGCGTCACCCCGGGCACGGCGGCCGACACGATCGTCGTCGACTACGGCAACCTGGACGCCGTCGCGGCGGCCTTCGCGGCCCACCCGGGGGAGATCGCCGGGGTGCTGACCGAGGCGGCGCCAGCGAACATGGGGGTCGTCCCGCCGCCGGCGGGGTTCAACCGGGGCCTGCGTGAGCTGTGTTCGGCGTCCGGCGCGCTCTTGATCATGGACGAGGTGCTGACCGGCTTCCGTGTCTCGCCGACCGGCTGGTGGGGCCTGGAGGGCGCCGTCGAGGACTGGTCCCCTGACTTGTTCACGTACGGCAAGGTGATCGGCGGCGGACTGCCCCTAGCCGCCGTGGCCGGGCCGGCGTCCATCCTCGACCTGCTCGCCCCCGCCGGACCCGTCTACCAGGCCGGCACGCTCTCGGGGAACCCGGCCGCCGCCGCCTGCGGCCTCGCGACCCTGCGGCTGCTGGACGCCGACACCTACGCCCGAGTGGACGCCGCCGCCAGGAGTGTGTCCGCGCTGGCCGACGAGGCGCTGAGCGCGGCGGGCGTGCCGCACACGGTCAACAGGGCCGGCAACCTGTTCAGCGTGTTCTTCACCGGGACGCCGGTCGTCGACTACGCCTCCGCCAAGACGCAGGACACCGCCGCCTTCGGCCGGTTCTTCCACGCGATGCTGGACGCCGGCGCCTGGCTGCCGCCCTCGGCGTACGAGGCCTGGTTCGTCTCGGCCGCGCACGGCGAGAAGGAGTTCGCCCACCTCGCGGACGCCCTCGCCCAGGGGGCCGCCGCGGCCAGCTGACGGCGGATCCTTCGGGGGCATTTCACCTGGGAGAGTGGTCCTGTGAAGATCGTCTGCGCACCGGACTCGTTCAAGGAGTCGATGACCGCCGTCGAGGCCGCGGCCGCCATGGCGCGGGGGGTCCGGCAGGTGGTGCCGGACGCCACGGTCGTCGAGGTGCCGCTGTCGGACGGGGGCGAGGGGTTCCTGGACGCCCTCGCCGCGGCCCTGGGCGCCCGGTTGGTTGAGTTGGAGGTGCCGGACGCGCTGGGGCGTCCGATCATGGCGGCCTTTGCGCTGGCATCCGATGGGCTGGCGGTCATCGAGATGGCGCGGGCGTCCGGGCTCGAACAGATCGCACCGGGCGACCGCGACGTCTGGCGCTCCTCGACCGCCGGGGTCGGACGCCTCATCTCCGCCGCCCTGGACGCCGGCGCCCGCCGGATCGTCGTCGGGCTCGGCGGCTCGGCCACGAACGATGGCGGCGCCGGCATGCTGGACGCCCTGGGCGTCCGGTACCTCGACGCGTCCGGGCGCCGACTCGAACCCACCCCGGCCGGCCTGGCCGGATCGGTCCGGGGCGTCCCTGCTTCCCCGGCCGGCCTGGCCGGATCGGGTGGGCTCCACGCCGTCCTTGCCTCTGAACCTGGTGCGGAACGCACTGGGCTGGCAAGGGTGGATGCATCCGGGCTCGACCCGCGCCTGGCCGGCGTGGCCGTCGAGGTCGCCTGCGACGTGACCAACCCGCTGTGCGGGCCACGGGGGGCGTCCGCGATCTTCGGGCCGCAGAAGGGGGCCTCGCCGGCGGACGTGGCCGCGCTCGACTCACTGCTGGCCCGGATCGCAGAACTCGACGAGGGTCTGGACGCCGCCGCCCAGCCCGGCTCGGGGGCCGCCGGGGGGCTGGGCTACGCGCTCGTGCGCCACCTCGGGGCGCGGATGCGTCCCGGGATCGAGTTGGTGACCGACGCGGTCGACCTCGCCGGGAAGGTGGCCGGCGCTGACCTGGTCCTGACCGGTGAGGGCTCCGTGGACGCCCAGACCCTCAACGGCAAGACCCCGGCCGGTGTAGCGGCGATCGCCCGGGCGGCGGGGGTCGAGACGGTCATCCTCGCCGGACGCGTCGCACGGGACGCCGACGAACTGCTCGCCCACGGCGTCCGGGCGCTGGTGCCGATCGTCGCTGAGGCGACGGACCTACCCACGGCCCTCGAACGCGGTCCCGAGAACCTCGAACGAGCCGCCGCGACCGTGATGCGCCTGGTGTTCGGCCGCCCCTCCCCAGCTCGGACGCCCGCGACCGGTTCGGCACCAGCAGCCGGACCGGTCGGTGAGGGGTAGCTGGACGCCATGACGCCCTTGCGTGATCTCGCGAACGGGCTGCCCGCCGTGCTGGGCGGCCAGATTCTGCTCGTCGCCTGCAGCGTCTTCTACCTGATCTGGTGGACGGTCGTGTTCGCCCCGGATGGCCGGACGCCGCGGCCGTCCGGAGCGCTCTTCCTGGCCGGGGCCGCCTTCGCCGGGCTGGGCGGTCTGGTGCTCCTGGTCGCCGGAATCGTGACCCTGCTCGGACGCGCGCCGGCCTCCACAGCCCTGACCGTGGGCGGGGTCCTGGTGGGCGGCATCCTGGCCGGAGCGGCCCTGATCGCCCTCACTGCCGGGCCCCTGCAGCGTCCGCTCACCTCGGAGCTGCCGCTCATCGTGACCTGGGCGACGGTCCAGCTGGCAACCTGCGCTGCACTCGCGGGCGCCGGGCACCTGGCCGCACCCGCGGCGTCCGGCTGGATCGCGATCGTGCTTGTCGCCACCCTGATCGGCCTGGCCTGCTACCTGGCCTACTACCGCCTCGATCCGGTCCCGTCGTACTGGGTCGGCATGGTGCCCCTCGCGGTCGACGGGCTCGCGGCGGGGGCCTTCGGCGTCCTGGTGCTCGCGGGACGGTGATCCGAGCCTCGACGGGTAACCCAGCGCTCGGTCCGGTCGACGCCCGCCGCTGGTCTTACCGCGGTGAGGGCAACGTACTGGAGAGTTGTACCCGGTAGTCGGGGTACAACTCTCCAGCTTCTTCGTTCGACGCTCCCCATCAGCCCTGATGGGCAACCCGGACGATCGCGTTGCCACCGTCGTCGAACTTGACGAGAGTGACGGTGAGGCCGCCGCCCCGGTACACCACCTCCCCCGGGGCCGGCGCGAGCCGGTTGACGACGACCAGCGAGGCCTGATCCCTCCCGGAGTCGATGGCCCCCGCGCCCGGGTAGCGCACCTCCACCCGGCCGGCGGTCCGCGTGACCCACAGAGACACGCCCTGGGCAGCGCCGGAGCCCCTGACCATGCTCACGACCTTCACGCCCTCGAGCGCCACGTCGACCAGGCGGTAGTCGTGCGTGCCCGTACCCGGATCCACGGCGACCTCGGCCTCGGGAAGCAACGACAGCTGCAGCAACTCCGTCGCGGTGAACACGTCGGAGTCCCCCGTGTAGGACATGACGGAGGCCGGATCCCCCACGGGGTAGACCTCGCAGGAGGAGACGCCCACCTCGTCTTTGCAGGTCGCCGAGCCTGCGTGCACCAGGCCCGCGTCGTGCCCGTACTCGTGGACGATGTTGCGCACCAGCCGCCGGACGCTCACCAGCGAGGCCCAGCCCACCACCGGCATCGTGTCCGGCGAGTCGTACCCCTCCGGCACCAGCCCGTCGGAGTTCCGGCAGAACACCGTCTTGACGATGGCCACGTTGATCGCGCCGTCCTTCGCCCGTTCCGCCGCCAGCGCCGGACCCTGCTGCCCGCCGTCCACGTTCGTGCAACCCGACGGCTCGACCAGCTTGACCGACGCGAACGTCACCTCGACCCGGACCTCCAGCCGCCCGGCCGTCGCAGTCCGGACGCCGAGGGCGATCGTCTTCAGCAGCGCCGGGTCCCGGGCCCGCAGTCTCGCGGCGACCACGGCCTCCGACTGGATCTCCTCCGGGCTGAACCCGGAGGTCACGTCCAGGTCGGAGTCCACGACGATGAGGTTCAGCACCTTCGAGCGGGCGACGGGCTCGAACCGCTTCGGCACCGAAACCGCCAGCGGGACGCTGCTCGCGGTCGGCTGGTTAATCGGCCGCGCCAGCGCTCCGCCTTCGTTCCTGCCCCAGCACAGAATGGCTCCGGCATCGGTCAGCGCGCAGGTCCTGGCGTCGCCCGCCGACACCGCAACCACGCCTGATGCGAGCCCGACCACGTCCCCCGGCCGATCGCGACGCCCTCGGTTGGGCACCGACGACTCACTCTCCAGGTCGACCCCGTCGCCAAGCTGACCGGCGAAGTTGCCACCCCAGCAGCGCACCGCACCTCCGGCCAACACCGCACACGTATGGACGTCCCCCGCCGTTACCGACACCGCCGCCGCCCCGAGCCCCACCACCTCGACGGGGATCCCGCTTGCGGTCTCGCCCGACACCGGCACGTCCTGTTCGTCCAACTCGGGGGCCGCACCGTCGCCCAGCTGACCGTCGAAGTTCCGGCCCCAGCATCGCACCGAACCGCCGACCAACACGGCACACGTGTGCTGGCCCCCGGCGTCGACTGACAGAACCCCCGAGGCGAGCCCCGTCACATCGACCGGCTCCGCGCTGCTCACCACTCCGGAGACGGCCTCACCGCGGGCGTCGTACACCGGCCGCGACCCGTTGCCCAACTCGCCGTTGGTGTTGGCTCCCCAGCACTTCACCCCGCCCGCCCTGGTCAGCGCGCAGGCGTGGGCGGCACCGGTCGTCACCGCGACCACGTCGGACGCCAGCCCGACGACGTCCACGGGCACCGGGCTGCGCTCCACTCCCGAGACCAGGCCCTGATCGCCGAACACCGGCGGCGACCCGTTGCCCAACTCGCCGTTGGTGTTGGCTCCCCAGCACTTCACCCCGCCACCGACCAGCACCGCGCACGTCAGGTTGCCCCCCGCCGACACTGCCGCGACGCCGGATTCCAGGCCCACCACGTTCGCAGCCAAGTCGCTGGGGTTCACCAGTCCCTGGCCGAGCTGCCCCATCTCGTTCGCTCCCGCACAGCGGACGCCCCCGGCGGGTGTGAGGACGCACGTGTGACCTGTGCCGGCCGAGACCGACACCGCGTCGGTGCCGAGGCCGGCCGCCGGCGTGGGCAGATCCCTCCCGCCGCTCGGGACGCCCGTCCCGAGCTGGCCGGCCTGGTCGGCCCCCCAGCAGACGAGCCCCTCAGGCGAGATCCGGCATGCGTGCGCGCCGCCCGTCGACAGCAGGGACGCAGACGCGCCTGGCACCGGAGTCGCCGTATCGGACGCCGAGGACTCCCCGGACGCCGCCGAGGACGCCGAAGGAACCGGCCCCGCGGACATCCAGCCCAGCGGCAACCAGCCCAGGACAAGGGCGTACACCAGAACCGTCGCCCCGGCACCCACGAGCGCGCCGCCCGCGACGAACAGCCACCTCGGCGTCCGGACGCCGGAGCCATCCCCCCGACCACCCATCGTCAAGCCCCCCACCGGGAGGGCGCCGCCGACCCCCCGCGGCGCGGCCACGCGTCCCCCCGCGTTCATGCTGCCACGCGGAACGCCCGGCGGGACGGCGTCCGGTCATGTGCTACCTTTCCGCCCATGCATGTCGAGCCTCACGCACTCAGCGCCGTTGCCGCTGTCCGCGCGATGACCTGCATGCGCTGTTGCCGAATGCCGGCCTGACACTCGCAGCACGCCCGATCGCCCTCCCCCTCCACGAGACCCGGGGTTGAGCGGCGATCACCTTCTCGCCTGACCCGGCCCGATCGCACCCGGGACGTGCTGCCGAACACCCGCACACGAAACCGCCAACTTCACCGCAGCCCGAAAGGCACCACCATGACCTACCGTCCCGAGACCCTCGCCGTCCACGCCGGCCAGGAACAGCCCGACCCGGCGACCAACGCGCGCGCCGTGCCGATCTACCAGACCACGTCCTATGTCTTCGACGACACCGAGCACGCCGCTGACCTGTTCGCCCTCAAGGTGCCGGGCAACATCTACACGCGCATCATGAATCCGACCCAGTCGGTGTTCGAGGAGCGCATCACCGCGCTTGAGGGCGGCGTCGGGGCGCTCGCGACGGCGTCCGGGGCATCGGCGATCACCTACGCGGTGCTCAACCTCGCCTCCGCCGGCGACAACATCGTCGCCCTGTCGACCCTCTACGGCGGCACGTTCGCCCTGTTCGCGCACACGCTGCCGCAGTTCGGCATCGAGGCGCGGTTCGTCGACCCCGACCGCCCCGAGGAGCTGGCCAACCACGTCGACGACCGCACCCGTCTCGTCTTCGGCGAGACCATCGGCAACCCGCTGATCAACGTCGTCGACCTGGATGCCTGGTCCGTCGCCGCGCACGCCCTCGGCCTGCCGTTCATCGTCGACAACACCGTGCCGACGCCCTACCTGTCGAAGGTCTTCGACCACGGCGTCGACGTCTCGGTGCACTCGGCGACCAAGTACATCGGCGGCCACGGAACCTCGGTCGGCGGCATCATCGTCGACTCCGGCAACTTCGACTGGACCGCCCACGCCGACCGCTTCCCCGGCCTCACCGCCCCGGACGCCGCCTACCACGGCGTCGTCTGGACGGACGCCGCGGGCCCGGCCGCCTACATCATCAGGGCGCGAACCGTGCTCCTCCGCAACACCGGCGCCGCGGTCTCGCCGTTCAACGCGTGGCTGTTCCTGCAGGGCCTGGAGACCCTGCACCTGCGCCTCGAACGCCACAGCAGCAACGCCCTCGCCGTCGCGCGCCACCTCGAGGCGCACCCCGCCGTGGCGTGGGTGAACTACCCGGGACTCGACTCCAGCCCCTGGCACGAGACGGCCAAGCGCGTCCTGACGGGCAAGGGGTTCGGCGGCATCCTGTCGTTCGGACTCAAGTCCGGACGCGCCGGCGGCGCCGCCTTCGTCGAGGCCCTGACCCTGTTCAGCCACCTCGCCAACATCGGGGACGCCAAGTCGCTCGTCATCCACAACGCGTCCACGACCCACTCCCAGCTCACCGAGGACGAGCTCGCCGCCGCCGGAGTCGCCCCCGAGATGGTCCGGCTGTCGGTGGGCATCGAGAACGTCGACGACCTCATCGCCGACCTCGACCAGGCGCTGGAGAAGGTGGCCGACGCGTCCTGAGAGCCCGGACGCCGACGGGTCCCGATCCGCACCCCTGGACAAGGTTGATACGACGAGATGTAACTTTTTGGAGGCTGGACGCCGATCCAGGCCCCTAAAGAGGCTCCCTCAGGTGTCCAGACTCCAGAAAGTCACAACCTGTGCCGGTCCCGTCCCGGTCCGGGCCGGTTTCGCGCCAACGGCGTGCGGGTAGGCGACGATGGAAGGACGCGGCAACCACGCGGGCCGCCGTGAGCGGGAGGCGACCAGGGATGCACGACGAGGACGAGCCGTACGATCCGGCGTCCGAGCGCAACGAGACCCCCGCCGAGCGGCTGGATCGCAACTGGTCCGAGCTGCTGCAGGAGCTCCGGGTGACGCAGACGGGCATCCAGATCCTGTCGGGGTTCCTGCTGACGCTGCCGTTCCAGGCGCGGTTCACCGAGCTGGACGCCGTGCTCAAGGGCGTCTTCCTGGGGGCGGTCGCCATGGGCACGCTGTCGACCGCGCTCGTGGTCGCGCCGGTGACCGCGCACCGGCTCCTGTTCCGGCAGCACGCCAAGGACATCCTGGTCGACTCGGGCACCCTGTTGGCCAAGGCCGGCCTGATCTGCCTGGCCCTCACGGTCGTGCTCGTGGTCACGCTGATCGTGGGCCTCGTGCTCGACCTCACCACGGGGCTCGTCGCCGGGGGCGCCTGCCTGGTGGTGTTCGGCGTCCTGTGGCTGGGTCTGCCCCTGTGGCTCGGACGCCGTCCCGAGCGCGGGGCCTACCGCTGACCTGGGCCCAGCCCTCTCACCGGTGTCACCCCACGTGGCGTAGCGTGAGGCCGTCCTCCATCGACCGCTACGAAGGGGAATCCGCATGCCCGAGACCGACGCTCCCGACACGCGGCAGCCGTCCGGGATCCTGGTCCTGCGGACCATGGCGATGCCGCGGGACGCCAACCCGCTGGGTGACGTCTTCGGGGGCTGGTTGCTGTCTCAGATGGACATGGCGGCGGGGCTGATGGCCGCCGAGGTCGCCAAGGGACGCGCCGTCACCGTCACGCTGGACAAGATCGAGTTCCAGCGCCCGGTGTCCGTGGGGGACACCGTCTGCGTGTACGCCAGACTGCTGCGCGTCGGGCGCAGCTCGATGGACATCAAGTTGGAGGTGTGGGCCCGCGACCTCGTCGAGTCGTACGAGGCCGGACGCCAACTCGTGACCGAGGGGGTGTTCCGCTTCGTGGCGGTGGACGCCGAGGGCCGGCCGCGCCCGGTCCCCGACAACCCCGCCTTCTTCACCCGGGAGTGAGAGCGTCCTCTTGCGCCGACCGTCCTGAGGCGTCCGCCAGGGGCAGGACTGCACCTGGTCCGAGTCGCTTCACCACCTCACCACTCCACGTCCAGGCGTCCGGTGTCGACCGGCGCGAAGCCGTAGCCGCCGAGGTAGTGCAGGGTCGCGACCATGCCGCGTTCCAGCCGGGCGTGGTACACGAAGAACCCCCCATCGTTCTGAACATCGGCGGACGCCGTGAGCCGTTTCGCCGGATCCTCACCCTCGCGCCAGGCCGTCATCAGCACCTGGCCGTTGTTGGCCGGGGTTCCGTCGGATGCCCTCACGACCCCCGCGGCGCCCGGCTCGGGGTAGAAGCGCAGGTCCTCGAACCGCGTCCGCCGCCCCGAGTGCACCGCGAGGCTGACACCGCCGGTGCACTGCGGCGCGCACACCGCGTGCACCCAGCCGGAGACTTCCAGGAGGTTCGGCGTCTCCCACATCACGCCCCGGTTCCGGTCCACGAACGCCGCCCAGGCCGGATCCCCGTCCAGTGACTCGGTCATCACCCCGATGGTCCGTTCCTGCTTCGGACCCAACCGCAGCCAGCTGTGCTCGAGGTAGGTCCGGTAGAAGGGCGAGGTCTGCCGCACGCGCGGGAAGACGACCGTCGCGGCGTCCGTGGGATTGGCGAGGATGACCGTGAAGCGCTTCCGCGCCGACGGCGACCCGCTCTCCGACCAGAACTGGTCGTAGTTCGACTGCGCGAAGTTGTCCCGGTCGCTGCTCTCGTGGACGGCCGGGTCGCCCGGATCCTCGTACAGCGGGATGTCGACGGTCACGCAGTAGTGGCCGCCCTCGGGCGCCACCCACTGCACCTCCAGCTCGCGGGTCTGCCCGGCCGGGATCGTCACCGGCCCCGACAGGCCCAGGGGTTCCAGCGCGGCCGGCGGCTGGTCGTCGGCGTTGGTCGTGAGGTTCTTCACCGAGAAGTACCCCCGGACGTCCCGGGCCTCCAGCCCGCCGTGGTTCTTGACGGTGGCGACGACCCGGTTCGGGTTGCCACCCCAGGGCACGTTGAGCCAACGCGGGTCGGCGTCGCTCTTGGCGTTGCGGACCTGGATGTCCGGGCTCTGCCATTGGTGATCGCCGTTCGGCCAGGTGCGGATCGACAGCTCCGGCTTGGCCTCGGAGTCGTAGCGGATCTGCAGGTCGGCGCTGTCCGGACGCACCGCCAGCACGGTCGCGACGAAGTCCTTCGGGGCGCCCTCGGAGAAGTCGCGCTCGCGGTAGTCATGGCCGGGCGAGAGGAACGCCCCCTCGGTCAGGACGCCGTCGGTGTCGTCGACGTGGTCGGGGTCGTCGTAGAGGCGCAGTGTCATCGGACGGTTGTCGTAGTTCTGGGGGCCCTTCGGCGAGACGACGTCGACGCCCATCACCACCTGCCCGAGCGGCAGCGAGCCATCGCCCATCGGCGTCCCCTGCGGGTTGCGGTACTCGAAGTAGTAGTTGCGGCCCTGCGCGATCCGGACCTCGACCCCCCGGACGCCGTTGGCCGGCAACGGGTTCCTGCCCAGCGCCTGCAGCGTCACCGTCTCGAGTATGGGCACCCCGCCGTTGGCCGCGAAGTTGAAGGCCCTGACCTCGCCCTTGGCCACCCAGCCCAACGCCATCCGGAACGGTAGCGAGAGCTCGGGAAGCCCACCATCGGCGTCCATGAGGTCCCAGCGGTCGAGTTGGCGCTGCGCGTTGCCCTGGTTCATCCAGTCGTAAAGGTAGAGGTCGGGCAGCTGCAGGCTGTGCCCGAGTTCGTGGGCCAGTGTCGCGTAGACCTGGCGGCCGTCGATGGCGGTCCAGTCCTCCGGCATCATCACCATCGGGAGGGTGCGATCGCTGCCGTTCAGCTTGACGGTCTGCGTCGACTGCTGCGGCCACACGAAGCGTCCGATGCTGGTCGAGGTCGGCGGATCGACGACGAACGGCCGGTTCGCCGTCCGGACGACGAACACCACGGCGTCCGTCTGCGCCAGGTCGAGCACCAGCGGATCGCCGGCCGCGGACGCCACCGCGTTCGCCTGCTCCAGCGACGAGACGAAGGACTTCCACGTGTCCGGCTTCGGGTTCCAGCGGTCCGGCAGATCGTTCTTGTTCTCGACCTCGAAGTAGTCCTCCCAGGTGCCCAGGGCATGGACGGGCCCCGCGATCTTGGCCCCCACCAGGCTCATCGTGAGCCTGCCGTAGGAGACCTGCGACCAGAAGCCGCTCACCGAGCGGGTGACACCGCCCACGGTGACCCCGCCCGAGAACGCGTCGGACCAGTTCGTCCGCATCGTGTTCAGCCCCCCGGACGCCCCCGGGTACGGCCTGGTCGTCGTGTCGATCAGGACGATGCCGACCCGCCAAGCCGCCGGCGCCTTGTAGATGTCGACGTTCTGCGGGCCGGCGTCGCCGCCGCCCCAGGCCGAGCGCACGACGGGGGCCTCGCAGCGTCCGGTGACCGCGTAGGCCGGGCCCTCGTCGGGGTCGGCCCAGGTGTCCGTCACATCGAAGGACGCCCGCCCGACGGCCTCGCCGGTGGTCCGGTTGCGCGCGACCACGGTGCCGGTGCCGGTCCTCCAGCCGGCGGTGAGGAGCAGGTGGGGGTGGTCGGGGTCGAACGTCTCGTCGCGCGAGGGCGACACGGCGCCGAGGGCGGCGTCCTTGACCGTGAGTTCGAGGTCGTCGAAGGCGAGGCCGCTGCCTGCGGTGTCGACGTGCACGGGCGCGTAGGCGCCGACGAACAGCGGCGCCGGGTCCATCGTGAGCAGGACCGGCTCGGTCAGCCCCGTCGGCAGCCGGGTCTCGACGACGTCGCCGCCCACGGCCCGCAGTACCGACGCCGGGCCGCTCACAGCGGCGTCCAGGACGGACGAGCCGAGGGCGTCCGGCGGCAGGATGCGGACGACGCCGTCGTCCCGGACCGCCGCCAACTGTCCTCCCGGCCCCGCGACGAGCACCCACCCGGGGGCGAGCGTCAGAACTCGCCCACCGAACGGCAGCGGCTGCGGGGTGAGCTGGGTCAGCGTGCCCGCGTCGAAGTCGCCGAGTTGCAGGACCGGCCCCGCACCGCTTGCGGCGAGCAGCACCGCCGACCGCCCGTCGGCGGACACCGCCAGCCCGGACGCCCCCGGCGCCGGCGGCAGCAGGTCGGAGACCGAGTCGCCGGGTGGCGTCCCGAGCGAGTACGAGACGAGGTGCGGGGAGGGCTTCCCGTCCAGCACCGCCAGGGACGCCGTTGGTGCGCCGGCCACGACGCCCAGCCCCAGCACCTCGCCCGGCGCCGAGGCGAAGGGCGTGGCGGCGTCCCTGTTCGCGTTGTTGAGCCGGGCGAGCCAGAGGCCGTCGGCGTCCGCGATCACGAGGGTGCCGCGGGCGTCGTCGATGGCGAGGTGGCGTGGGGCGTCGTACCCCTCGCCGATGACGCGGGTGTCGTAGAGGCCGTCGGCCTGACGGAGCAGGTCGAGCAGGGTGAGGCGTCCGGAGCGCTCCGCCACGACGGCGACGTTCCGGGAGGTGGACGCGGCGATCGCGCTGATGTCGGCGAACCCGTTGGCGACGACGGCAGATGGCATGACAGCCCCCTCGTGAGATCCCGCACGCGCGTGTGGCGGCCGAGCCGCCTCGTTGCGTGCGGTGGGACGCCGCATGCGAATGCTCCAATGGAGGCCGTCAGCATAAGTCGGCCGCAGGACCCCTTGTCACGGGGATGCCTACCCCCGTTTGAGTCGCCCGGAAGTGGGTGTCTGAACGGCTCGCCGGCTCACCCGGAGTGCGCGGTCGGCCACAGCAGGGCCGCGGCGTCCAGGCGGACCCGCTCGGGGTGCTGGTAGCCGGCCGGGGGCAGGCCGAACGCCGTGATCGTGACCGCGGTGAACGGACGCTCGATGCCGAACTCGGCGTGCAGACCCGGACGGTCGAACGTGGCGAACTGGCGTCCGTGGAAGCCCAGCGCCTCGGCCTGCACGGTCATGTGCGCGACCGCTCCCCCGAGGTCGTACAGGGGCAGGTCGAGCTCGGCGTCCCAGCCCTCGTAGATGTTCACGACGAGCAGGCTGGCGTCCAGGGCCCAGCCGGACGCCTCGACGATGTGCGGATCGATGCGCGCCCTGGTCTCGTCGCCGCGGCGTCCGAGGATGAAGCGCCACGGCTGCCGGTTGAGCGCCGACGGCGCCCACCGGGCGGCCTCGACGAGCAGGCCCACCTGCTCGTCGGAGATGACGTGTCCGGGGTCGTACTGCCGGGGGCTCCAACGCTGGCGCAGCACCGGCTCGATGTCTGTCATAGGCGTGAATCTACTCAGGTGGCGGGAGGGGCTCGACCCGTGGTCAACTGGGCCAGCGGCGTCCGCGCACTCAGGGAGGAAACGCGCCATGACCACCTTGTTCATCCTCAACGACCAGCCCTACGGCAGCGAGCGGGTCTACAACGCGCTGCGGCTCGCCGGCAACCTGCAGCGCGTCGCCGAGCACCACGAGGTGGTCGTCTTCCTGATGGGGGACGCCGCCCCCGCCGCCAAGGCCGGCCAGGCCACGCCCAACGGCTACTACAACATCGGCCACATGCTGGGCGGCATCCTGCACCGCAACGGGCGCGTCCTGGTCTGCGGCACCTGCATGGACGCGCGCGGCCTCACTCAGCCCGAACTCGTGCCGGGCGCGACCCGCTCATCCATGGACGAACTCACCGAGCTCACGCTGTCGGCCGAGCGCGTCCTGGTGTTCTGAGGCGGGCTCAGTCTTCGGCGAGGGTGAGCTCGAGGCCGCCGAGGATGTTGGCCGACAGGTTGTACAGGAACGTCAGCACGGTCGCCAGGGCGGTCAGCAGGACCACGTTGATCACCGCGATCAGGGCCGTGACGCCCATGATCTTGTTGGTGTTCACGTAGTCCTCGATGCGGACGGCGCTCTGGTCGTTCGCGCTCGCCAGCACGCTCGTCAGCAGCCCGTTCAGCGTGTCGATCAGCCCGGACGCCCCGATGACCGTCCACACCACGTAGACCGCGATCCACATCATGATGCCGAACGCGATCGAGAACAGGAACGCGGTCTTCATGACTGACCACGGGTCGAGCCGCGACACGCGCAGTCGCGCCCGGCGCGTCCGGCGCTCGCCCTGCAGCTGCGCCGCCCGCGACGGAACCCCGTCGTTGTTGCTCGTGGCGAGCGTCAGGCCGTGATCAAGCTTCGCCGTGACTCCGGCGCTTCGATCGCTCACTCTTCCTCCTCGCCCTCAGGCGTCGCCGCGGACTCGACGTCGCTCGCGTCGGCCTCCGCGTCCGCAAGGGTATCCTCCCCGGCCGCGGGCTCGGCCGCGTCCTCGACGCCTTCGGCCTCGGGGTACAAGGCTATGGCGGCGACGGCGTCGTCCGGCTTGAGACCGACGAACTTGACGCCCATGGTGTCACGGCCCTTGGCGGGCACGTCTGCGACCGCGGACCGAATGATCTGGCCTGAGGTCTTGATCGCGATGACCTCGTCGTTCTCGCCGACGACCAGGCCGCCGACGAGAGAGCCGCGGTCCTCGTTGAGCTTCATCGCCTTGATGCCCAGCCCGCCGCGGCCCTGGACGCGGTACTCGCTCACCGCCGTCCGCTTGGCGAAGCCGCCGTCGGTCACGGTGAACACGAACTGGTCGTCCTCGCTGACCGAGCGCCCGACGATCGCCATGCTGAGCAGTTCGTCGCCGTCGCGGAACCGCATGCCGGTCACGCCGGACGTCGCGCGTCCCATCGGGCGCAGCTCCTCGTCGGACGCCTGGAACCGGATCGCCTGCCCCTTGCGCGAGATCAGCAGCACGTGGTCGGACGCGTTGCACGTGATCGCGCCGATCAGCTCGTCGTCGGCCTCGCGGAAGTTGATCGCGATCAGGCCCGCCTGCCGCGGCGAGTCGTACGCCGTGAGCTCGGTCTTCTTCACCAGGCCCCGCCGCGTGGCGAGCAGCAGGTAGGGCTCCTCGGTGTACGAGCCCAGGGTCAGCACCTGCGCGATGCGCTCCTCGGGCAGGAACGACAGCAGGCCGGCCACGTGGCCGCCCTTCGCATCCCGGCCGGCCTCGGGCAGCTGCCAGACCTTGAGCCGGTAGACCCGACCGAGGTTGGTGAAGAACAGCAGCCAGTTGTGGCTTGAGGTGGTGAACAGGTGGTCGACCTCGTCGTCGGTGCGCAGCGTCGCGCCCCGGACGCCCTTGCCGCCGCGCCGCTGCACGCGGTACTGGTCGGTGCGCGTCCGCTTGGCGTAGCCGCCGCGGGTGATCGTGACGACCATGTCCTCGTCAGGGATCAGGTCCTCGTCCGACAGGTCGCCGTCGGCGGAGATGATCCGGGTGCGGCGGTCGTCGGCGTACTTGTCGGTGATCTCCTGCAGCTCCTCCGCGACGATCGTCCGCTGCCGCTCGGGCCTGGCCAGGATGTCGGTGTAGTCGGCGATGAGCCGCTCGAATTCCGCCAGCTGGTCGATGGTCTTCTGGCGCTCGAGGGCGGCGAGCCGGCGCAGCTGCATGTCGAGGATCGCCCGGGCCTGGATCTCGTCGATGTCGAGCAGCTGCTGCAGCCCTTCGCTGGCGTTCTCGGTCGTCTGCGAGCGGCGGATGAGCGCGATCACCTCGTCCAGCATGTCGAGGGCCTTGACCAGGCCACGCAGGACGTGGGCCCTGGCCTCGGCGTCCGCCAGCCGGTACGCCGTCCGGCGCTGGATGACCTGGATCTGGTGGCGGATCCAGTAGACGATGAACTGGTCGAGCCGCAGGGTACGCGGGACGCCGTCCACCAGCGCGAGCATGTTGCAGCCGAAGGTGTCCTGCAGCTGGGTGTGCTTGTAGAGCTGGTTCATGACGACGCGCGGCTGGGCGTCCCTCTTCAGGACGATGACCAGCCGCTGGCCGGTGCGGGCCGAGCTGTCGTCGCGGACGTCCGCGATGCCGATCAGTCGGCCGGAGGTGACGAGCTCGGCGATCTTCATCGCGAGGTTGTCGGGATTGCACTGGTGGGGCAGCTCGGTGACGACGAGCTGCGTGCGACCCCGGGCGTCCTCCTCGATGTCGATGACCGCGCGCATGATGACCGAGCCGCGGCCGGTGCGGTAGGCGTCCTCGATGCCCTTGCGGCCGACGATCAGCGCGCCGTTGGGGAAGTCGGGGCCCTTGATGCGCTCGATGCAGGCCTCGAGCACCTCTTCGCGGGTCGACTCGGGGTGCGCCAGCACCCACTGCACCGCGTCGTTGACCTCGCGCAGGTTGTGGGTCGGGATGTTGGTCGCCATGCCGACGGCGATGCCCGTCGACCCGTTGACCAGCAGGTTCGGGAACCGCGCGGGCAGGACGACCGGCTCGGTGTCGCGGTTGTCGTAGTTGGGCTGGAAGTCGACCGTGTCCTGGTCGATGTCGCGAACCATCTCCATCGCCAGCGGATCCATGCGGCACTCGGTGTACCGCATCGCGGCGGCGCCGTCGTTGCCCGGCGAGCCGAAGTTGCCCTGGCTCTGCACGAGCCGGTGCCGCATGACCCACGGCTGGGCCAGCCGCACGAGAGTGTCATAGATCGCGCTGTCGCCGTGCGGGTGGTACTTGCCCATGACGTCGCCGACGACGCGGGAGCACTTGTTCCAGCCCCGGTCGGGACGGTAGCCGCCGTCGTACATCGTGTAGATCACGCGCCGGTGCACGGGCTTGAGGCCGTCGCGGACGTCCGGCAGCGCGCGGCCCACGATCACGCTCATCGCGTAGTCGAGGTAGCTGCGCTGGATCTCCTCGTTCAGGTCGATCTCGTCGATGCGCCCGGTGAGGGCGTCCAGTTCGACCGGCTGCTCGTCGGCGGCCGCCGACTCGGCGATGTCCTCCTCGGTCGCCTCGTCGATGGAAATGCCCTCGGACGCCGCGTCCGGATCGCGCGGATCGTCCGGGCCCTGCGGGGTGTCACTCATGCGTCATTCCTTGTCGTGCAATAGATCGGGGCCGGCGACGGCGTCAGATGTCGAGGAACCGGACGTCCTTGGCGTTGCGCTGGATGAAGGACCGGCGCTGCTCGACGTCCTCGCCCATCAGGATCGAGAACATCTCGTCGGCCGCGGCCGCGTCGTCGAGCGTGACCTGCAGCAGCGTGCGCTGCTTGGGATCCATCGTGGTGTCCCACAGGTCGCCGGCATCCATCTCGCCGAGGCCCTTGTAACGCTGGATCGGGTTGACGTTCGGCAGTTTCTTCCCGGACGCCAGCCCCTCGTCGCGCATGCGGTCGCGCTGCTCGTCGGTGTAGGCGAGCTCGTGGGGGGCGTTCGTCCAGCGGAGCCGGAACAGCGGCGGCTGGGCCAGGTAGACGTACCCGCCCGAGATCAGCGGCTTCATGAACCGGAACAGCAGGGTGAGCAGCAGCGTCCGGATGTGGGAGCCGTCGACGTCGGCATCCGCCATCAGGACGATCTTGTGGTAACGCAGCTTGTCGGCGTCGAAATCCTCCTGGACGCCCGTGCCGAGCGCGTTGATGATCGACTCGACCTCTTTGTTGGCCAGGATCTTGTCGAGGCGGGCCTTCTCGACGTTCAGGATCTTGCCGCGGATCGGCAGGATCGCCTGGGTGCGCGGGTCGCGGCCACCCTTGGCCGAGCCACCGGCCGAGTCACCCTCGACGATGAACACCTCGCACTCGGCGGGGTTGCGCGAGGAGCAGTCGGCCAGCTTGCCGGGCAGCCCACCCTGGGACAGCAGCCCCTTGCGCGTCCGGGCCATGTCGCGGGCCTTGCGGGCCGCCATCCGCGCCAGGGAGGCCGCCTGCGCCTTCCGGATGATCGAGCGTCCCTCGGTCGGGTTCTTCTCGAACCAGTCGCCGAGCAGGTCGTTGACGACCCGCTGCACGAACCCCTTGACCTCGGTGTTGCCGAGCTTGGTCTTGGTCTGGCCCTCGAACTGCGGCTCGGCGATCTTGACCGACACGATCGCGGTCAGGCCCTCGCGGATGTCCTCACCCGACGGCTTGTCCTCGGGCTTGCGGATCATGCCCCACTGCTGCCCCCACCGGTTCACCGTGTTGGTCAGCGCCGCGCGGAAGCCCTCCTCGTGCGTGCCGCCCTCGTGGGTGTTGATCGTGTTGGCGAACGTGTGCACCGACTCGGCGTACGAGACGTTCCACTGCATCGCGACCTCGACGGCGAGCTTCGCCTCGTCGTTCGTGGCGTCGATGGCGATGACCGTCGGGTTGATCGTCTCCTTGTTGCCGGTGAGGTATTTCACGTAGTCGATCAGGCCGTCGTCGTAGCGGTAGCTCACCTCGGCGGTGTGCGCGGCGTCCTCGTCGAGGAACTCGTCGTCGTCCTCGGACGCCGTCGGCGCCGGCCGGCGGTCGATCAGGCTGATCGTGAGGCCCTTGTTCAGGAAGCACATCTCACGGAAGCGCGTCGCCAGGGTCTCCCAGTTGTAGTGCGTGGTCTCGAAGATCGACTTCGACGCGAAGAACGTGATCGTCGTGCCGACGACGTCGCCGGGCCCGAGGGGCTCCAGGCGGCGCAGGTCGTAGTCGGGGTCGCCGAGCGAGAACTCCTGCCGCCAGTGGTAGCCGTCGCGCCGGACGTCAACCTGGAAGCTCTCGCTCAACGCATTGACGACGGACGCCCCCACGCCGTGCAGGCCGCCCGACACCTTGTAGCCTCCCGCGCCGAACTTGCCGCCCGCATGGAGCACGGTCAGCGCCAGCGTGACGGCCGGGATCTTCTCGGTCGGGTGCAGGTCGACGGGGAAGCCGCGGCCGTTGTCGGTCACGCGGACACCGTCGTCGGGCAGCAACTCGACCGTGATCGTGTCGCAGTAGCCGGCCAGCGCCTCGTCGACGGAGTTGTCGACGATCTCGTACACGAGGTGGTGCAGGCCGCGCTCGCCGGTCGATCCGATGTACATGCCCGGACGCTTGCGGACCGCCTCCAGGCCCTCGAGCACCTGGATGGCGCTCGCGTCGTAGTTGCCCTCCTCGACCGCTGTCGAGGACCTAGGCCGCGCGTCAGCTTCCACCGTTTCGGTGCTCAGTTGTGGTTCGCTCACTGACTCTCTTTCCACGCGACGGCGCCGCCCGACCGATTCGGCCCAGGCGGCGTCTGCAGACCTGTTCAAGTTTACCTGATGGGGTCCGGATTCCTTGCCCCCACGCTGCCTACGTGCCCCCTTATAGGGCCTAGGACGCCGCCCCGGCGCCCGAACGGGGGCGGGTGTGGCCCTCCCCACGAACCAGGGGGCCCGCAGCGGCGTGACACGCGATTCCTCTCTCTCACGCCCTACACAGTAGGCAGCGCGTGTCACTGTCCACAGGAGCCTGTGGACAACATGCCTACCTTGTGGTGCGAGGGCGCTCGCCGACGCTCGACCGCATCGGTTCCGCCTCCCGCGGGTCGGCCCCTTACCCGTAGGTGTCCCGCGGACCCCGCCCGTCCCGGACGCTGCGCAGCCCGTGCTTCCAGCTCGGGGCGTCCGGGCCCTTGACGACGATTCGCTGCACGGTCCCGTCACCGACCGCCGCGTTCAGCTTGGCCAGCAGTTGCGGGATCATCAGGCGCAACTGGGACGCCCACGCCGTCGACTCCGTCCGCACCGTCACCACGCCCGCCGCGAAGCTCTCCGGCTTCGAATGCGCCGCGACGGCGTCCCCGACGATGGACGCCCACCGCCCCAGCAACGCATGCACGCTCACCTCGGTCGACCAGCCGCGCTCGGAGATCACCTCGCCCAGCGCGTCCCCCAGCGGCGTCGGATCGCTCCGCGTTCGCCCGGACGCCGTCCCGCGCCCCCGCTTGGGCTTGCGCCGGCGCGGCTCCGGCAGAGGGGTGGAGTGGGCTACGGCGTCCGCGACCGAGCGGGCCAGGTCGAGGCCCGTCGGGTCGAACTGAGGCACGCCGGCCCCGGGCTCGAAGCCCGCCACGCCAGCGGCGTCCTCGCCCTCAGGTCTGTCGGCCCGCACGGCCACCGGCTCCTCCGAAGTCGTCCTGAGGCGCATGCTAGCCCGGCGACACCATCCCGGCCTCGACCACGTACTTCTCCCCCGCCAGGCCGGTCGGCACATCGCCGGCCACCGCGGCGGTGATCAGCACCTGCTCGGCCCCGGCGACGCGGTCGGCGAGCCGCGCGCGCCGCACCTCGTCCAGCTCGGCGAACACGTCGTCGAGGATCAGCACCGGCGCCACGGCGTCCGCTCGCAGGAGGGCGTCCGAGCCGAGCCGCAGCGCCAGCGCGAACGACCAGCACTCCCCGTGCGAGGCGTACCCCTTCGCCGGCAGCTCCCCCAGCGACAGGACGAGGTCGTCGCGGTGCGGACCGACCAGCGTCAGCCCCCGCGCGACCTCCTCGGCTCGCCGCTCCCGCGCGCGTTCGACGTAGCGGGCGTGGAGTTCCTCCAGCCCCCAGGACGCCTCGTCCTCCAGGACGCCGTTGGTCTCGCCCGTCAGCGACGACGACCGATAGGCGACGGCCGCCTCGTCCTGGGTGGGGGCGATCGCGAGGTAGGCGTCCGCGATCGCCTCGCGCATGTCGCGCAACGTGTCGAGCCGCGCCCGGGTGAGCTCTCCGCCCAACCCGGCGAGCTGGTCGGTGAAGAACTCCAGCGTGATCGACGCGTCCTCGGGGAGCGGGCCACGGCGTCCGGCCAGCGACTTCAGCAGCGACGACCGCTGCTTCACCACCCGCTCGTAGTCCGCCCGGACGCCCGCCATCCGCGGCCAGCGCGCGGTGACCAGCTCGTCGAGGAACCGCCGCCGGTCGGCCGGATCGCCCTTGACCAGCGCGAGGTCCTCGGGCGAGAACAGCACGACCCGCAGCGCGCCGAGCAGGTCGCGCGGACGCCGCAGCGGCCCCCTGTTCAGCGAGGCCCGGTTGGCTCGGCCGGAGTTGATCTCGACCTCGAGCAGCAGCTGCCGCGGGTCGTCCAGGCCGGCCTGGACGCGTCCGCGCACGATCGCGCGCTCTGCCCCACGACGGATGAGCGGGGCGTCCAGGGCGACGCGGTGCGAGCCCAGCGTGGCCAGGTACTCCACGGCCTCGACGAGGTTCGTCTTGCCTTGGCCGTTGCGTCCGGTGAAGACCGTGACGCCCGGACGCAGCTCCAGGTCGGCGGCCGCGTAGTTGCGGAAGTCGGCGAGGCCGAGCTGGGTGACGAACAACCTACGAGGGCAGGCGCATCAGCATGATGACGTGCCGGTAGTCGGTGGCAGGCTCGCCATCCAGCTCCGGCAGCGGCGTCAGCAGGCAGGGCTTGCCGGGCGCGGTGAACGAGAAGTTCACGTACGGGGTGTCGAGCGCGTTGAGCGCGTCCGCGAGGTAGTGCGGGTTGAAGCCGGCCGCATTCATCGTGAGGCCCTGACCCGTGTGGTCCTCGACCACGGCCTCGAGCGCCTCCACCGCCTGCGCCTGGTCGCCGGTGGCGGCCTCGAGCGTGATCGAGCCCTCCTCGATCAGCATGCGCAGCGAGGTGTTGCGCTCGGCGACCAGGGCCACGCGCCGCACGGCCGCGATGATGTCGGCCGTGTTCGCGCGGACCGTCAGCGTCGGCGTCACGCTCATCAGGTGGCGCACCTTCGGGAACTCGCCGTCGAGCAGCCGGGTCGTGATCTCACGTACGCCGCCCGATCCGTCGCCCGCGAAGCCGATCAGGCCGTCGCCGGTGTCGCCGGCCGACAGGCTCAGCGTGACGGACTCCCCCGACGTCATCGACTTCGCCGTCTCGTTCAGGACGCGACCCGGCACCAGCGCCGCCCCCTCCGAACGCGGCGAGCCGGGCTGCCAGGTGATCTCCTTCAGCGCCATGCGGTAACGGTCGGTGGCCAGCAGCGAGAGCGTCTCGCCCTCGATCTCGAGCCGGACGCCCGTGAACACCGGCAGCAGCTCGTCGCGGCCGGCGGCGATGACGACCTGGGAGACGGCCTGGGCGAAGGCGTCCGAGGCGATCGTTCCGGACGCCTCCGGCATCGACGGCAACTCGGGGTACTCGGTGACCGGCAGCATCTGCAGCGTGAAGCGCGCGCTGCCGCAGGTGAGTTCAACCTTGGACGCGTCGGCCGCCAGGTCGACCGGCTTGGCCGGCAGGGAGCGGGCGATGTCGGCGAGCAGGCGCCCGGAGACCAGAGCCACGCCCTCCTCCGACACCGTGGCGGGAACCGTGATCTTGGCCGACGTCTCGTAGTCGAAGCTCGACAGCACGACCATGTCGCCCTTCGCCTCGACGCGCAGGCCGGCCAGGATCGGGATGCTGGGGCGGTTGGGCAGGCTGCGTGCGGCCCACTGGACGGCATCGGCCAGCGCGTCGCGCTCGAGACGGATCTTCACTGATTCTCCTGAGTTTCGTTGGAGCTCTGTCTCGCGATCATATCGACGGGCTCGGGCGTTCTCCCACAGGTGTGGGGCGTGGTGACTTCGAAGAGTTGGATGTCTATCAATTGGTCTTCGTCGTCACGGCTGTGAATTCGGTGGACAGCTGGCATCGGACGCCGTCGCGCCGCGTGTCGCGTCCGGGATGGCGGTGTGGAGAACCCGGAACTACACGGGGAGGATTTGTGGACGCCGTCGCGCGCCCCGTTCGTTGTCCACAGACGCACAGGGTTGTCCACAGGATTGTGCGGATCGGCGTCGACAGGGGGATGTGGCCGTCGGAGTGGAACTTTTTGGACCCGGAAGCCCGGAATCGGCGCGTCTCGACCCGTCGAGGACCGTTCAGAGTCCAGAAAGTTGCAGGAGAGCCGGGTCACCCAGGGCAGGCGAGACCGACGGTGGCTCAGCGGGGACCGTTCTTGACGCGGTTGGTGAGCTCGGTGACCTGGTTGAAGATCGAACGGCGCTCGCTCATGAGCTGCCGGATCTTCCGGTCGGCGTGCATGACCGTCGTGTGGTCGCGGCCGCCGAACAGCGCGCCGATCTTGGGCAGGCTCAGGTCGGTCAGCTCGCGGCACAGGTACATCGCGATCTGGCGCGCGGTGACCAGGACGTGCGTCCGGCTGCCGGCGCAGAGGTCGTCGACCGAGACGCCGAAGTAGTTCGCGACCTCGCTCATGATCAACGCCGGGTTGATCGGCATCTCTTCGCCGTCGGGGATGAGGTCCTTCAGGACGTGCTCGGCGATCGACAGGTCGACCGGCTGGCCGTTGAGGCTCGCGAAGGCCGTGACCCGGATCAGCGCTCCCTCGAGCTCGCGGATGTTGGTCTGGATCTTGCTCGCGATGAACTCCAGCACCTCCGACGACGCGGTGAGCCGCTCGGCCAGGGCCTTCTTGCGCAGGATCGCGATGCGGGTCTCGAGATCGGGCGGCTGGATGTCGGTCAGCAGGCCCCACTCGAACCGGCTGCGCAGCCGCGGCTCCAGCGCCTCCAGGGCCTTCGGCGGCCGGTCGGACGTCAGCACGATCTGCTTCTGCGCGTTGTGCAGCGTGTTGAAGGTGTGGAAGAACTCCTCCTGCGTCTGGATCTTGCTCTCCAGGAACTGGATGTCGTCGATCAGCAGGACGTCGATCTCGCGGTAGGTCTTGCGGAACTCGACCGTGCGGTTGTCGGAGATCGCGTTGATGAAGTCGTTGGTGAGTTCCTCGGTCGAGACGTACTTGATCCGCAGGCCCTCGGCGTAGTTCAGCACATAGTGGCCCACCGCGTGCAGCAGGTGGGTCTTGCCCAGCCCGGACGCCCCGTAGATCATCAGCGGGTTGTACGCCTTGCCGGGCTGCTCAGCCACCGCCATCGCGGCCGCCTGGGCGAAGCGGTTGGACGCCCCGATGACGAAGTTGTCGAAGGTGTACTTCGGGTTCAGCCGGTCTCCGTCGGCGAGCGTGGACGGCCGGGCGATCGGCGTCGCGCCCAGTCCGAGCGACACCACCGGGATCGGCAGGACGTCGGCCTCGCCATCGCCGTCGGCGTCCAGTTCGTACTGGAGATCGGGGTCGATCGTCACGGCGAGCGCCATGGGGCGTCCGCGGAAGTCGCTGAGTTCGTCCTCGATCCAGGGCCGGAGCTTGTTCTCGACGCGGTTGCGGGTGAAGTCGTTCGCGACGGCCGCCATCAGCGTGCCCTCGTGCAGCGCGATCGGACGCATCAGGCCTAGCCAAGCGAGGGCCGCCGAGTCGGCATGCTCGCGAAGTCGATCCCAGACGGTGCGGAGTTCGGCGTTGACCTCGTCGGTCATGACACCCCCTAAGCACCGACTGTCCACACCGTTGTCCACAACGTGTGGAGAAATGGCGGTATGGTCACTCCAGGTGGGGGGTGACGACCCGTCGTCCGGCCAGAACGGTACCGATTGAGGGCTGGGGTGGCAAACGTGTCCAGTCATTCTTTGCCCCATCTCGGCGTGTCGCCTGGACGCCCTTTGCCGCGCTCATCCGGTTTGCCGGACCCAGCGCGCACCGCGTATCGTTGACCAGTCGCTGTCCTGGCGACGCCTGTGTCCGCGTGGGCACAGTCGAACGTGCACGATCACAGAAGTGAGGATTGGCGTGAGCAAGCGCACTTTCCAGCCGAGCAACCGGCGTCGCAGCCGCACCCATGGCTTCCGCCTGCGCATGCGGACGCGCGCGGGCCGCGCGATCCTCGCCGCCCGTCGCCGCAAGGGCCGCGAGCGCCTCGCCGGCTGATTCCGCCCCGAGGCGTCCGGTGCTGCCCGCCAGATCACGGCTGACGTCCTCGGACGACTTCCGTGCCTGCGTGCGCAGAGGCGTCCGGGTCGGCCGCGAGACCCTCGTGGTCCACGCCCTCCGCATCCCAAGCCCGCCCTCACGCGCGGGCTTCGTCGTCTCGAAGGCCGTCGGCAACGCCGTGACCCGCAACCGGGTGAAGCGCCGGTTGCGGCATCTCGCGGCGGCGTCCCTGCCCGAAAGCCCAGTGCCGGTGGACGTGGTCGTCCGCGCACTGCCGGCCGCGGCGTCCGGGGATCTTCGAGGGGATTTCCGGGACGCTTTCGCCGTCGCGGTTGGAAGGCTGGCCTCATGACAGCGTCCGACTGCGGAACGGCGTCCGACCGCCCGAACCGGTGGCCGCACGGGCGAGGTGCGTGGTGAAGTACCTCCTCATCGGCTTCCTGAAGCTCTACCGCCTGCTCATCAGCCCCCTGTACGGGCAGGTCTGCAAGTTCTACCCGAGCTGCTCCGCCTACGCATTGGAGGCGGTGGAGACCCACGGTGCCTGGAAGGGCTCCGTCCTGACGGTCAAGCGCCTGGCGCGCTGCCATCCCTGGTCGGCCGGCGGTTACGATCCCGTCCCGGACGCCCACGTCCATCGAGGTGCCCTGTGAATCTTCTGCCGTTGCTGATCCCGCTGGACTTCGGCGCCGACTTCCTGCACGCCCTCGACGCGATGATGCAGCCGATCTACTGGGTGATCTCGGGCATCGTCATCGGCTTCCACTGGCTGTACTCGCGCGTCCTCGACCCGAACTCCGGCATCACCTGGGTGCTGTCCATCATCAGCCTGACCGTCGTCGTCCGACTGGCGATGATCCCCCTGTTCGTGCGCCAGATCAACAGCTCGCGGAAGATGCAGCTGCTGCAGCCCAAGATGAAGGCGCTGCAGGACAAGTACGGCACCGACCGCGAGCGCCTCGGCCAGGAGCAGATGAAGCTCTACAAGGAGGAGGGCGTCAACCCGTTCGCCTCCTGCCTGCCGCTGCTGCTGCAGATGCCGATCTTCATCGGCCTGTTCAACGTGCTCAACGGGGTGTCGAACGGCGTTCCGGTGGGCCAGTTCTTCGTGAACCAACCAGAGCTGGTCGACTCGCTGCGGCACGCGAGCGTCTTCGGGGCGTCCCTGGCCGGACGCTTCATGCCGATCGACCAGGGCTGGGGTGCCAACCAGTGGCTGGCCGGCTTCCTGATCATCGGCCTGACGGTCTCGCTGTTCTTCACGCAGCTGACGATGATGCGCAAGAACATGCCGCCCGAGGCGCTCACCGGCCCGATGGCGCAGCAGCAGAAGACGATGCTCTACATCCTGCCGCTGACGTACCTGTTCTTCGGCATCAGCGTCCCGATCGGCGTGATGATGTACTGGTTCGCGTCGAACCTGTGGACCCTCGGCCAGCAGTACATCCTGATCCACAACTCTCCCTCTCCGAACACCCCGGCCTACCTCGACTGGGAGGACCGCATGCGCGCCAAGGGGAAGGATCCCGAAGAGGTGCTCCGCAAGCGGCTCGGCATGGATCGGCGTCCCAAGGCGACGGTCAGCGAAGACCCCACCAAGGTGGCCCGCCAGAACACCGCGCGGTCGACGACGGCGTCCGCCCCTCCCGCGAAGGCCAGCAGTGCCAAGCAGACGGTGAGCGACACCTCAATCCCGGCGGAGGACGACGCCGAGCGTCAGCGCATCCAGCGCCAGCAGCCCAACAAGCAGACCCGCGCCGCACGCAAGAAGTCCTGATCGCGGCGACCACGCACAAGGAGTGACATGAGCGACGAAGTGACGCTCGAGGGCGTCCTCGAGAAGACGGACGCCGAGGGCGCGGCCGAGGCGGCTGCCGACGAGTCGGCCGGACCGGTGGCGTCCCCGGCCTCGCCGGACTCGGCGGAGTCCCCGGACTCGGCGGA
>DAIRTI010000007.1:48754-55756 GCA_036803965.1 Propioniciclava sp.
CCGGACTCGGCGGAGTCCCCGGACTCGGCGGAATCTCCGGATTCGCCCGAATCGGCCGAGACCCCTGACTCAGCCGAAGACGAGCCCGCGGAGCCTCAGGCGCTGGCGACCGCGGCGGCCGAGGTGTCGGAGTCCGCTGACGAGGTCGACGAGACCGAAGAGGCGTCCGGCGAAGGTGCCGGCGAGGCGTCCGCGCCGACCCGCAGCAAGCGCGAGGAATCGCTGACCAACGAGGGCGAGATCGCGGCCGACTACATCGAGGGGCTGCTCGACATCGCCGACCTCGACGGCGACATCGACACCTACAACGAGGGCGGGCGCGCCCACGTGTCGATCATCACGGACTCCGACGTGCTGGTCGGCAGGAACGGCGAGGTGCTCGAGGCGCTGCAGGAGCTCGCGCGGCTCGCGGTCATGACCGAGACCGGGCACCGTAGCCGCCTCATGCTCGACGTCGCGGGGCACCGCGAGAAGCGTCGCGCCGAACTGCAGGACCTCGCCACCGACGCCATCGCCGAGGTCGGCCGCACCGGTGATTCCGTGCGCCTGGCCCCGATGAACCCGTTCGAGCGCAAGATCGTGCACGACGTCATCGCGGCCGCGGGGCTGGTGAGCGAGTCCGAGGGCGAGGAGCCCAACCGGCGCGTCGTCGTCATGCCCAAGGCCTGAGTGGAACCCACGCCACCGGAGGCGACGGACGCTTTCGGGCCCGGACTCGGTCTCGCCGAGGCCTATGTCGGCCTGCTGGCGACGAAGGGTGTCGAGTGGGGGCTGATCGGTCCCCGCGAAGCCGGACGCCTCTGGCAGCGGCACATCCTGAACTCGCTGGCGATCTCGCGGTTCGTCCCGGACGCCGCGACGGTCGCCGATGTCGGCTCGGGCGCCGGGCTCCCCGGCATTCCGCTGGCGCTGGCGCGTCCCGACCTTCGGATCACCCTCCTCGAGCCGCTCGAACGCCGGGTGAAGTTCCTGGAACTCGTCGTCGGTGAGCTGGGCATCGGTGACCGGGTGCGAGTCGTCCGCGATCGGGCCGAGACGCACACCGGGTTCTACGACGTCGTCACCTGCCGCGCGGTCGCGCGCCTCGACAAGCTGCTGGGCTGGACTGCCCATCTCTTCTCCCCCGGCGGACGCCTGCTCGCGCTCAAGGGCGAATCGGCGTCCAAGGACCTGGCCGCGGCGGCGTCCGAGCTGCGCCGCAGGCGCCTGTCCGGACGCGTCGAGACCGTCCGCGTCACCCCGGACGCCGACCCCACCTGGGTGATCGTCGTCCGCTGACCTGGCCGGGCGTGGAGGCGCCAACTCCGGAGGCCGGGCGCTCGATAGTGTCGCTGTGTGACGAACCTGGACGCCGCCGGTGCGGCCCACGTCGAGAGGGACTGTTCGTTCGATGAGGACGGCCTTTGGTTCCGTTATCGGGCGGCCGCGGTGATCCTGCACGAGGGCCGCGTTCTGATGACGCGGAACGAACTGGAGTCCTATTACTATTCGGTGGGCGGGGGTGTCCACCATGGCGAGACCGCCGAGGAGGCCGTGCGTCGCGAGGTTCTTGAGGAGACCGGCGTCGCCATGGAGGTCGATCGGTTGGTGTTCA
This sequence comes from Propioniciclava sp., assembly GCA_036803965.1. Classification (GTDB taxonomy): domain Bacteria; phylum Actinomycetota; class Actinomycetes; order Propionibacteriales; family Propionibacteriaceae; genus Propioniciclava. Next base: position 50,349 of record DAIRTI010000007.1, read on the forward strand.
TCCACGAGAATTTCTTCCCCGGGGTGCTGACCGGGGTCCTGGCGGGGCGGACGTGCCACGAACTCACCTTCTACTTCCTGATGAAGTACCGCCCCGGTGTACGCCTGGAGGGACGCAGCACCACGATGGAGGGCGCGCGCGAGTGGCTCGAGTGGGTGGATCTGGCGAGCTTCGGCGTCGACCGTCCGGCGTATCCCGCGTTCTTCGCCGACGAACTGCCGCGCCTCGGAGCGTCCCCAAAATGGATCGTCACCCGTGGGTCGGCGAGCTACGTCCATTCCGAACGCCCGGCGCTCACCTGACCGGCCAGCGGCGGATCCCGGCTCCGGCGAAGGCCTCCTCGGCGTACTCGGTGGAGCTGAAGCGCGTGCGTCCGCGTCCGGAGAGCTCTCCCCAGTAGTTGGGCGTGTAGCCGAAGTCAGGTCGTGGTCGGGGTCGGCGAAGGCCAGGGACTCGCTCGCCCCGGTGTGGCCGAACAGTCCCGGGACGCCCATGTCGGGGAACAACGGCCCTCCGGGCAGGGCGAAGCCGAGGCCCCAGTCGCTGCGCATGCGCAGCACCTCGTCGCGCCCGGATGCCTGGGTCACGCGCGCCCGGTTCATCAGCGCCGGACCGATGAGTCGCCGGCCCTCGACCTCGCCGATCAGGGCCGCGAACAGCCTCGCCAGCGCCGGACCGTTGCCCAGGCCGCCGGCGGAGGCGTCCTCGACGTCGTACCGGGTCAGCTCGGCCGCGTCGTCGAAGCCGACCGACGTGCCGCCGAAGGTCGCACGGTAGGCGACCGACCCCCGGCGGAGCAGCTGGGCGGAGTGGGGCAGCCAGAGCGGGTCGATGAGAGAGCGGATCGCGGCACGTCCGGTCGGGCCGATCATCGGAGCGACGCGGTGGTGCTCCTCGTGCGGCAGCCCCAGGTGCAGGTCGAGCCCCCAAGGCGTGGCGATCCGGTCGGCGAAGTACTCCCCCACGGTCTGCCCGGTCACCGCGCGCACCAGACCGCTGACGATGAACCCGAACGTCATCGCGTGATAGCCGTGCCGGGTGCCGGGCGGCCACCAGAGCCGCTGGCGCTCGATGCGCTCAAGAACGGGGTCGAGGGCCGCCGCCTCGTCGTTGCTGATCGGCGCGTCGAGCGCCGCCAGCCCGGAGCGGTGGGACAGGACGAGCGCCACGTTGACCTCGCCCTTCCCCCGTTGGGCGAAGCCGGGCCAGTGGTCGGCGACCGGACGCTCCAGGTCGAGCAGGCCGCGTTCGACGAGCTCGAGCGCGACCGAGGTGGCGAGGGCCTTGCTGATCGAGGCGATCGGCGTGATCGTGTCGGCCGCCCAGGGCGTTGTGCGTTGCCGGTCGCGGTGGCCGCCCCAGATTGCGACGACCGGACGCCCATGGCGGTAGACACCGATGCTCGCGCCGATCTCGCGCCCGTCCCGGAGCCGCCGGGCCAGCAGGTCGGCGAGGCGGCCATAGCCGTCTTCCCAGTGACCGTTCACCAGGCCCGTGGTCGCCATTGGCCCAAGATGGCGGCGGTGGGGGCGTCCGTTTCGGGTGCTGACCCCCCATCGGATCGGGAGGCCGTCCGGATGCCGTGCGGCGTCCCGGTCTCGCTGGCTTGGTGATAGGGGACGCCGGAGGTTACGGCCGTTTCGGAGGTCTCGATCGTCGGACGCCGTTGGTCCGGCCCGTCTTCCCGGGGATCCCGCCTTTCGGGCGGAGGGCCCGGGCCGATCGACACGGACGCCGCCAGCGTCCGCCCTTCGAACGACAGTCGACCCGAGGAGCCAGGATCAGCGCCAGAGAGGAAGCCATCGCACCGGCGCCGACGCCGATGGCGGGCGCGGCGCCGATCGCCGGTTGACGAGGGTGTTCGGGCTTCGGTCGTCAGAACCGACGAGTTACAGCTGTGTAGTTATCCCCAGATGTGGATGAGTCTGTGGAGAAGCGACGCCAGCCCGTTGCTTCACGTGAAACTCTCGTTAGGACGATAGAGAGATATAGCGATAAAGTAGTGAAGGGATAGAGCGATTTATGAGATCCTGGCGTCGATATCATCTCCCCGACGCTGAGGCTGCGCTCGGTCGCCCAGCTCGGGCGAGGCCTGCGCTCGACCTCGTCGTCGCGCGGACGCCTCCGCGTGCTGCACCTGATCTGGTGCGGTTGGGGGATCCGCCTGACCTTGCGCGCATCTGGAAACGCTCGCCGGCTTTGTCTGGCTCGTGACGCCGTTCTTGGGTGGAGCCTTGACGGGCGGGTTGCGAGCACTCGCCCGTTCTCCTTGGTCCCTCGGCTGGAGGTCTGTGGTGGCGATCAAGTCGGACGCCGAGCGGTCGGGTTTTGGGGAGGAATCAGTTGGGACCGGTGGTCCTGAGCGGCGTCCCTCAGGGGAACTGTTGCCTCATATACCAAGTGAATCGGCCACCGTCGCGGCGATAGACTGCCGTGAACCTGTCGAACCCCTGACGATTGCGATGGACTTGATGAGCTCCCCTGCCGCCAGACGTGCCGCCTTCGACGAAGATGAGTTTGCGACCGGCACTCCTCTTGTGCCCGATGACCTCAGGATCGATGTTTCACGTGAAACGGTCTCCTCACTCCCCCGACCCGCTGGCACGCGAACATTCGTGATCGCGAACCAGAAGGGCGGAGTTGGCAAGACGACGACCGCGGTGAACGTAGCCGCCGGGCTGGCGATGGGCGGACTATCCGTCCTGGTCGTCGACATGGATCCCCAGGGGAATGCCTCAACGGCTCTTGGCGTCGAGCACCCAGAGGGCGTGCCGGGAACCTACGAGGCTGTGGTTGATGGGGTGCCGATCGAGGAGCTCATTCAGCGGTGTCCTGATCTGGAGGGGCTCTGGGTCCTGCCCGCCACCATCGACCTCGCCGGGGCGGAGCTCGGGCTGGTGGCGACTGTTTCACGTGAAACAAAGCTCCAGGGCGCGCTGAACCGCTTCTTCGATCAGTACTACGTGGACTACGTCCTCATCGACTGCCCACCCTCGCTCGGCCTGCTCACGCTCAACGCGCTCGTCGCCGCACAAGAGATCATGATCCCCATCCAATGCGAGTACTACGCCTTGGAGGGGGTAACGCAGTTGCTCCGCACGATCGACCTGGTCAAGGGGCGCCTCAACGACGGCCTGAAGCTCAGCACGGTCCTGCTCACGATGTACGACGCGCGAACCAACCTGTCCGCACAGGTCGCCGAACAGGTACGGACCCACTTCAAGGACGAGACCCTGGGCACGGCGATCCCGCGCTCGGTGCGCGTGGCCGAGGCGCCGAGCTACGGTCAGTCGGTCCTGAGCTACCACCTGGCATCCGCAGGAGCGCAGGCGTACCTACGGGCTGCGCAGGAAATCGCCGAACGCGGCGCGAAGCAGTGAGGGGACATAGATGACCACGGCGGCACCCAAACGGCACACAGGCCTCGGTCGAGGCTTGGGCGATCTGATCCGTCCGACCGGACCCGAAGCGCAGGTCACATCCCAGGAGGCACCAGTCGCGGCGACCGCGCCCGAAGGCGCCCACTTCGCCGAGATCGAGGTCGACGACATCCGGCCGAATCCGAAACAGCCACGCACGGTGTTCGACACCGATGAACTGTCGGAATTGGTGGCGTCCATCAGCGAGATCGGCCTGCTGCAGCCGATCGTCGTCCGACCCCTGTCGGGCGAACCGGTGGGCTACGAACTCGTGATGGGGGAGCGCCGTCTCCGGGCCGCCAAAGCGGCGGGACTAGCGAAGATACCGGCGATCGTCCGGGACACCCAGGAGGCCGACCTCCTTCGTGACGCGCTCCTGGAGAACCTCCATCGTGCCAACCTCAACCCGCTCGAAGAGGCCGCCGCGTACCAGCAGATGCTCGACGACTTCGGCTGCACCCAGGAGGAGCTGTCGACGCGGATCAAGCGGTCCCGTCCGCAGATCTCGAACACCATCCGACTTCTCAAGTTGCCGACGCCCGTCCAACGCCGCATCGCCGCCGGGGTTCTGTCGGCCGGTCACGCTCGAGCGCTCCTGGCCCTGACGGATCCCGTCGAGCAGGAGCGCCTGGCGCAGCGCATCGTCGCCGAGGGCCTGAGCGTCCGGGCGGTGGAGGAGATCGTGGCGGTTGGCCAGAAGGCCCGGCCGACCCGGCGAGTGACCCCGCGGACACCGAGTCCCAAGGCTTCTGCACTGGGTCAGCGCCTCACCGACGCCCTGGACACACGCGTCAGCGTCGCCATCGGCCGCAAGAAGGGCAAGATCACCATCGAGTTCGCGTCGTCCGACGACCTGGATCGAATCCTGGGCCTCATGGCGCACGGTGTCGATGCCACGATAGACCTATAAATCGATAAAACCATATATACGTAAGTGCCTTGTTGATCAACCGATAAGTCGACATAGATGCCTTCGAAAGGCTCTCCGAAGCAACGTGCCAACCGTATGCAGAGCTAGCGGGCGGCGTCCGAGCTTGTCAGAACCTGATCGACGCGCGAGCGCACGTCCCGAGTGGCGAAGTGTTCGGCGACGAACGATAGGAACGGCACCGTGCCCGCGAGGGCAATCGCGATCAGGCGCTGCCAGGGCCAGCCGACGCGGTGCCCGATGTTGTAGGCCGAGATCAGCAGCACCGGGTACAGCCAGCCGTGCGCGATGCCCACATAAGTGACCGGCGCTCCGATGCCGCCGGCGTACTTCAACGGCATCGCCACCAGCACCAGCACCACGAGCAGGATGCCGACCACCCACGCCATCACCCGGTAGAACAGCAGCGCCTTGCGGATCGAGCCGACCTCGCCGGACTCGAAGGCGGGCTCGGTGTCCGGGAACCACTTCTTGGCCACGGTGTCAGTTGTCCTTCCGGTCTGCGGCGGCGGTGCCCTCCACCGTAGCCTGCCCACCCTCGGGCACCGGCTGGGTTCCCTCTAACGGGCCGGCATCCTCCGCCGGCCCCGCGCCATCCGAAACGCTCAGTGCGATCGCCTCGAGACGACGCCTCTCCTTCTCACCGACTCCATGGGCGAGTCTGACGCCCATCCCGAGTGCGAAGGCGGAGAAAAGCCACCACTGCAACGCGTACGACCCGTTCTGCAGGCTCTTCTCACCATGGGGGAGCGTCACGGACGCCGCCGCGAGCCCCTGCGAGGCCGCACCCGCGGCGTCCAATGTGACAAAGCCGGGCGTGAGCTGCTGCGGCCAGCGCTGGGCGAGCAGGGGCATCCGCACGGACGCCAATTCGCCCTCGCCGATCGGCGTCGACTCGTCGGCCTCGCCGGGCAGGAACAGTCCGGTCTCGGTCCGGACGCCGCCGGGCGCGGCCGGCACGGCATCCCGGTTTGAGGTGACGCCGCGCACGACGGGCACCACGCGGCCGTCCGAAACCTGCAACGCCGTCAGCACCCGGTAGGAACCGTCGGACGCCGGGA
>DAIRTI010000008.1:0-51010 GCA_036803965.1 Propioniciclava sp.
CCCGCGAGAACTTCCTGCTGTACCCGGCCAGGCCCTACGCCCACAAGAACCACCGCGCGCTCATCGACGCCGTCGCGCTGTTGCGCCGCGAGGACGCCGACCTGCGGCTCGTCCTGACCGGCGAGGGCCTGGAGCGCCTCGGCGACCTGCCGCCCTGGGTCGAGCGCCGCGGGCTGATCACGTTCGACGAGCTCAAGCGCCTCTACCGGACGGCCCGCCTGCTCGTCTTCCCGTCCCTCTACGAGGGGTTCGGGCTGCCGCCGCTGGAGGCGATGGCGTCCGGCTGCCCCGTGGCCGCCGCGGACGCCGCCTCGATCCCCGAGGTCGTCGGGGACGCCGCCGAGCTCTTCGACCCGCACTCCGCGGAGTCGATCGCCGACGGCGTCCGGCGGGCTCTGGCGCGCACCGACGAGCTGACCGCGCGCGGCCTGGCGCGGGCCGCGGCGGCCGGCGGATGGGACGCGTGCGTCCGCGCCCACGAGGACGCGTACCTCGAAGTGGCGGCCCGCTTCGCCTGACGGCTCTGCGAGACTGGCCACATGCGCGGAATCATCCTGGCGGGCGGCTCGGGCACCCGGCTGCACCCGATCACCATGGCCACCTCGAAGCAGCTGGTGCCCGTCTACGACAAGCCGATGATCTATTACCCCTTGTCGACGCTGCTGTTCGCCGGCATCCGCGACGTGCTGGTCATCACCACGCCGCACGAGCAGGAGGCCTTCCGGCGCCTGCTGGGCGACGGCGCCGAGTTCGGCATCTCGATCAGCTACGCGGCCCAGCCCGAGCCCAAGGGGCTCGCGCAGGCGTTCACGATCGGCGCCGACTTCGTGGGCGGCGAAAAGGCGGCCCTGGTGCTCGGCGACAACATCTTCTACGGCCCCGGCCTCGGCCGGCAGCTGCGGGGCTTCTCCGACGTCGACGGCGCCGCGGTCTTCGCCTACTGGGTCGCGGACCCGAGCGCCTACGGCGTGGTCGAGTTCGACGCCGACCTCCACGCGCTGTCGATCGAGGAGAAGCCGGCGCACCCCAAGTCGCACTACGCGGTGCCGGGGCTCTACTTCTACGACAACGACGTCGTCGAGATCGCGCGGACGCTCCAGCCGTCGGCGCGCGGCGAGTACGAGATCACCGACGTCAACCGCGTCTACCTCGAGCGCGGGAAGCTGCACGTCGGCGTCCTGCCCCGCGGAACCGCGTGGCTCGACACCGGCACCTTCGAGTCGCTGAACGCGGCGTCCAACTTCGTCCGGACGATCCAGGCCCGCCAGGGGCTCCAGGTCGGCTGCCCCGAGGAGATCGCCTGGCGCATGGGCTTTCTCTCGGACGCCGACCTGGCAGACCGCGGCGAGCGGCTGGCCAAGTCGGGCTACGGGGACTACCTGCTGAGTCTGCTGGATCAACGACCATAGGAGGGCCGCCCTGAGCGGCTCCTGAGGACCGCTTGGGCTGCGTTCAGCCCGCAGTGCTTGAATCCAGGGCGTGCGCCCACCCCGTCCTGCGTCCCCGATCGCCGCGCTCACCGTCGCGACGCTGCTGTCCGGCTGCGCCGTGCACGCCCCGGGGTCCTCGGTCGCCAACGCCTCGCCGTGGGCCGCCGCTCCCGCGCTGACGGCTGCGGCCGACGGCGTCCCGCTCTCCTCCGACGACCCCACCTGGCCCTCGCCCGGCCAGCGGCTCACCGTGCCGTCGGTCGCCTTCCTGAACGACGACGGCCTGAGGATCCGTGCGGCGTTCACCGCCCAGGCACAGGCCACGATGGCCGCCTCGCCCGCGACGGACCCCTCCGGGGACGCGTCGGTCGACTGCGCGGTGGCACGCTGCGTCGCGCTCACCTTCGACGACGGACCGGGGCCCTACACCGGCGCGATCCTCGACACCCTGGACGCCGCCGGCGTCAAGGCGACGTTCTTCGAGCTCGCCCCGGCCGTCCGGCACTATCCGGCGATCGTGCGCCGCCAGGTGCAGGCGGGCATGGTCCTGGGCTCGCACACCGTCCACCACAAGGAGCTCACCAAGCTCGGGGCGTCCGCGCAGGCGGCCGAGATCGCCGGGGGCGCCGACGCGATCGCCGCCGCGGAGGAGCCGCGCCCGACGCTCATGCGCCCGCCCTACGGCTCGTGGAACGCCACGACGAAGTCCCTGGGCTGGCCGATCATCCTGTGGGACGTCGACTCCGAGGACTGGAAGAACAAGGACGCCGGGGTCACCACCGAGCTGATCATGAAGGAGGTCCGGCGGGGCTCCATCGTGCTGATGCACGACATCCAGCCGTCGACGGCGCAGGCCCTGCCCGGGGTGATCCGGCAGCTGAAGTCGGCCGGCTACACGCTCGTGACGGTTCCCGAGTTGCTCGGGACGCCTAAGCCGGGCCGGGTCTACTGCCGCCGGACCGGCTGAGCGGCGAGGTCAGCGCTCGGACGCCCCGCGTCCGGGCTCGCGGACGGCCGGCACCGCCAGCAGGGCCGGCACGAGGAAGGCCGCGACGGCCAGCAGCGCGTACAGGACGCCGGTGTGGTCGCCCAGGTAGCCGAGCAGCGGCGGCCCGCCGAGGAAGGCGAGGTAGCCGATCGTCGAGACCACGCTGAGCCGGGCGGCGGCGCGGGCCGGGTCGTCCGCGGCGGCGGACATGCCGACCGGGAAGCCCAGCGAGGCGCCCACGCCCCACAGGGCCGCACCGACGAAGGCCAGCTCCGGGGTACCGAACACGACGAGCAGGCTGCCCACCATCGCGAGGCCGAACAGGACCCGCAGCACCGGGACGCGTCCGAAGCGGTCGAGCGCGTAGGTGCCCGCGATGCGGCCGAACGTCATGAAGCCCAGAAACACGGCGAAGGCGAGGACGCCCAGCCAGGCCGGCAGCTCGTGGCCCTCGGTGAAGGCGATGGCGATCCAGTCGTTGGCGGTGCCCTCGGTGAACGCGGCGGCGAGGACGACGAGGCCGACGATGAGGGTGCGGGGCTCGAGCCAGGCGGTGCGGCCGGCGTGCTTCTCGGCGTCGGCCGGGGCGTCCTCGATGGGCAGGAAGCGGCGGACGCCGAACAGCGCGGCCAGGACGACCAGGGCGACGACCGACCACAGGTGGATCCAGACCGGGACGCCGAGGGCGGTCATCGCGCTGCCCACCAGGGCCGACACGACGGTGGCCGCGCTGAAGGACGCGTGGAACCACGGCATGATCGCGCGGCCGAGGCCGCGCTCGACGTCGGCGCCCTCGTGGTTCATCGCGACGTCCCAGATGCCGATGCCGAGGCCGGCGACCAGGGTCGCGCACCACACCACGACAGGGTTGTGGAAGAGGTCGACGCCGAGCGCCGCGACGCTGACGCCCAGGGCCGTGCACGTCACGCCGAACAGGACGGTGCGGGTGGTGCCGATCGCCCGGATGACGCGTCCCGACAGGGGCAGGCCGATCACTGAGCCGACCGCGGTCGCTAGCAGCAGCGTGCCGAGCTGGCCGGGGCTGAGGTCGAGGATCCGCTTGATGTCCGGCAGCCGCGAGGCCCACGACGAGAACGCGAACCCGGACGCCGCGAACACGACGAAGACCCCGGTGCGGGCCCGGACGACGGTCGCTCGGTCGACGCTGGCGACGGACAACTCGGAACTCCCTAGAACTGGCTCGACCACGTTGGTCGAATCGATTTGATCGAAACGATTCGATACTATGCCTTCCGTGAGCGCCAAGCAACCCGCCGGACCCGTCACTCTCGCCGCCGTCGCCCAGCGCGCCGGCGTGGCGACGTCGACGGCGTCCCTGGTGTTCAGCGGACGCGGCCCAGTCGCCCCCGAGACCGCCCGGAGGGTGCGCGAGGCGGCGTCCGAGCTGGGCTTCGCCGGGCCGGACCCGCGCGCCGCCCAGTTGCGCACCGGACGCACCCGCGTCGTCGGCGTCCGCTACGACGGCACGCTCGAGAGCGCGTTCGCCGACCCCTACCAAGTCGCGATGCTCGGCGGGTTCTCCCAGATCCTCGACACCGAGGGCTACGGCCTGCTGCTGCTGCCCGAGGGGGACGCCGACGACCGCCCGCTTCCGTCGAGCCACAGCATGGACGCCGTCCTGTTCGCCATGTGCGGGCTGCTGCGGCGTCCCGACGTGGACGCCCTCGCCGCGCGCGGCCTCCCCCTGCTCGGCACGGGCGCGCCGGCCGACGAGCGCATCGTCCAGTTGACGATCCCCGACCGGGCGGCGACGGCCGAACTCGTCCGGCGGCTGCGCGAACTCGGCCACACGCGGATCGGGCACGTGACGATGTCGCTGTCGGCGTCCTCGGCCAGCGGACGCATCACTCCCGCGGACGTCGCCGCCGCCGAGTACATCGACACCCGCGACCGGGCCCTGGGCTTCCTGGACGGCGGGGGGTCGCCCGACCTGCTGGCGGCGGCGTCCGATCTGCAGGCCGGCTCGGGCGCGATCGCCGCGGCCGCCCTGCTGGACGACGAGAGCCCGCCCACCGCACTGGTCTGCCAGTCGGACCTCCTCGCCCTCGGCGCACTGAGGGTGGCCGCCGAGCGCGGCCTCGCCGTGCCCGGCGACCTCAGCGTGGCCGGCTTCGACGGCGTCGAGACCCCCGGCTTCTCCGGGGTGCTGACCACGGTCGATCAGCGTCCGGCCGAGAAGGGACGCGAGCTGGGGCGGATGATGCTGCGGCTCCTGGCCGGCGAGCAGGTTGCCTCGGCCGAGTTCGCCGTCCGGCTGCGGGAGGGCACGACGACGGGTCCGGCGCCGAAGGTGCGCGACGGCGTCCGGGCGTGATGGCCCGGGAAAGAGACCGACCGCACCGGGCGTAGAATCGACCGTTGCCCATTTCCGAGGAGCCCGCATGCCCGTCCGCGCCGACCTGCGCAACGTCGCGATCATCGCCCACGTCGACCACGGCAAGACCACCCTCGTGGACGCGATGCTGTGGCAGTCGGGCGCCTTCCGCGAGAACCAGGACGTCGACAAGCGCGTCATGGACTCGATGGACCTCGAGCGCGAGAAGGGCATCACGATCCTCGCGAAGAACACCGCTGTCAAGCACGCGGACGCCGACGGAACCCTCCGCACGATCAACATCATCGACACCCCCGGCCACGCCGACTTCGGCGGCGAGGTCGAGCGCGGGCTGGAGATGGTCGACGGCGTCCTGCTGCTGGTGGACGCCTCCGAGGGCCCCCTGCCGCAGACGCGGTTCGTGCTGCGCAAGGCGCTCGCGAAGCACCTGCCGATCATCGTGGTGATCAACAAGGTCGACCGTCCGGACGCCCGCATCGCCGAGGTCGTCGACGAGGTGTACGCGCTGTTCATGGACCTCATCGACGACGACGAGGCCCACAAGCTCGACTTCCCGATCCTGTACTGCGCGGCGAAGGCCGGACGCGCCTCGCTCACCGCGCCCGCCGACGGCGAGATGCCCGACAGCCCCGACCTGCAGCCGCTCTTCGATGTGCTGATCGAGCACATCCCGGCGCCGTCGTACACCGAGGGCGCGCCGCTGCAGGCACACGTGACGAACCTCGACTCGTCGCCGTACTTGGGTCGCCTCGCCCTGTGCCGCATCGTCGAGGGCGAGATCCGGCGCGGACAGACGGTGACGTGGATCCGGCGCGACGGGACGGCGACCAACGTGCGGCTCTCCGAACTGCTGATGACCGACGCCCTCGACCGGCTGCCGGTCGACACGGCCGGCCCGGGCGACATCATCGCGGTGGCGGGCATCCCGGAGATCACGATCGGCGAGACCCTGGCCGACCCGGCCGATCCGCGTCCGCTGCCGCTGATCCACGTGGACGAGCCGTCGATCTCGATGACGATCGGCATCAACACCTCGCCGCTCGCGGGCAAGGTCGGGAAGAAGCTGACGGCCCGGCTGGTCAAGGCGCGCCTGGACGCCGAGCTGGTCGGCAACGTGTCGATCAAAGTCAACGGCACCGAGCGTCCCGACACCTGGGAGGTACAGGGACGCGGCGAGCTGCAGCTGGCCATCCTGGTCGAGATGATGCGCCGCGAGGGCTTCGAGCTGACCGTCGGCAAGCCCGAGGTCGTCACGCGGACCATCGACGGACGCCTCCACGAGCCGACCGAGCGCCTCACGATCGACGTGCCCGAGGAGCACATGGGGGCCGTCACGCAGCTGCTGGGCGTGCGCAAGGGCGCCCTGGAACAGCTGGTCAACCACGGCACGGGCTGGGTGCGGCTGGAGTACGTCGTGCCCGCACGGGGCCTCATCGGGTTCCGGACCGAGTTCCTCACCGAGACCCGCGGCACCGGCATCATGAACCACGTCTTCGAGGGATACGCGCCCTGGTTCGGCGAGCTGCGGCACCGGCAGACCGGCTCGCTGGTGGCCGACCGGACCGGCGTCGTGAGCTCGTACGCCCTGTTCAACCTGCAGGAGCGCGGCACGCTGTTCGTCGGCCCCGGCGAGGAGGTCTACGAGGGCATGGTGTGCGGCGAGAACTCGCGTCCCGACGAGATGGACGTCAACCCCACCAAGGAGAAGCACCTGACCAACGTGCGGTCGTCGACCGGCGACGAGCTGGAGCGGCTCATCCCGCCGCGGCGCATGTCGTTGGAGCAGTCGCTGGAGTACTGCGCCGGGGACGAGTGCCTGGAGGTCACGCCGGCCGGAGTGAGGATCCGCAAGGTCGTCCTGGACGCCAACGACCGCGCCAAGATCCGCAACCGGGCCAAGAAGGACGTCTGAGCCCCCACAGCCCCGTTCGGTAGGCTCGCCCGCGAGCCCGGTTCCTTGCCCGGCGCCCCACGACGAAGGACGCGATGGACGACTCAGCGCCGGCACCCGCCGCCCGCCGCCTCACCCCCCGCGCGGCCGGCACGGTGGGGGCCGTCGTGGGCGCCCTGGCCCTGGGCCTGCTGAGCTTCTCGGGCGTCCTGCCGGGGCCGGTGCTGATCGGCGTCCTGATCGTGGCAGCGCTGACGGTGCCGTCGGCGCACGGCCTCGCCGGACGCGTCCTGCGGATGGTCCCGATCCTGTCGGCGCTGGCGTTCCTGACGTGGATGATCCCCCACCCCTCCATGCCGCACGGCGATCTCGTGGCCGCCGCGATCGGCGGTGCGCTGGGCTACTCGATCGCGCGTGGCGTGGTCGAGCACAACCTGCGCCGGCTCGTCCCCCGCGTCGAGGTCGTCGACCTCGTGGCGGTGCCGGGGGTGGCCACGGTCGCCGCGGTCAACCTGCGGCACATGGTGTTCGCGCCGACGACGCAGGCGGCGTCCGACTTCTTCGCCCTCCAGTGGGACAACTCCTCCCACTCGTTCATCGACATCGCGATGCGGCACGGCGGCGTCCTGATCAGGCACCTCCCGCTCGCGCCCGACGGCACCAAGTACAGCTTCACCGAGTACCCCGCCGCCTACCACGCGACGGCCGAGGCGTTCCTCACCTACCTGCTGGGCCACGGCGCTGCCGACGTCTCGACCGAGCTGCTGGCGTTCGTCCGCGTCACCGGACTCATCGGCGTCATCAGCGCCGTGCTGGCCGCCTGCGCGGTCGCCGGGCTGATCGGCGTCCGGCGCAACCAGCTGACCGCCGCGGTGGGCGCGGGCATGGCGGGCTCGGTCATGATCGCCGGCCCCGGCGCGCTGGGGCTGGTCGACGGGCACTACAACTTCCCGTTCACGCTCGTCATGGTGATGGCCGCGATGAGCACGGTCGTCAGCATGCCGCGCATCTGGAACCCCTGGCGCTTCTCGCTGCTCATCGCGGCGGTCACGTGCGCGGCCGGGTCCTGGCTGCCGATGGGCGTCCTGGCGGGGGTGATGGCGCTGGCCATCGCGCTGCCCGCCGAGCGGCGCCGCTGGCGGGGCAGCCGGCTGGGCATCGCGACCTGCGTGGGCGTGGGCGTCCTCGGGGCGGCGGTGTCGGTGGTGCAGGCGCTGTGGGTGATCCAGGCGGTGCCGTCCTCGATGCTGGACGCCGTCGGCGGCATCTCGCGCGTCCTGGCCCACCAGTTCTCGTTCGCGCTGGTCGGCGTCTGCCTCGGCCTGGCCTGGACCGCCTGGCGAGGGGGACGCCGCGGGCTGCGGTTCGGCGTCCGGTTGCGGCACGGGCTGGTCGGGCTGGCGCTGCTCGGCTTCTGCGCGATCTACCTAGTGATGGGCACGACCCAGTGGCTGCAGTTCGGCGACGTGCGCTACTACCCGGCCAAGATGCAGGACGGCTTCGTGGTGCTCGCGCTCGTGCACTTGGCGATGACGATCGCGCTGGTCGGCGCCGCTTGGCCGGCCGCCGAGCGGCTCGGCCCGGTCGACCGGGTGACGGCTGCCCGGCGGCGTCCGGCGGCGCGGGCCATCGCGGCGGCGGCGGGCCTGATCGCGACCGTGACGTACGGCCTGCCCATCGTGGGGCCGGTCGCCGGCGACGACAGGCCGCCGACCCCGGCGTCCCTGGCGACGCAGATCACGGCGCGTCCGGAGTTCCAGCGGGCCGCAGCTGCCGCCGGCGAGCTGAAGCCCGAGCAGTACGCGGTGATCGCCGTGAAGCCGAGCACCGGCGCCGTGATCCAGGACACCGTGCTCGTCGCGGCCCTGCGCGGCACCTACTCGGAGGGCACTTCGGCGCTGCTCCTGCGCCTCCAGGACGCCAAGGAGAACGACGCCGCCGACCTCGGACCGGCCCTCGAGGCCGACCTGCGCGACGGACGCGCCGTCGTCATCGCCACCCCCGAGATCGCGCAGGAACTGCTGTCGAACACCCCCGGCCTGCCGGCCTGGGCGGTCAAGACGGTGTAGTCAGAGCAGGCGGCGTCCGGGCACCTGGGACAGAGTCGGGCTGGGCCGGAAGTGCAGCCCCACCTCGGGGTCGACCAGGGCCTCCTGGGACGCCGCGACGCCTGCGGCGTCCAGGGTCGCCTCGAGCGGGACGGCCCGGCGCACCAGCCCCAGCCCGATCGGGCCGAGTTCGTGGTGCATCGCCGTGGTGCCGAGGCGGCCGACCTCATCGCCGGACGCCGTCAGCGGCGTCCCGACCTCGGGCAGCTCGTTGACCGAGCCGTCCATATGCAGCAGGACCAGCCGGCGCGGGGGGCGTCCGAGGGTGTAGGTGCGGCCGACGGTCTCCTGGCCGCGGTAGCAGCCCTTGTTGAGGTGCACAGCCGGGCCGAGCAGGTCGCCGTCGGGCATGTACAGCTCGTTCGGGATCGTCTTGTCGTCGGTGTCGAGGAAGATGCGCGGCTGACCGGCCGCGATGCGCAGGGCCTCGGACGCCCACGTCCCGGCCCGGACGCCGCCGAGTTCGTCCTCGATGCGGTCGCGGTCGACGAGCTGCGGGCCGGCGGCGGTGACGATCACCGCTCGCTCGCCCGAGGCGTCCCGGACCTCGACCTTGGCGGTGAACCGCATCGCGACAAGCCGCTCGAGCAGAGGCTCGAGGCGTCCGGGCTCGGTGTGGCCCCAGAAGGTCTCTCCGTCGTCGACTCCGGCGAAGACGTGCTCGATGCGCCCGGACGTGTCGAGCAGGAAGGCGTTCGCGTGCTCGCCGGGTGCCAGGCCGGTCAGCTTCTGCGACGCCAGCGCGTTGAGCCAGGTCAGCCGCTCGGGCCCGGCCACGGCGAACACCGGGCGGTGCCGCAGGTCGACGGCCGCCTCCCCGCGCTCCAGCGCCCGCTGCTCGCCGAGGGGGTCGCCGTAGTGCCAGGGGACGCCGGCGTCCGGGCCGGTCTCGTTGTAGACCGCGGTCATGACCGCTCCAGCGTCGCCCACGTGTAGGGCCGCAGCGGGACGCCGTCGGTCGCCCGATCGACGCTGTACATGAGGCGTCCGTCGACCAGGCCGTAGAGGCGGCGTCCGGCGGTGTAGGCGACCGGGGCGTCCTTGGTGCGGATGACGGCGTCCGAGATCAGGTCGACGCGGCCGGGCTGGAGGGTGCCGTACAGCACCTCGGCGTAGCCATCGGGGCCGCACATGACGGCCTCGACGCCGGCCTGGGCGTCCGCGCGCCAGAAACCGGTCTCGATGGCGAGCGGCGCGGCGGGCAGCCCGTCGTCGTCGAGCGAGAACGCCTGGCTGATGAAGTGCAGGTAGTCGCCGCCGTTCTCGGTGAAGTCGACCTGGACGCCGAAGCGGATCTTCTCGTCCCCGGGCCACTCGCGATACCCGGTGCCCTCCCAGCGCCCGCGCAGCCAGGCCAGCCCCACCAGGGCGGGGTTGAGGTCGGTCGGGATCTCGAACATGGGGCCTCCTTCGGGCGGCGCAGGGCCTGCGTGAGTCTAAACCGTGCCCGGCGCGGCCTTGTTCCGGGGGTGGTCCGGCCCAGGACGCAGATAGTGGAGAGTTCTTCCCCGACTACGGGGCACAACCCTCCACTATCTTTGCGCGGCGTCAGCTACCGCGGCCGGGGCAACGGGTCCCCGGGAACTCAGCCGCGATCGATCTGCATCACCACGGCCTTGGGCTCGGTGAAGAACTCGCGGCTGAAGTTGCCGCCCTCGCGTCCGACACCGGAGTCGCCCACGCCGCCGAACGGCGTCCGCAGGTCGCGGATGAAGAAGCAGTTCACCCAAACCGTGCCGGCCCGCAGCTTCGAGGCCACCCGGTGCGCCCGCGACAGGTTCTCGGTGAAAATCATCGCGTTGAGGCCGTAGCGGGTGTCGTTGGCCAGGTGCACGGCCTCGGCCTCGGACGAGAACTTGTTGACGATGCAGACCGGCCCGAAGATCTCCTCGCAGTAGGGCGCGGCGTCCAGGGCGAGCCCGTCGGCGATCGTGGGCCGGACGACCCACGAACCGTCCTCGGCCACGCCGCCGGTGTAGATGTTGCCGCCCAACTCGCCGATCTGCCGGACGTAGCCCGAGACCTTGTCGAAGTGCTTCTTGCTCGACAGGGCCGAGAAGTTCGTGCCGGGGGCGTGCGGGTCGCCGATCTTCAGCGCCTCGGCCTTCGCGACGAAGCGCTTGACGAACTCGTCGTAGATCGTGTCCTGGACGAACAGCCGCGACCCCGCCAGGCAGATCTGCCCGGCGTTGCGGAAGATCGCCTCGACCGCCCAGTAGACGGCGTTGTCGATGTCGCAGTCGTCGAACACGATGTTCGCGCCCTTGCCGCCCAGCTCGAGCGACACCGGCGCCAGGTGCTCGGCGGCCGACTTCATGACCATCTTCCCGGTCATCGACGAGCCGGTGAACGTCACGCGGTCGACGTCCCAGTCGGCCGTCAGGGACGCCCCCGCGGGCGCCCCGTGCCCGTTCAGCACGTTGAGGACGCCGGGCGGGAAGCCGACCTCCGCGGCCAGCCGGCCGAGGTGGGTGACGGACGCCGGAGTGTCCTCGGACGGCTTGATGATGCACGTGTTGCCCCAGGCGATCGCGGGGGCGATCTTCCAGGACGCCATCATCAGCGGGAAGTTCCACGGCGAGATCGCCGCGACGACGCCGGCCGGCCCGAACTCGCTGTAGACGTGGTGGCCCGAGTCCATCGGGAACGCCTCGCCGCAATGGTCGCGCTGGTGGTCGGCGAAGAAGCGGAAGTTCTGCACCGAACGGGCCACGTCGTGCTTGGCCTGCTGCAGCGGCTTCGCCATGTTCGTGGCGTCGTAGCCGGCCAGCTCGTCGACCTTCTCCTCCATCTTGTCGGCGAGCTTGTGGATCCAGTTCGCCCGCTCGACCCGGCCCATCGTCGGCCACGGCCCCTCGTCGAACGCCTTGCGCGCCGACTTCACCGCGCGTCGGGCGTCCTCGGCGGACCCCTCGGCGGCCTGCGCCCAGACCTGGCGCGTCCACGGGTTGTAGACGTCGAACCGGGCCCCGTCGGCCGAGGGCACCTCCTCGTTGTCGATGATGTGCCCGAAGAACTCGAGCTCCGTGGTGTCGCTGCCCTGCGTGGCGGCGTTGGTGAGGGTGTCGGTCATGGGGCTTCGTTGCCTTTCTCGCTGGTGGACGCCGACGCCGCGGCCTGGGCGGCCCGCCGTTCGGCCAAGGTGACGTCGCCGGCGGCGAAGTGCTCCGCCGGGACCTCGCGCAGGATGACGCGGACCGACTCCTTGGGCGCCACGCCCAGGTCGACGACCGCGCTGGTCAGCGCGCTGATCAGGGCGCGCTTCAACTCCGGCGTCCGGTGCGGCGCCGGAGTGAGGGTGACCTCGATGATCGGCATCAGGCGGGCTCCGCCCCACCGTTGAAGAACACCGACCCCAGCGAGGTGAAGTGGCAGGCCACGGACGATCCGGGCGGGGCGAACACGGCGTCCGTCATGCCGCCGGTCAGGACGACCCAGCCGGCCTCGATCGCGAGCCCGCGCTTGGCGAGGTCGTTCGCGGCCAGCGCGAGCGCCTCGGCCGGGTGGCCCATGATGGCCGCGCCGGTGGCCGAGTCGACGATCGCGCCGTCCACCTCGACCAATACGGCCTCGGTCGACAGGTCGAGCGCCTCCGGCGGCAGCGCCACAGGGCCCGTCATGTAGGCCCCCGACGAGGCGTTGTCGGCCACCACGTCGCCGGCGAGGAACTTGAAGTCCCGGTACCGCGAGTCGATGATCTCGGCCCCGCCCAGCACGTGCGACACCGCGGCCAGCGCCTGGGCGCCGGTCACCCCGGGGCCCTCCAGCCGGTCGCCCATGATGAACACCAGCTCCGGCTCGATGCGCGGGTGGATCAGCTTGTCCTGCGGAACCGGCAGGTCCGCAGGGAGCACCATGGCGTCCGTCAGCCAGGCGACGAACGGGGTCGTGACGCCCATCCGCTCCTGCTTGGCGCGGCTCGTCAGACCCAGCTTGACCCCGATCAGCTGCTCGCCGCGCGCGAGGCGGCGGCGCAGCGTCTCGTCCTGGATCTGGTAGCCGGTCTCGACGTCCAGCTCCGGCCACTCGTCGGTGAACTTCACCCGGTCGCGCCGCTCGTCCTCGCAGGCGAGCAGCTCAGTGGCGACCGAGTCGACGTCCCAGGCCGCCATCACTTGGCCCCGACCACGTTGGGATCGGACTGCTCGTTCAGCAGCTCCAGCGCGACATCGATGATCATGTCCTCCTGGCCGCCGACGTAGCCGTGTTTGCCGACCCGCGCCAGGATCGCGTGGGCCGGGACGCCGTAGCGCTCGGCCGCCCGCTCGGCGTGCTTGAGGAACGAGCTGTAGACGCCCGCCTGGCCCTGGGTGATCGAGCCGCGGTCCATGTAGGGCAGCGCGGGCAGGATCGGCCGGACGACGTTCTCGGCCGCGTGCAGCAGCTTGTCGGCGTCCAGTTCAGTGTTGATGCCCATGCGCTCGAAGGTGACTGCGAGCACCTCGGTGGGGCTGTTGCCCGCGCCGGCGCCGAGCGCCGACAGCGCCCCGTCGATCTGCCGCGCGCCGGCCTGCCAGGCCAGCAGCGAGTTGGCGACGCCGAGCGAGAGGTTCTGGTGACCGTGGTAGCCGACCTGAGCGTCCTTGCCGATGCGGTCGACGACGGCCGCGACGCGGTCCTTGGCCTGGTCGAGGATCAACGCCCCGGCCGAGTCGACCACGTAGACGCACTGGCAGCCGGCGTCCACCTGGATGGCGGCCTGCTCGGCCAGCTTCTCGGGGGTGACGCGGTGCGACAGCATCAGGAAGCCGACCGTCTCGAGCCCGAGATCGCGGGCGGCGCCGAAGTGCTGGTAGGAGACATCGGCCTCGGTGCAGTGGGTCGCCACCCGGACGACGCTGATGCCGGCGTCGATGGCCCGCTTCAGGTCGTCGACCGTGCCCACGCCGGGCAGCAGCAGCGCGGCGATCTTGGCCCGCTTGGCCTCCTCAGCAGCGGCGCGGATGAGCTTCAGCTCGTCGGTGCCCGAGAAGCCGTAGTTGAACGACGAGCCGCCCAGGCCGTCGCCGTGCGAGACCTCGATGACCTCGATGTTGGCGTCGTCGAGCGCCCGGACCACGTCGCGCACCTGCTGTTCGGTGAACTGGTGCCGCATCGGGTGCGAGCCGTCGCGCAGCGTGGTGTCGGTGATGCGGACCTCGCGCTTGGTACCCACGGCGTCCGTCGTGGTCTTCTCCTGCACGTAACGCTCGCTCATGCCTTGACCTCTTCCTTGTCCTTGGTGGCGTCGTGGGCGGCGGCCTGCTTCAGCGCGCGGGCCGCGGCGCTGCCGGGCAGCGGGGCGGCGGTGGCCGCGCGGAACTCCACCTTCTGCGGGATGCCCTTGACCGGGTGCTCGATGCGGTAGGTCATCAGCTTGTCGCCGATGTGCGCGGCGGCGGCCGTGATGATGTCGAGGTTGCCGGCGTAGTCGGGCAGGTAGTCGCCGGCGCCGACGACCTCCAGGAACACGGCGACGCGGGCGTAGCCGTTCCAGATGTCGCGCGGAGCGTCGTACTGCGGCTCGGACTTCATCCCGTAGCCCGGCACGTACTTCTGCACGTCGTGGACCATGTCCTTGATGGACGCCGTCAGCTGGTCCTGCTTCGGGCCGGGCTCGGCGTACTCGGGCGGGATCGCGACGAAGACCGTGTTGCGCATCTTCATCGGCGGCTCGACCGGGTTGAGGATGATGATCGCCTTGCCCTTCTTGGCGTTGCCGACCTCCTCGATCGCCTTCGCCGTGGTCTCGGTGAACTCGTCGATGTTCGCCCGGGTGCCGGGGCCCGCCGACTTGCTCGACAGGGACGCCACGATCTCGGCGTACGGCGTCTGGCCGGTGATGCGGGTGACCGAGTAGACGATCGGGATCGTCGCCTGCCCGCCGCAGGTGATCATGTTGACGTTCATCGAGTCGGCGCCGATGTTCTCCGACACCGCGGGGCTGCAGAAGGGGCCGACGGCGGCCGGGGTGAGGTCGATCGCGACGATGCCCTTCTCGGCCAGCCGCGGCGCGTTGGCCGCGTGCGCCTTCGCCGAGGTGGCGTCGAACACGATGTCCGGTAATTCCTCAGTCGGCAGGCTCAGCAGCCAGTCGATCCCGCCGGCGGACGCCGTGACGCCCAGCCGCTCGGCGCGCGCCAGGCCGTCGGAGGCCGGGTCGATGCCGATCATGTACTTGGGCGTGATGACCGAGCTGCGGCGCATCAGCTTGAACATCAGGTCGGTGCCGATGTTGCCCGAGCCGATGATCGCGGCCGTGGTGGGCCGTCCGGTGAAGTCCTCTGCCATGTCCTAGTTCTCCTTCGCGAAACGTGCGGTGACGCTGCCCAGGACGCCCCAGTTGGCCACGAACACGTCGCCAGGGCAGATCGGCTGCATCTTCGTGACCGAGCCCGGCAGCACGACGTGCCCCGGCTCGAGGGTGACGCCCTGAGGGCCGACCGTGTTGGCCAGCCAGACGAGCGAGTTGAGGGGGTTGCCGAGGACGGCGCCGTTGGCGCCCGTCCCCACGATCTGGCCGTTCTTGAGCAGCGTGCAGCCGATGAGCCGCAGGTCGATGTCGGTGAGCTTCGTCGGACGCCCGCCCAGGACGACGCCGCCCGAGGAGGCGTTGTCGGAGATCGTGTCGATGATGCCGATCTTCCAGTCCCGGATCCGGCTGTCGACCAGCTCCAGGGCCGGTAGCACGAACTCGACCGCACGGACGGCGTCCGCGATCGTGACGCCCGGACCCTTCAGCGGCCGGCCCAGGACGAACGCGACCTCGGGCTCGATGCGTCCCTGGAGCCAGGGCGTCATCGGGATCGGCATGTTCTCGAGGTAGAACATGTCGTCGAGCAGGTGACCGAAGTCGGGCTGGTCGACCCCCAGCTGCTTCTGCATGGCGGCCGAGGTGAGGCCGACCTTGTGGCCCTTGACGACACGGCCTTCGGCCAGGCGCTCCTCGATCTGCAGCTTCTGGATCTCGTAGGCGTCGCCGAACACGATGTCGGGGTAGGTCTCGGTCAGGGGTGCGATCGGCTGCCGCGTGCTGTAGGCGGCCAGCAGCTCCTTGGCTGCCTTCGCCTTGAGGGACGAATCCACGTCGGGCTTCTCCTTTTGGTCGGCGTTGACTCTTGAACGCTATGCCCGCGACTGGGGCACGCGAGATGGGGTTCCGCGTCCGGGAACGGGCGGCTAGCCGGTGCCGACCAGCCGCGAGACGCGCGCGGCGGCGGCGGGCAGCAGGCGCGAGATGCGGTCGGTGCCCGAGATCAGGGACGCCGTCGGCCCGGCCACGACGAGGGCCGCGACGGGGCGTCCGGCCAGCGTGCGGATGGGAGCCGCGAAGCCGCTCAGGCCCGGGGCGACCGAGTCACGGGACGCCGCGACGCCGTACCGGCGGAAGCCGTCGATCGCGCGGTCGAACTCGTGGACGGCCCGCATGGCCTGGGCGCCGTGGCCGACGCTCGCCTGCTGGCGCAGGCGGCGCTCGATGGCGGGGTCGAGGGCGGCCATGGCGCGTCCGAGGGCGGTGGCATGTGCCCGGCGGCGGGTCGACTCCTGCGCGAGGCGGGCCGAGACGGCGGGGTTGCCGACGAAGTGCGGGTAGACCGCGCTCTCGCCGTCGAGCATGCCGACGAAGACCGACTGGCCGGTCGCGCTGTGCAGGCGCTGCAACTCGGGCGCCGCCAGCGACGACAGCGACATGCGGGACTGGGCCAGGTGGCCCAGCGCGAACATGTGGACGCCGAGCCGGTACTGACCGGTATCGGGGTTCTTCTCGACGATCTGCCGGGCGGCCAGCGTGGTCAGCAGCCGGTGCGCGCTGCTCTTGGCGATGCCGAGGCGCCGCGCGATCTCACTCACCCCCAGTTCGGGGGTCGACAGGAAACAGTCGAGGACGTCCATCGCGGTGCTGACGGACTGAAGCGTGTCGGAACGCGGGGTCGTGGGCGTGGTGCTCGGCAACTCGGTCCTGAATTCGGCAACGGCGGTCATGAGGCCCTCCCTCTCGCCACGGTGCGGTGTCTCGGGTACATGTAGACACTCGCTCAGACAGGAGCGAGAATCAACCAATGCCTCCCACTGAGCGGGACATTCCCGTATCCGTCCTTGAACGGGCCTCGTTGGTGCTCGACAGCTTCGACACCGACCATCCGACGCTGTCTCTGGCCGACCTGACGCGCGCGACGGGGCTGGCCCGATCGACCGCGCACCGACTCGCCGAGGACCTGGTCAGGCTCGGCTGGCTCGAACGCTCGGACGCCGGCTACCAGCTCGGCATGCGGCTGTTCGAGCTGGGCGAACTGGTGCCCCGGCAGCGCAACCTGGTGACGATGGCGCTGCCCTACATGGAGGATCTGCGGACCGCGACCGGGGCGACCGTGCATCTCGCGGTACTGGACGGCACCGAGGTCGTCTACCTGCAGGTGCTGTCGTCGAAGCAGGCCCCCCGCATGAATTCACGTCGGGGCGGACGCCTCCCCGCCCACGCCACCGGGGTGGGCAAGGCGATCCTCGCATTCTCGACGCCGGAGACGATCCAAAAGGTGATCGACACCGGCCTGCACCGGCTCACCCCCCGCACGATCGCGACGCCGGGCCAGCTGCGGCGCGAACTGAGCGCGATCCGGGCGTCCGGCATCTCCTACGACCGCGAGGAGAGCAACCCCGGCGTCCTGTGCGCGGCCGCGCCGGTGTTCGGCCAGGACGGCCAGGTGCGCGCCGCCCTGTCGGTGTCGGGCTTCAGTCGCCGCATCGCGCCGCGGATGGCGCCGGCCGTCCAGACCGCGGCCCTGTCGCTGACCCGCGACCTGGCCCGGCAGTCCTGGACGCCGGCCATCCACTGAGCCTCAGCAGGCGACGGCGTCCGCGCCGGCCTGGGCGATCTCGGCGTCCTCCTCGGCGGAGCCGCCGGAGCAGCCCACCGCACCGACGAGCACCCCGTCGACCCTGATCGGGACGCCGCCGCCGAAGATCACCAGCCGATCGCGGTGAACGATGCCGTTGAGCAGCGCCGGCTCGTCGGCGATGAGTCCGAACCAGTCGGCGGTGGGCAGGCCGTTGAAGGCGGCGACCGTGTACGCCTTGTCGCGCGCGATGCCCATGCTGAGCAGGGCCGCGCCGTCGGGGCGCAGGAACGCGATCTCGTGGCCGGCGGCGTCGCAGACCGAGATGTTCACCGGGACGCCGAGGGTCAGGCTGCGTTCGTGAGCTGCTGACAGCGCCTTCAGCGCGCCGGCGGCGGTCAGGGTCTGCACGGTGGTGGTGTCGGGCATGGGCGTCCTCTCTTCTTCTGTGGCAGACGGCCGGACGCCGGACGCGACTCGCGCGCCCGGCGTCCGTGGAACTCGTGCCGACTAGGTGGTGACGGTCGTGAAGGCCTCGTTCAGCTCACGATCGTGGTAGAAGATGCCCTTGCCGAGCGCCTCGGGCGTCCAGACGACGCACGGACGATCCGGGTAGGCGCGGTAGCCGCCGGCGAACACCTCGTTGCGGTTGCCGGCCGGGTCGAAGAAGTAGATCGTCTTGCCGCGGGTGATGCCGTGGCGCGTGGGGCCGATGTCGATGGAGACCTCGTCCATGGAGAACAGGTCGGCCGCATGGAGCACGGCGTCCCAGTCCTCGAGCTGGTAGGCGAAGTGGTGCAGCTTGCCGTTCTCGGGGCCGCCGAGGATCGCGATGTCGTGGATCTTCTGCCCAGCGGACAGCCAGGTGGCCATGCAGTCCTTGGAGTCGAGCTCGGGCTGGACGCGCTCGGTCGGGTAGAAGTCGAGGACCTCCTTGAAGAACGACTCCGAAAGGGTCGGGTCCTGGCAGACGATCAGGGCGTGGTCGAGACCGGGCACCGCGAGGCCGTACTGGTCGCGCGGCCAGGCCTCCGGGTTGTGGAAGCCCACCTCGTTCCCGACGTAGGTCATCTCGTGGTACAGCTCGATCGTGTGCTCGCCCGGGGTGGTCAGGCGGATGCCGTCGCCCACCTCGAGGTTGTCGCCCTTGCTCATGCGCACACACGTGGCGCCGAACTTCTGGGCCTGCTTCTCGAAGCGCTCGAGGTCTTCGAGCTTCTCGACCTTGAATCCGAACTTCACGACGCCGACGCCGCCCTCTTCGAGGACGACCGAGTGGTGATCCCACTCGTCCCAGCACTTCAGGTGCAGCTTGCCCGGCTCCTCGGCCGTGACGTACATGCCCAGCGTGCGGACGTAGTGCTCCTTCGCCTCTGCCAAGTCGGTGACGCGCACATGCGCGTAGCCCATTCGCAGGACGCCCATAGTTGCTCCTTAGATAGTTGTGGCCGGAACGGCCCTGAGGGCCCTCAACAGGCTGCTCTTGAGCTTGAGGCGCTCGTCTCGCAGCTCGATCGTGACGTCGTCCACGGGCACCGCACGGCAGGAGAGAACGGTGCCGGAGGCGATCTCGTCGGGAGTCAGCACGGTGTCCGCGACCGGGTGGTCGTAGTACACCTCGCCTTCGCGGAGATCCACCTTGCAGATCCCGCAGCCGCCCCGCCGGCAGCCGATGCGATAGCCGAACCCGGCGGCGGACAGCGCCCCCAGGATCGTCTCGCCCGACTTGACCAGCACCCGCTCGCCATCCGGCAGAACCGTCAGGACGGGCATCGCGACTCCTTCGTCAACCAAGGACAGGGTCGGCCCGGTCGGCCAACCGTGCGCACATCACATCCCACCGGCTCGGGGGGCGTCCCGGCATGTTCCCCCCGGCGGAACGGAGGACGCCGAAGCGTCCCGCTGAGTGGGCTGCGGCTTCGGCGGACGGCACGCGAGGGGCGTCCGGGCCCTAGGCTGCGGCTCATGCGGCTGGTGGTGCAGCGGGTGTCCCGGGCGGCGGTCGAGGTGGATGGCGAGGTCGTCGGCAGCATCGCCGGCCCGGGGCTGATGGTGCTGTGCGGCGTCCGCAACGGCGACACGGTCACGCACGCCGAAAAGCTCGCCGACAAGGTGTGGAACCTGCGGATCATGGCCGACGAGAGGTCGTGCGCCGAGCTGGGCGCGCCCCTGTTGGTGGTGTCGCAGTTCACGCTGTACGCCGACGTGCGCAAGGGACGGCGTCCGTCGTGGAACGAGGCCGCGCCGAGGCCGGTCAGCGAGCCGCTGGTGGACGCCTTCGTCGCGGCCCTCCGGCGGCGGGGGGCGTCCGTGGAGACCGGACGGTTCGGCGCGCACATGGAGGTCTCGCTGGTCAACGACGGGCCGGTGACGCTGATCCTCGACAGCTCGCTCTGGTCCTGAGGAGTCCGGGGCGGCCGGAGCCGCCTGCACTACGCTGCTGCTCGAAAGCGAGGGCCCATGGCGCAGTTGTTGGTGGTGACACCCGACTCCGCGGCCGATGCTCCCGCCTCGATCCCCGGGCTGGCGCTGCTGGAGCACGGCGTCCGCACCTGCCCGCCGGGCCCCGAGGCCCTGACCGCCGCCTCGCGCGCCGACATCGTCGTCGTGGACGCCCGCGCCGATCTCGCCGCCGCCCGCACCGTCTGCCGGCTGTTCTCAGCGGCCGGCAACTCGGTGCCGCTGCTGCTGGTGCTGTCCGAGGGCGGGTTCGCCGCCGTGCGGCCCGACTGGGGGGTCGACGACATCGTCTGCGACACCGCCGGGCCGGGCGAGTTCGACGCCCGCCTGCGCATGCTGCTCGCGGGGGTCGAGGAGGGCCGCGTCCTGGCGACCGGGCCGTTGACGATCGACGAGAACGGCTACCACGCCGCCGTCAGCGGACGCCCCCTCGACCTCACCTACACCGAGTTCGAGTTGCTGAAATACCTCGCCCAGCATCCCGGGCGCGTCTTCAGCCGCGAGCAGCTGCTCTCCGACGTCTGGGGCTACGACTACTACGGCGGGACGCGCACGGTCGACGTCCACGTCCGCCGGCTGCGGGCCAAGCTCGGGGTGGAGTACGAGTCGCTGATCGGCACCGTCCGCAACGTGGGCTACCGGTTCTCCCCCGAGGGTGGTCCGCGGGGGGACTGACCGCGAACTGGACTACGTCACACTCGAGGTCTGAATTCGGCTGTTTCGGGGCGTTTCGGGGCGTCGAGTGTGACGTACTCCCGTTTGGGCCGGGCACCCCTCGCTTGCGCCGGGCCGATCGGTGCCGTAGGCAGGGTCCATGGACGCCCTCGCTCGCCTCTCCTCCGCCGAGATCGCCGCCGTGACCACCCTCGTCGACGCCGCGACCGCCGCCGACGGCGTCCGGCCGCTGAACGACGAAGCCGTGCTGGGGCTGCGGCGCCCGGGCGAGACCCACTGGCTGCTGTCGGACGAGGGGGCGCTAGCCGGGTACGCCCAGTACTCGCCGGTGTTCGGCAGCGGGCAACTGCTCGTGCACCCGGACTCTCGCCGCCGGGGCCACGGTCGGGCCCTGCTGGACGCCGTCCTGGACGCCGGGGCGTCCGGGGTCTGGGCCTTCGGGAACCTGCCGGGCGCGCGGGCGCTCGCGGCGGCGTCCGGGCTGCGGGAGGTCCGCGGGCTGCTGATCATGGAACGCCCGCTGACAACGGCGGACGCCCACCCGGTCGCCGCCCCGCCCGGGGTCGTCCTGCGGCCCTACCGCGACTCGGACGCCGAAGACCTGCTCGCGGTCAACGCCGCCGCCTTCGAGCACCACCCCGAACAGGGGTCCTTCTCGCTGGCCGACCTGGCTGCCCGTCAGGCCGAACCGTGGTGGGACCCGGCCGGGCTGATCGTCGCCGAGGGCGTCGTGCCGGGCGAGGCGTCCGGGATGCTCGGCTTCCACTGGACGAAGCGCCACGACGCCGCCACGGGCGAGGTGTACGTGATCGGCGTCCACCCGCGTGCGCACGGACGCGGGCTGGGCACCGTCCTGCTGGACGCCGGCCTGGCGCACCTGGCGGCGTCCGGGTGCGAGCGGGTGATCCTGTACGTGGAATCGGACAACCCGGCCGTGCGGCTCTACGAGCGCACCGGCTTCGCGGTGACCCACACCGACGTGCTCTACGCGAGGCCGTGAGCCCGGGCGATCGAGTGGCAGGGGGCTCAGTCCCGTGCCATCGTTAGGGACGCCGGACGGGGCGTCCGGACCGGCAGCACCGACGATCGAGGACCCATGCACGACGCAACGGCGGAACGGCCTGAGCGGGCCGCTCTCGACGAGTTGCCCGCCGACCGCTACGTCGACCGAGAGCTGTCGTGGCTCGCGTTCAACACCCGCGTGCTCGACCTGGCGCGCGATCACGTGCGGGTGCCGCTGCTGGAGAGGGCCCGATTCCTGGCCATCTTCTCGAGCAACCTCGACGAGTACTTCATGGTGCGGGTGGCCGGCCTGAAGCGGCGCATCGCGGCGGGCGTGGCGGTGCCGGGGGCGTCCGGGATCATGCCGCGCGACCTGCACGACGCGATCCTGAACAACGTGCGCGACCTCGTCACCGAGCAGGCGCGGGTGTTCGCCGAGGAGGTGCGTCCGGAGCTGGCGGCCCATGGCATCCGGATCCTGACGTGGGAGGACCTGACGGCGTCCGAGCGCGAACGGATGGCGACGCTGTTCGACGAGCGGATCCTGCCGATCCTGACCCCGCTGGCCGTCGACCCGTCGCACCCGTTCCCGTACATCTCGGGGCTGTCGGTCAACCTGGCCGTGCTGCTGCGCAACCCGACCACCGGCGTCCGGCAGTTCGCGCGGGTCAAGCTACCGATGAACCTCGCGCGGTTCATCGACCTCGGCGGCAGCCGGTTCGTGCCGCTGGAGGACGTCATCGGCTGCCACCTCGACCGGCTGTTCACGGGCATGGACATCGTCCAGTGGACGACCTTCCGCGTCACCCGCAACGAAGACCTCGAGGTCGAGGAGGACGACGCCGAGAACCTCCTGCACGCCCTGGAGAAGGAGCTGCTGCGTCGCAAGGTCGGACGCCCGCCCGTCCGGCTGGAGGTCGCCGCCGGGATCGACGAGCAGATGCTCGACCTGATCGTCGCCGAGC
This sequence comes from Propioniciclava sp., assembly GCA_036803965.1. Taxonomy (GTDB): domain Bacteria; phylum Actinomycetota; class Actinomycetes; order Propionibacteriales; family Propionibacteriaceae; genus Propioniciclava. Next base: position 22,689 of record DAIRTI010000008.1, read on the forward strand.
TCGACATCTCGTCGAAGGAGGTGTTCGAGCTGCCGGCGCCACTCGACCTGAGCGGGCTGTTCGCGGTCGCAGCCATCGACCGCGAGGACCTGCAGTACCCGCCGTTCCTGCCCAAGACGCATCCCGATCTGGCGGAGGTCGAGTCGTCGAAACCGGTCGACATGTTCAGCGCCCTGCGGCAGCGCGACGTGCTGCTCGAGCACCCCTACGACTCGTTCGCCACGTCGGTGCAGCGGTTCGTCGAGCAGGCGGCTGCCGACCCGCACGTGCTCGCGATCAAGCAGACGCTGTACCGCACCTCCGGCGACTCGCCGATCATCGACGCCCTCATCGAGGCCGCCGAGGCCGGCAAGCAGGTGCTGGCCGTCGTCGAGATCAAGGCCCGCTTCGACGAGCAGGCCAACATCGGCTGGGCCCGCAAGCTCGAGCACGCCGGCTGCCACGTGGTCTACGGCATGGTCGGGCTGAAGACCCACTGCAAGCTGTGCCTGGTCGTGCGCGACGAGCCCGACGGCCTGCGCCGCTACGCCCACATCGGCACCGGCAACTACAACCCCAAGACGGCCCGCCTGTACGAGGACATGGGCCTGCTCACCGCGAACTCGATCGTCACCGAGGACATCGCGCGGGTCTTCAACCACCTGTCGGGCATGACCCGCGAGTCGGGCTACCGGCGGCTGCTGGTCGCGCCCGAGGGCATCCGGCGCGGGCTGCTGCGCTACATCGACGACGAGGTCGCGCACCTGGCGTCCGGGCACCCGGCCCGCATCCGGATCAAGGTCAACTCGATCGTCGACGAGGCGATCATCGACGCGCTCTACCGGGCCTCGAACGCGGGCGTCCCGGTCGACCTGTGGGTGCGCGGCATCTGCGGGCTGCGGGCGGGCGTCCCGGGGCTGAGCGAGAACATCAGGGTCCGCAGCATCCTCGGACGCTTCCTCGAGCACAGCCGGCTGTTCTGGTTCGCGGGCGGGGGCGTCCCGCGCGTCGGTCTGGGGTCGGCCGACATGATGCACCGCAACCTCGACCGGCGCGTCGAGACCCTCGTCGCCATCTCGCACCCGCGGCACGTGGCGCAGATCGAGGGGCTCTTCGACCTCGCGTTCGACGACCGCACCGCGTCCTGGTGGCTGGAGGACACCACCTGGCACCAGCGCACGCTCTTCGACGACGGGACGCCGAAGCTCGACCTGCAGCAGCACCTGATCGCCGCGCTCGGCCAGCGCCGCGCCGAGCGGGATCGGTGAGCATGGTCCGCATCACCACGACCGCCGCGGGCGTCGTCGCGATCGACCACGCGGGTGGCGCCGAGCCCAAGGTGCTGCTCGTGCACCGGCCGTCGTACGACGACTGGTCGCTGCCCAAGGGCAAGGTGCACGCCGACGAGTCGCTGCCCGCCTGCGCGGTGCGCGAGACGGCCGAGGAGACCGGCGTCCAGGTGCGCCTGGAGGTGCCGGTCGGGGCGATCCAGTACGACGTGGGCGGCGGGCGCAAGGAGGTCCACTACTGGCGGGCCTCGGCGCTGGCGTCCGAGCGGCGCGATCCAGACGGCGAGGTCGACAAGGTCGCCTGGGTGCCGGCACGCGCGGCGCTGACCCGCATGACGTACGGCGACGAGCGGGCCCTGCTCGACCGCGCCCTCACCCTGCCGCCGGCCACGCCGTTCCTGATCGTCCGGCACGCCAAGGCGATGGAGCGCAAGAACTGGTCCGGACGCGACGAGGCCCGTCCGCTCGACTCCCGCGGACGCAGGCAGGCCGAGGCGCTGGTCCCGCTGCTGACGGCGTACGGCATCGGACGCCTGTCGTCGTCGACCTCCACCCGCTGCATGCAGACGCTCAGGCCGTACGCGAAGGCGTCCAGGCTCGACGTCTCGGGCTGGTCGACGCTGACCGAGGAGTTCGCCGAACACCACCCGAAAGAGCTGGTCAAGCTGATGAAGCGCCTCATGGGCCAGACCGTGGGCGACCAGGTGCCGACCGCCCTGTGCGGGCACCGTCCGGCCCTGCCGGGGATGCTCGAGAGCATCGGCATCCAGCCGCGCCCGATGGTGCCCGCGGCCGTCGCCGTCGCGCACCTGGACGCCGCCGGTGCGACCGTCGCGATGGAGTTCCACAAGCCGCTCGTCTGAAGCGGGGGAACTGTCGGGCGGGCGTTCACCTGGCGTTCACCCGGCGTCGGGGGTCCCGTCATGGGGGCGTCCTAGCGTGAGCCCCGGAGCCGACGAGGCTTCGGCGGCGGGAACCGCCGCACGATCCCCTGAACAGGACGACACGTGAATCTCAAGAAGATCGCCACACCAGTGGCGCTGCTGACCGCGGCGCTCACCCTGACCGCCTGCGCGGCCAACGAGACCGGCACGGCCCCGACCGCAGGGTCGACGGGCTCGTCGGCCGCCGTCACCCTCACCGGCCAGGGTGCCAGCACCCAGCAGGTCGCCATGGACGCCTGGAAGGCCGGCTACCAGAAGGCCAACCCCAGCGCGACCATCAACTACTCCCCCGTCGGATCGGGCACCGGACGCAAGGCGTTCATCGCAGGCGCGGCCGACTGGGCCGGCTCGGACGCCCCCCTCTCCGACGCCGAGCTCGCCGGCGCGTTCGCCAAGTGCGCCGACGGCACGAAGCCGATCGACCTCCCGACCTACGTCTCGCCGATCGCGCTGGTCTATAACGTCGAGGGCGTCAGCAAGCTCAACCTGAACGCCGACGTCACGGCCCGGATCTTCACCGGCAAGATCACCAAGTGGAACGACGCCGCGATCGCCGCCCTCAACCCCGGCGTCACGCTGCCCGACCTCGCGATCACGGCCGTCCACCGCTCGGACGACTCCGGCACCACCGAGAACTTCACCGACTGGCTGCACCAGGTGGCGCCGGCGTCCTGGCCGACCGCGAAGAACCAGACCTGGCCGGCCGAACTGAAGGGCGAGGCCGCCGCCAAGACCTCCGGCGTCGTCGCGGCCGTCAAGAACGGCAAGGGCACGATCGGGTACGCCGACGAGTCCCAGACCAAGGGCATGACGGTCGCGAACGTCGGCGAGAACGGCACCTTCGCCGCCCCGACCGCCGCGGACGCCGGCAAGGTCGTCGCCGCGGCGCCGCTGGTGGCCGGGCGGGCGTCCGGCGACCTGGCGCTCGAACTCGACCGCAAGGCGTCCGGCTACCCGATCGTCCTCGTCAGCTACTCGATCGCCTGCACGCAGTACAAGGACGCTGCCACCGGCTCCGCGGTGAAGTCGTTCCTGACCTACGTCACCTCGTCCGAGGGCCAGCAGGCCGCGGTCGCGACGGCCGGCAACGCGCCGCTGCCGAGCGAGCTGGCAGCCAAGGTCACCGCTGCCGTCGGTGCGATCAAGTAGCGTCGGACGCCCCTGCGGCCCGCGCTGCACGCGCGAGTCCCGAAGCACTGGAGACACATGAGCGCCATCACCGAGCCGCTCGCGGCGGGCAGGCTGACCAGCGACCGGCGGCAGCCGGGCGAGCGGGTCTTCGCCGGCGTGTCGCGGGCGGCCGGCATCGGGATCCTGGTGATCCTGGCCGCCGTCGCGTCCTTCCTGATCGCCCAGGCCGCGCCCGCGCTGGCCGCCCCGGGTTCGGCGCTGCCGTTCGGCGACTTCTGGGCGTACGCGATCCCGCTCGCCTTCGGCACCGTCTGGTCGGCCTTCCTGGCCATGCTGGTCGCGGTGCCGGTCTCGATCGGCATCGCTTTGTTCATCTCGCACTACGCGCCACGCCGGCTGGCCACCGTGATCGGCTACGTCATGGACCTGCTCGCCGCCGTCCCGTCGGTCGTGTTCGGCCTGTGGGGCATCAACACCCTGGCGGTGACGCTGCAGCCCGCGTACGCCTGGCTCAACGCCACCTTCGGGGACGCCCCCGTCCTCGGCCTGTTCTTCGGCGGCACCGCCTCGGGCACGGGCCGGACGATCCTGACGGCGTCCGCGGTGCTGGCGATCATGGTGCTGCCGATCATCACCTCGCTGTGCCGGGAGGTGTTCCTCCAGACGCCCCGGCTGCACGAGGAGGCGTCCCTGGCGCTGGGCGCGACCAAGTGGGAGATGATCCGCCAGGCCGTGCTGCCGTTCGGCCGCTCGGGCATCGTGTCGGCGTGCATGCTGGGCCTCGGACGCGCCCTCGGCGAGACCATGGCCGTGGCGATGGTCCTGTCGCCGGCGAACGTGATCAGCCTGCTGCTGCTGACCTCGACGAACCCGAACACGATCGCGGCCAACATCGCCCTCAACTTCCCCGAGGCGTTCGGGCTGGGCCAGAACCAGCTCATCGCCACCGGGCTCGTGCTGTTCGTCATCACCCTCGCTGTGAACATGCTCGCCCGGGCCATCCTGCGCCGCCGCGCCGAGTTCTCCGGAGCCGACTGATGAGCACCAGAACCACACCCCCGGACGCCCCGCGCGGCACCCGCTCCGCCCTCACCCCCGGCGCCCCGCAGCCCCCCGCGAGCGGGCGCGCTGGGCGCGCTGGTGGGCGTCCACCTGCCCCGGGGACGCCCACCAGCAGCCTGACCGCCGACCAGCTGCCGCGGTTCTTCACGATCGCGACGGTCGTCGTCGCGCTGGCCGTCGCCGCGGGCGTCCTCGGATTGGCGGGGGTCCTCAACCTGCCGCTCGTCGCAGTCGTCGCCGCCGTGGTCTTCCTGCTCCTGACCTGGATCGCGTCCCGGCTGGTCGAGGGGCCGCGCCGGGCCAAGGACCGCATCATGGCGTCCCTGGCCACCCTGGCCTTCCTGGTCGCGCTGGCCCCGCTGGTGTCGCTGATCGGGCAGACCGTCGGCTACGGCGTCCACCGCTTCGACGCGCAGTTCTTCTCGTACTCGATGCGCAACGTGGTCGGCGCGGGCGGCGGTGCCGTGCACGCCCTGTGGGGGACGCTCATCGTCACCGGCCTCACCACCCTCATCTCGGTGCCGATCGGCCTGCTGTGCGCGATCTACCTGGTCGAATACGGGGCCCGGGCCCGGCTGGCCCGCTGGATCACGTTCTTCGTCGACGTCATGACCGGCATCCCCTCGATCGTGGCCGGGCTGTTCGCCTACGCACTGTTCGGCATCCTGGTCGGCCCGGGCGCGGTCAGCGGCCTGTCGGGCGCCGTCGCGCTGAGCGTGCTGATGATCCCCACGGTGGTGCGGTCGGCCGAGGAGTACCTGCGGCTCGTCCCGAACGAACTGCGCGAGGCGTCCCTGGCCCTCGGCGTGCCCAAGTGGCGGACGGTGCTGCGCGTCGTCCTGCCGACCGCCCTCGCCGGCATCGTGACCGGCGTGATCCTGTCGCTGGCCCGGGTGATCGGCGAGACCGCGCCGCTGCTCGTGACGATGGGGCTGACCGACTCGCTGAACACCGATCCCCTGCACGGCGCGATGACGACGCTGCCCGTGTTCGTCTACTACCAGTACACCCAGCCCGGGACGCCCCCCGACAGCTACCTCGCGCGGGCCTGGGCCGGCGCGCTGACGCTGGTGCTGCTGGTGATGCTGCTCAACGCGATCGGACGCCTCGTGGCGTTCCGCTTCGCGCCCAAGACCCGCTCCTGAAGGATTCTCGATGGCCAAGCGCATCTCGATCACCGACCTGTCCTGCTACTACTCGAAGTTCCGGGCCGTCGAGGGAGTCTCGATGTCGATCGAGCCCCGCGCGGTGACCGCGTTCATCGGGCCGTCGGGCTGCGGCAAGTCGACCGTGCTGCGGACGCTGAACCGCATGCACGAGGTGATCCCCGGGGCGTACGTGACCGGGGAGGTGCTGCTCGACGGCGAGGACCTCTACGGCGTTGGCGTCGACCCGGTGCGGGTGCGGCGCCAGGTCGGCATGGTGTTCCAGCGGCCGAACCCGTTCCCGACGATGTCGATCCGCGACAACGTGCTGGCCGGGGCCAAGCTGAACCGGACGCGCCTGCCCGCCTCGGACGCCGACGAGCTCGTCGAGACCTCGCTGCGTTCGGCGAACTTGTGGGCGGAGGTCAAGGACCGGCTCGACCGTCCCGGCGCCGGCCTCTCGGGCGGGCAGCAGCAACGGCTCTGCATCGCCCGTGCGATCGCCGTGGCGCCCGAGGTGCTGCTGATGGACGAGCCGTGTTCCGCTTTGGCCCCGATCTCGACGCTCGCCATCGAGGACCTCATCGGCCAGCTCAAGGAGCGCTACACGATCGTCATCGTGACCCACAACATGCAGCAGGCGGCCCGGGTCTCGGACGTGACCGGCTTCTTCAACCTCGAGGCCGCCGGCAAGCCCGGACGCCTCGTCGAGATGGGTCCGACCGAGAAGATCTTCTCGACCCCCGACTCGTCCGCCACCGAGGACTACATCACCGGCCGCTTCGGGTAGCCGCGATCAGTGCAATAACACTCGCCAGCCTGTGGGATCAGTGCAATGAAATTCGCCGGCTTTCGGCCAAACTCATTGCACAGATCGCAGGCCGGATGCGAAACGTATTGCACTGATCAGGCCCTCTCCCTCCCCCGCGGAGCGCGCTCAGGCTTGCCACCTACGATGGGGCGCATGAGCAGAGCGGGCTGGTACCCGGACCCAGGCGGCGCGCCGGGCATGTACCGCTACTGGGACGGAACCGCCTGGTCCCCGACGCTCACGTCCGACCCATACGCCGCGGCCGGCGGCGGACAGCCGCTGTCCTCACGGCGTCCGATGGCGAACCCGTACGCGGGGGCGTCCGGGCAGCAGACCCAACCCCCGCGCAGCTCGGGCCTGAAACGGGTCGGCTGGTGGCTCGCGATCCTGGCGATCGTCGCCGGACTCGTCTTCGGCGGCCTCCAGGTGCTGCGCGGCTTCGGCATCGACCCGCTCAACCCGAGCGCCCCGAGCAACCCCACGGTCGACCCGTGCCCGCCGGAGTCGCTGATCCCCGAGACGCTCAAACCCGCCGCGGCCGATGGACGCGTGCACGGCGGCCAGCTGTCCTACCCGAAGCTCGCCTCCCCGTGGAGCGAGCCCGAGCCCGACAGCCGGCTGCCCTTCGGACGCGACGTCTCGGTGCAGCAGATCACGCTCCAGCCGAACTTCGACGGCAAGGGCAACTCGTGGGTGGCGTCCATCCTGGTCGCCGAACTGGTCGCCGGCGACGGCTTCTTCAGCCCGCAGGAGGGCACCGAACTCATCGCGAAGTGCGCGATGTCGCGGTTCTACGGTGACGCGGTCGTGCAGCGCGACGACGTCCGCAGCCAGGCGGTCACGGTCGACGGACGCGACGGCTGGGTCATCGAGACCCACCTGAGCTTCGACATCTCGGGGCTCAACGAGAAGGGCGAGACCGCGATCTTCGAGGTCGTGAAGATCAGCGACGACTCCTCCAGCATCTACTACGCGTCGATCCCCGACAGCCGTCCCGACCTGCTGACCGTCGCCCGCCAGGTGCAGGGCCAGCTGCGCGTCGACGCCTGACACTGCCCGTCAGCCACGCACGGCCACGCACCCGCTGAGACCCACGACCGACTTCAGCACCAGAACGTCGGACGCCGCCTCCTTCAGCCGGGCGGCCAAGGCCTGATCGGACGCCGCGACAGTGGCCAGGCCCGTCACGACGGCGTCCGCGGTGGCCGGATCGGAGACGAGTGCCAGATCGCCGCCGGCCCGCACGAACCGGACGCCCCGCTCGCCCGCCGGCACCGCCGCCAGCGCCGCGCCGGCCAGGTCGTCGCTCACGATCAAGCCGGGAAAGCGCAGGTCCTCGCGCACCAGCGCCATGACGGCCGAGGAGAACACGGCCGGGCTCGCGGCGTCGATCTTGGCGAACGTCGCGGTCGAGATCGTGATGGCGTCCGCGCCCGCCGATGCCGCCGACCGGTACGGGGCCCTGGACGCCGATGCCGCCGTCGTCACGGAGTCGGTGGCCGGCCCGGACGCGGTCGAGTCCGCGCCAGCCGGCAGCGCCCCCATACCCGGGTAGTGCGCGACGGACGCCGCCATCCCGGCCTCCTGCAGCCCGCCGACCGCGGCCGTCACCGACGCCGCCACGGCCTCGGCGTCCGAGCCGAACAGGCGGTCCCAGGTGCCGGGCGCGACCTTCTTGGCGGCGTTGGCGGCCGACAGCACGTCGCCGGCCGGCGCCAGGTTCAGGTGGACGCCGGCGTCCTTCAACTGACGACCCCAGGCCGTCCACTTCGCCCGCAGCTCGGTCTCGGCCACCTTGCCCTGCTGGGCCGCCGCCGGGATCGCGTCGAACCCCGCCCCGCTCAGCGGCTGCTGCTTGCCACCCTCCTGCGCGGCCGCGACCAGCAGCCCGGACGCCGCCAGCGGCCCCGTCACCGCCTTCACCCCGGCGACCCCCGTCGCGAACGGCCCGGTCAGCACGACACCGCCGATGTGGTCGCGCGCGATCAGGGCGGAGGTGTCGGCGTCCGGGGCGCCCGAGAGCCCGACCAGGACGACCAGCCCGGCCTGCTCGGCCACGCTCAGCCTGGACGCCGCCTCGGAGCAGGACCCGGGGCCCGCGCTGACGGTCGAGGTCGCCGAGGACGCCGCCGCAGCCGCGGTCGTCATCGCCGGCGTGGACGCCGCGGGGTGCGTCTGCGCGCAGCCGGCCAGCAGCACAGCGGCCAGGACCAGCGCGGACGCCTTCGCGGCGGGGGCGTCCCGAAGCGGGCGCGCGGCAGGGACTCGTCGAGTTCGGCGGGGCATGCCGGCCAGTCTCCCACCCGGCCGCCCTCCGCGGCCGGACCTGCCACGACGAAGGCCGGTGTCGCGGCCCCCCTGAGCCGCCGCGGGGAGCGATGAGCCCGCGGTGTAGCATCGCGCCCGATGAACGATCCCTCCGCCACCGCACCGGACGGACGCCACCGGTCACACCGCGGAGCGCGCGCCCTCCTCGCCGCCGCCCTCACCGGGACGCTGGTCCTGGCCGGCTGCGCGACCACCTACCCGAGCACCCCGTCGGCCTCCCCGGCGCCGATCGAGACCACATCCGCGACGGCGTCCACGGTGCTGCCGACGGCGTCCGACAGCGCGACGCCGACCCAGAGCGCACCGACGGCGTCCGAGACGACGACGGCGACGACGAACCCGGCCCAGTGCCCGACGCCGCCGGACTCCTTCGTCAAGACGGCCCCCGGCGAGGGCAAGACGGTCGCGCTGACGTTCGACGACGGCCCGGCGCCGGCCGACCCCGAGATCGTCGAGGTGCTCGCCCGCTACAACGTGCGGGCCACGTTCTTCGTGACGGGACAGCACGCGGAGGCGTCCCCCGACGTGCTGCGGCTCATCGCCGACGGCGGGAACCTGCTGGCCGACCACTCCTACGAGCACCAGTACCCGTCGGCCGTCAGCGGCGGCTGGACGGTGTCGTACCTGACCAGCGAGATGAAGCGCACCAACGCCGCGATCGCGACGGCCAGCCGGCTGCCGGTGTGCTACTTCCGTCCGCCCGGCGGCTACACGACCAACGTGCTGGCGGCGGCGTCCAAGCAGCGAATGACCTCCGTACTGTGGAGCGTCGACAGCCTCGACTGGAAGCAGCCCTCGACCACGACCGCGGCCGCCACGAAGGCGATCGTGACCGCGGCCACCGAGGTCGGCAGCCAGCAGCATCCGATCGTGCTCATGCATTCGGGCAAGGCGTCGCACGAGTCGAACGCGTCCGTCAGCCCGAACCGCAGCAACACCGTGGCCGCCCTGCCCGCGATCATCGAGTGGTACGACGCGCACGGCTACACGTTCGTCCGCCTCGACGGAGTGCAGTAGGGACGCCGCCGGCTCAGCCCGCGACGTCGACCGCCGCGGCGGCCAGGGCTCGGGCGATGCCCTCCTTGCCGGCGTCCGAGTTGAGGATCGCCCAGTCGTCGGCCTGGATCAGGTTGCCGGTCTCCAGCAGCACCGCCGGACACACCTTGACGTTGTTGAGGACGCCCAGGTCGAGCTGTTCGATCGGACGCCCCGGCGTCCCCACGTAGTTCGCCGGAGGCAGCGCGCTCTGCGCCGCCATCTCGGCGAGCACGTGCTCGGCGGCCTCCTTGGACGCCTCTAGTAGTGCGCTGCCGCCCGCGGAGTGCTTGGCGTAGATCACCGAGAAGCCCCGCAGCGTCTCGCGGGGGGCGCCGTCGCCGTGGATCGAGATCAGGAACGCCGCGTCGTTGCGGTTGGCGATCTCGGCGCGTTCGTTGTTGCAGGGGCCGGTGCCGATGTCGTCCGGACGCGTCAGCACGACCGTCGCCCCCTCGGAGCGCAGCAGCGGCACCAGCTTCTGGGCGATCTCCCAGACGAGGGTGTGCTCGGTCGTCTTGTCGAGGGCCGTGGCGCCCGCCGCCTGGCAGCGCGCGCCCGAGGTGCCGAACACGGGCGTCCGCTTGTTGTTGACGGCCGTGACCCAGGTGCCGTTGTGGCCGGGGTCGACGAGGATGACCTTCCCGTCGAGATGCCCGGACGCCGTCGGCGCGAACCGCACGCCGCCGGTGCTGGGCGTGGCGTTGGCTCCGGCAGCGGGCGTCCCGGCGTCGCCCGCCGAGAGTCCGGACGCGAGGTCGGGGTCGGCGCTGGGCGTGAGCGGCGCGTCGGAAGGGCCGGCGCAACCGGCCATGAGGCTCGCGACTACGACAACTGCGGCCAGGGAAGCTGCGATGGGGGCAGGGCGCATGGGCCCAGCGTGCCGCACAGGACGACGCTCGCCGGGGACGCCGCGCGGCCGGATACCGAGCTAGATGCCCGCGTAGCTGTGCAGGCCGGCGGTCAGCAGGTTGACGCCGACGAAGTTCCACCAGAAGGCGGCCATGCCCAGAACGCCGAGCCAGGCGGCGCGGGTGCCCTTCCAGCCTGCGGTAGCCCGGGCGTGCAGGTAGGCGGCGTAGACGACCCAGGTGACCAGCGACCAGGTCTCCTTCGGGTCCCAGCCCCAGTAGCGTCCCCAGGCGTAGGCCGCCCAGATCGACCCGGCGGCGATCGTGAACGTCCATAGCGGGAAGGCGAAGGCGGTGACCCGGTAGGCGATCCGGTCCAGAACGATCGGCTCGGGCAGCCGGGCCAGGTAACCCTTCACGGCGCCCTTGCGCTCGGCGCGCGTCCGCAGCAGGAACAGAATGGACGCCAGCCCGCCCACGTTGAACATGGCCCCCGCCGTGGCCGCCGCGACGATATGCACCACGAACCACACCGAGTGCAGCGCGGGCACCAGGGGCGCCACGTCGACGTAGAACACGGTCACGGCGAGCCCCTGGCCGATCGTGAGCAGCAGCGTCACCGGCAGGCCCAGCCAGCGCATCTTCAGCCCGATCGCCAGCACCAGGTAGGCGATCGCGACGAACGCCATCGTCGAGGTGACGAACTCGTACATGTTGCCCCAGGGCGCCCGTCCCGCCGCCAGCCCCCGCAGCACCACGCCGCTCACATGCAGGGCCGCACCGATGCAGGTGAGCGCGATGCCGATGCGTCCGAAGCGGTCGATCCGCGTCAGGTCGGCGTCCAGGCGTTCCTGCCTGGCGCGCGAGGTCGCGTCCGGGTCGACCCGCCGCGCGGACGCCCATTCCGCCGCGTGCGCGGTGAACGCCAGCAGGTAGACCACCGCCGAGGTCACCATCGTCAGCGACGAGTAGTAGGCCAGCCCGTTCACGCGTCCTCCTCCTGCTCGCCACCCGTCGGCGTCCCCACCGCCACGAGCCCCGGCTCGACCCCCAGCGCGGACGCCAGCCCCGCGACCGCATCTTCCAGCCCCGCCCGCGACTCCGCCTTGTCCAGTCCGCCGACTTCGGCCAGACGGACGCCGTCGGCGTCCGTCACGCGCGCGAAGACCCGCCGCGGACGCACGAACAGCGACAACAGCAGCCCCAGCACGCCCAGGCCCACCGAACCGTAGACGACCGGCAGGCCGGGGGTCGAGGAGATCTGCAGCTTCGTCCAGCGCTTCCAGGAGTCGAACCTGAGCGTGGACCCGTCCGGCAGCGTGTACGTCTGCCCCGGCGCGAGCCGGAAGGACGCCGGCGAGCTGCCGTCCATGACCTGCGTCAGCCCCGTCTTGTCGAGGGTGTAAACGTTCTCGGGCACCCCGGTCTCGGTCTTCGGCTCGCCCGACCAGACGGTGCCCCAGAGCATCGGGTTGTCGGCGTCCGGGAAGACCGACAGCGGGCCCACGCCGGCGGCCGTCGACTGCGACGGCACGAACACGGCGTCGAACGCGAGGCGCTGCGGGCGGGCGTCCGGGGCCTTGATGACGCCCAGCGACGTGAAGTTCGAGTCCTGCGGCAGGAACACGACCGGTCCCGAGAACGCGACCTGGCCGGAGGCGTCCGTGACGGTGACGACAGGCGCGTACCCGTGCCCGATCAGGTTGACCATCGTCGAGCCGACGATGACCGGGCTGTTGACCTCGAGCCGGGTATCGGCGGGGGTCTCGTCGGGCCCGGCGAGGCGCCCGTGCACCAGGAACTGCCGCGCCGCACCGTGCTGGACGCTTCCCCGCTCGAAGCTCACGTCGAACTGGTCTACCCACAGCGTGAACGGCTCGAACGTGCCGCGGAACAGTCCGCCCGAGCTGAAGTCGTCGTACTGGCTGAGGTTGTTGCTGAACGCCGAGCCCTCGGTGACGATCGCCGAGCCCTTGAAGCCGAACAGAGAACTGAACGCCACCCCCGCGAGCACCCCCAGGATCGAGACGTGAAACAGCAGGTTGCCCAGCTCGCGCAGGTAGCCCACCTCGCCGGACAACTCGCTGCCCTGCCTCCGCACGCGGTAGCGGCGCGACACGAGCCAGCGCTCGCCGGCATCCAGGGCCTCGGACGCCGTGAGTTCCGTCGGCCCGGACGCGTGCTGCGCCAGCCGGTCGAGCCGCTTGGGGACGCCGGGCGGCATCGCTCGGACGGCGCGGGCGTAGGTCGCCACCCGCGGCACGATGCAGCCCACCATCGAGACCATCAGCAGCAGGTAGATCGCCGAGAACCAGGGCGAGCCGTAGACGTCGAACAGGCCGAGCCGGTCGAAGGCCTCGCCGAGGCCGGGGTGGGCGGCGATCCAATCGCGGACCAGCACCGGGTTCGTCGGACGCTGCGGCAGGACGTTCGCCCCCAGCGACCCCGGAATCGCCGCGATGGCCAGGGCGAACAGCAGCACCAGCGCGGTGCGCATCGAGGTCAGCTGGGTCCAGCAGAAGCGCAGGAACTCGCGCGGCGTCATGGGCGGGGCCACCTGCTTGCTCTTGTCGGGGCCGGCCGCCATCAGATCACCGCCCCGAAGCTGGCCGCCCACTGCCGCAGGACGCCCATCAGGGCGTCCCAGGCGCCGGTGATCAGCAGGACGCCGACGGCCACCATCAGCGCCCCGCCGAGGCGCTGGATGCCGCGCTGGTGGGCGCGCACCCAGGTCAGGGTGCCGGCGAGGCGTCCGAACGCGAGGCCGAAGGCGAGGAACGGCAGGCCGAGGCCCAGGGCGTAGGCCAGCGCCAGCAGGGCCCCGCGGGCGGCGGTGGCCGAGTCGAGCGCCAGCGTCAGGACGATGCCCAGCGCCGGCCCGATGCAGGGCGTCCAGCCGAGGCCGAACACGAGGCCGAGCAGCGGCGCGGCGGCGACCCCGACGCGCGGGGCGGTCTGCAGGCGCTTCGTGGTCTGCCCGAGCGGGATGGCGTCCGCGAAGATCAGCCCCAGCACGATCGCCAGCACGCCGGCCACGATGTCGATCGGACGCCGGTAGCTCTGCAGAACCGACCCGAGCCCGCCGAACAGCGCGCCCTGGCTCACGAACACGACGGAGAAGCCGAACACGAACAAAGCCGTTCCGGCCAGGACGCGGCGCCGCGACGTCTGCCCGGCGACGATGTCGGACGCCGCCAGTCCGGTCGCGTACGACAGGTAGCCCGGCAGCAGCGGCAGGATGCACGGGCTGAAGAACGACACCAGCCCCACCAGCACCGCAACGGGCACCGCGACCGGCATCGAGCCGCCGATCGCGTCCTGCACCCAGCCGGCCAGGTCCAGGGGCGTCACGAGCCGGCCGCCGTGTCTTCGACGATGCCCGTGAGGGTGGACTGCGTCGTCTCGCCTAGGATGCGCGCGGCGACGCGACCCTGGGCGTCCACGACGATCGTGGTGGGGATCGCGCTCGGCGGCAGCGAGTCGAACTTGAGCAGCAGACGTCCGTCGGGATCGAAGACCGACTCGAACTCGATCCCCGCCTCCCGGACAAGCGCGAGCGCCTGCGCCGTCCCGGTGTCGCGGGTATTGATGCCGACGAACGTCGCCACGGACGCCGTCGCCTTCGACGCGGCCGCCAGCGCCGGGGCCTCCTTGCGGCAGGGCGCGCACCACGAGCCCCAGACGTTGTAGACGATCACCCGTCCGTTGAGGGCGGCCGAGTCGAAGGACGCCCCCGTGAGGGTCGTGCCGGTGATGTGCGGGGCCGCGACGCGCCTGGCCGGCTCGATGCGGGTCAGGGTCGCCTCGGTCGTCCCGGACGCCGTGCAGCCCGACAGCCCGGACGCCGCCAACGCAGCCACCAACGCTGCGGCGGCAAGCGCGAACGGACGCCGTCGGCGTCCGTCTGGCTGCTGCGCATGCGTCGGCACGGGCGTCCTCACATCCCCGGGCGGACGACCCTCGCGCGGCTCGGCACCAGGTCGGCCGCAGGCTCGGCGTAGTCGACCCGGACAACCCGGCCCTCGATCAGCGAGAACGTCGTCACGGACGCCAGCCGGCACACCCGCGCGGCGGGGTTGTGGACGAGGCTGCGGCCCTCGGCGTCCAGGCGGGTGATCCAGATCGGCAGTTCGTGGCTGACCAGCACGGCCTGCCCGCCGGGGCCGGCTGATGCGGCGGCGTCCGCGATGGCGGCGCGCATGCGCCTGACGATCTCGGGGTACGGCTCGCCCCAGCTGGGACGCAGCGGGTTGTAGAGATGGCGCAGGTTGCGGGGCAGCAGGAGGCGCTGGTTGTAGCGCCCGAAGCTCTGGCCCTCGAGGATGTTCGCGGCCTCGACGATGCGCGGATCGGTGACCAGCTCGAGCCCGGGGTGGCCCGCGGCGATGGGCGCCATCGTCTCCTGCGCGCGCTGCAGGGGCGAGCAGCGCAGGTGGGTGATCGGGAGGCCGGCGAAATGCTCGCCCAGACGCTCGGCCATGGCGCGGCCGCGGTCGGAGAGGCCGTAGCCGGGCTGGCGTCCGTACAGGACGTGATCGGGGTTGTAGACCTGCCCGTGCCTGCACACGTGGACGAGCGTCGTCTCCATTGCTGCCCCCTTCGCGGCCACCAGCCGTCGTGTCCGGCGGCGTGGCGCCCACAATACGGGGCTCACCTGTCGGGTTCGAACCCGGGTGCGGCTCAGCCTGACGCGGGGCGGACGAGAGCCGCGCGAAGGGCGTCCGGGTCGAGGAACCAGAGCGCGAACCGGACGCCGTCGACGAACGTCACCGGCACGTGGTCGGTGTGTTCGGCGCGCAGGGCCGGGTCTGAATCGACGTCGACCGTACGCCAGGAGACGCCGAGGCCGGCGCAGACGTTCTCGACGTGAGCCACGGCCTCGTCGCAGAGGTGGCAGCCGTCGCGGACCAGCACGACGACGCGGGCGGCGTCCGGGGTGGGACGCCCCTCGACCGCGCCGCCGGGATCGCCGGGGGCGCGCCCCACGCGGCTACTTGCCGGCGCGGCGACGCTGGATGCGCGTCTTCTTCAGCAGCTTGCGGTGCTTCTTCTTCGCCATGCGCTTGCGGCGCTTCTTGATGACCGAACCCACGTACTCGACCTCTTTCGGTTCCGGCTCCGACCCTCGGACCGGCGTTGCTGTCTGGGACGGCCGACCAGGGGTCGGCCAAGCACAAGATGCTACCGGTCCGGTGCGGCGGCGGGCGAATCGGTCCGCGCCAGCCACTCGTCGACCTCGGCCGCCCAGGCCCGCTTGTCGGCGTGTGTGGCGAAAGAGGCGGCGATCGAGGCCTTGGCCAGACCGGCCAGCTCGGCGTCGGTGAAGCCGTGCGCCTCGCGGGCCAGCCGGTACTGGTCGGTCAGCCGCGACAGGAACAGCAGCGGGTCGTCGGCGCCGAGGGCGACTTGGACGCCGGCGTCCGTCAGAGTCCGCAGGGGCACGGACGCCGGGTGGCGGAAGACGCCGAGGTGCACGTTCGACATCGGGCAGACCTCGAGGGGGACGCCGCGTTGGGCGATCTCGTGCACCAGTGCCGGATTCTCGGCCGCGCGCACGCCGTGCCCGATGCGGTCGGGACGCAGGGCGTCCAGGGTCACTCTGACGGCGTCCGGGCCGAGCAGCTCGCCGCCGTGCGGGACCGACCTCAGGCCGGCCGCGCGGGCGATGCGGAAGGCGCCCTCCCACTCGGCGGTGGACCCGTGCCGCTCGTTGTTCGACAGGCCGAAGCCGATGACCCGACCGGGTCCGTCGCCGGCGAAGCGGGCGGCGAGGCGGGCCAGTGCGCGGGCGTCCATGGGGTGTTTCAGCCGGGACGCCGCCACGATCACCCCGACCTGGACGCCCGTCGCCTCGGACGCCTCGCGTGCGGCGTCCAGGACGATCTCCAGGGCCGGCTGGACGCCCCCGACACCGGCCGCGTAGCCGGTGGGGTCGACCTGCAGTTCGAGGCGGCGGGAGCCCTCGCGGGCGTCGTCCTCGGCGGCGCGGCGGACGACGAGCCGCAGGGACGCCTCGGAGCGGACCGCGTGGCGCGCAGTGTCGTAGAGCCGTTGGAACCGGAACCAGCCGCGCTGGTCGAACGGCACGTCGAGCGCGATGTCGTCGGTGAGCGACTCGGGCAGCTCGACGCCCTCGAGCGCGGCGACCTCGAGCAGCGTCGGCACGCTCATCGACCCGGTGAAGTGCAGGTGCAGGTGCGCCTTGGGCAGCAGGTCCAGGTCGCGCACGGACGCCATTGTGCCCGGACGGGTGGTCGACACGGCCGCGCCCCTCGCCGGCAGGGCGTGACCCCCGCGGCCGTTGGGGGCGATCAGTGCAATAAAATTCGCCGGAATTCGAAGAAATTCATTGCACAGATCGCACCCGGGTACGAATCACATTGCACTGATCGGACGCCTCGAGTGCGTTCCCGCGGGGCGTTCGGGCGTCCGGGACTACCTGTCCTTGCCCGGACGCGCCAGGTGGGCGCTGCGGTCGCGGGCGGCCTCCATGGCGGAGATGAACGCGGCCTTGACCCGGTGCACCTCGAGCTCGCGCAGGGCGGCGGCGGTCGTGCCGCCAGGCGACGTGACCCGCTCGCGCAGGACGGTCGGGTGCTCGCCCGACTCGACCAGCAGCTTCGCGGAGCCGTACATCGTCTGGCTGACCAGGAGCGTCGCCACGTCGCGCGGCAGGCCGAGCATCACGCCGGCGTCGATCATCGCCTCGACGACGAAGAACAGGTACGCCGGCCCCGACCCGGAGATCGCGGTGACGGCGTCCTGGTACTTCTCGGGCACCGTGACGGCCTTGCCGACCGCCGACATGATGGCGGTCACCCGGTCGAGGTGGGCCGGCGTGGCGTGCGAGCCCGCCGAGATGGCGGCCATGCCCTCGTCGACCTGGGCCGGCGTGTTGGGCATGACCCGCACCACCGGCGTCCCCTCGGGCAGCCCTGCTTCGAGCTGGCCCGTGTGGATGCCCGCGCACAGCGACACCAGCAGCGTGCCGGGACGCATGGACGCCGCGATCTCGGGCAGCACCTCGGGAATGTCCTGTGGCTTGACGACGAGCAGGACCGTGTCGGCATCGCGCGCGGCGTCGGCGTTGGTCGCCGTCCGCACGTGATGCCTGACCTCGATCTCGTCGCGGCGCGCCTCATGGCGGTCGGCCGCGATCAGATCCTGGGCGTCCCACCCCGCGCGGAGCAGGCCGGCGAGCAGGGTCTCCCCCATCACGCCCGCGCCGATGATCGCGGTCGTGCTCACCGGGTGGCGAGGTTCTTCGCGACGACCTCAGCGACCTGGATCGCGTTGAGGGCGGCGCCCTTGCGCAGGTTGTCGCTGGAGACGAACATCACGAGGCCGCGGTTGCCCGGGACCGCCTGGTCCTGGCGAATGCGGCCGACGAACACGTCGTCCTCGCCGGCGGCGTCGCGCGGGTTGGGCACGTCGACCAGCGTGACGCCGGGGGCGTCCGCGAGCAGGGCCTTGGCCTCCTCGGGCGTGATCGGGTGCTCGAACTCGGCGTGGATCGCCAGCGAGTGGCCCGAGAAGACCGGCACGCGGACGCAGGTGCCCGAGACCGCCAGCTCCGGGATGTGCAGGATCTTGCGGGACTCGTTGCGGAGCTTCTGCTCCTCGTCGGTCTCGTCGGTACCGTCTTCGACGATCTTGCCGGCGATCGCGATGACGTTGAACGCCACCGGGAGGACGTAGGGGCTGATGTCCTCGGGCAGGCTGAGGGCGCGTCCGGTGAGGGCCGCCCGCTCGATGTCGTCGTTGGCGACGGCGTGGCGCGTCTGCTCGGCGAGGCCGCGGGTGCCCGCGAGGCCCGAGCCGGAGACGGCCTGGTAGGTCGCAACGGTGAGCCGGGTCAGCTTGGCCTGGTCGTGCAGCGGCTTGAGCGCCGGCATGGCCGCCATCGTCGTGCAGTTCGGGTTGGCGATGATGCCCTTGGGCGGGTTGACGGCGTCCTCGGGGTTGACCTCGGAGACAACCAGCGGAACCTCGGGATCCTTGCGCCAGGCCGACGAGTTGTCGACGATCACGGCGCCGGCGGCGGCGATCTTGGGGGCGTACTCCTTGCTCATGGTCGCGCCCGCGGACATCAGCGCGATGTCGAGGCCGGAGAAGTCGGCCGTCGCCGTGTCCTCGACGGTGATCTGCTGGTCCTTCCACGGCAGCGTCGTGCCCGCCGACTTCGCCGAAGAGAAGTAGCGGATCTCACTGACCGGGAAGTTGCGCTCCGCCAGGAGCGCCCTCATCACATTGCCGACCTGACCGGTCGCACCAAAGACTCCAACACGCATGGGGAAAAGCGTAACTGAGCCGTCGGCGTCCATCTTCAATGTTGCATGTTGGACGGCCAACTTGCCGCAAAGTTGGACGCCGCTGGCGCTCTCGGGGACGCCGTTGGTGCGCTCAGAACTTCGGCAGGTAGGGAGCGAGCAGCGCGTAGCCGATGAAGCTGACCAGGTCGAGGATGACGTGGGCGACCACAAGGGGCCCGACGCGCCGCCAGCGCAGGTAGAGCAGCCCGAACACCAGGCCCATCACGAGGTTGCCGAGGCCGCCGCCGAAGCCCTGGTAGAGGTGGTAGGCGCCCCGGACCACCGCACTGAAGGCGACGAACTGCCAGGCCCGCCAGCCCAGCTGCCCCAGTCGGGTGAACAGGTAGGCGAGCATGACGACCTCCTCCAGGACGCCGTTCATGACCGCGAGGCCCACGTAGGCGGGGATCGTCCACCAGTTGGCGGCCAGGTTGGCCGGCTGGACGTCGGTGTTGATGCCCACGAACCGGGCCGCGTAGTAGAACGCCAGGCCCGGGATGCCGATGACGGCGGCGGCGAGCAGTCCGCGCGAGAGGTCGAAGCCCGGACGCCGCAGGTCGAAGCCGATGCCCGCGCGGTCGCCGGTGAGGCGGAGCAGGTAGAGGGCCAGCAGTGCTGGGACCATCGGGAACACGATGCCGGCGACCTGGTAGGCGAGGTCGAGCCAGGGCCGGTCGGGCACGACCGAGTTGTTCATCGACGTCGTCTGCTGCCCGATCGGGACGGGACGGGTCAGCTTCTCCAACAGCGACAGGATCGAGTAGACCGCCGACTGGCCCAGCGAAACGCCCAGCACGAGCGCGATCTCCCAGCCGTCGTTGCGCCGCCCGAGGAAGGGGCCGGACGCCGCGGCGTCCGGGGTCGGCAGCGCGAGTCCTGGCACGCCGGACAGCATACGGGTGGTACCCGACTCAGCCACCGCGGAGGTGACCGACGGCGTCCGGTCTGCGAATGACGTAGTCAGGCGGACGCCGGAGCCCTGGGGACGCCGGATTCGCTTTTCTGGTGCCCTTTGGACTTCAATGACGGCATGCGCATCGCGAATCTGTCCTTCGCGGCCAGCCCGAAGGGGTTGCTGGCGGCGGTGGCGGGCCTCGAGGAACAGCTGGGAGTGCCGTTCAAGGACGGGGGCTTCCACCCGAGATTCGGCACGCGTAACAACATTCTTCCGCTGACGCGGGGCCAGTATCTCGAGGTGGTCGAGGTCCTGGAGCACCCCGCGGCCGAGAAGGCGGCGTTCGGGCAGGCCGTGCGGGCGCGCACCGAGTCGGGCGGGGGGTGGCTCGGCTGGGCGTGCGAGGTCGACGACATGGCGCCCTTCGAGGAGCGCCTCCAGCGCGAGGCCGGCGTGGGCTCGCGTCAGTTCCCCGACGGCCGGCGGCTCGAGTGGGAGCAGATCGGCGTCCGCGGCCTGGTGGCCGACCCGCAACTGCCCTTCTTCATCAAGTGGACCTCCGATCCGACGACGCACCCCAGTGCGCTCGGCGAAGGCCAGGTCGAGCTGGTCAAGATCGTCATCGCCGGTAGCCGGCAGCGGGTCAGTGACTGGCTGGGCTTCGAGCTGGGCGACGTGTTCGACGGCGTCGAGTTCAAGTTCAACGCCCCCAACGGTCAGCCGGGCATCGAGTCGGTCAGGTTCCGGACCCCCCGGGGCATCGTCAAGATCTGAGCCGTCAGGGGCGGGCGGCGTCCGCCAGCAGGTCGGCCAGGTCGACCGGCCGGGTCAGCATCGGCCAGTGGCCTGAGTCGAGGTCGACGAGGGTGACGTCCTCGGCCTGGGCCAGTTCGGGAATCTCGCCGGCGTCGAGCCACGCCTGGGCGTCCTCTGGGGCGAACTCGGGGCAGATGAGCACCACCGGCACCTCGAAGCGCCGCTCGTCGGCGTAGTGCACCTCGGCCTTGGCGACGCCCTCCGGCACCGGCACCGCGGCGGCCGCGAAGGCGTCCTTCTGCCCGGGCGTGAGGTCGGCCGAGTCGGGGCCCGCGAAGGGCTCCCAGCCGGGGAACGGCATCGTCCCATCGACGATCGGGAAGAAGTCGGCGTACGGGGTGCCGCCGGCGCTGGGGAAGCCGCCGATGAGCACGACCTTGACCACCTTCTCGGGGAGCGCGTCCGCGGCCAGCCAGGCCAGCGTGCAGGCGGCGGAGTGACCGACGACGAGGCAGGGCCGCGGCGCGTCGTCGACGGCCGCGATGACGGCGTCCACCTGGTCGTCGAGGGTGGCCTGCTTTCCGTCGCCCTGGCCGGGGAGGTCGACGGGAATCGGGTCGTGGCCGAGGCGGGTCAGTTCGGACGCCACGGCGTCCCAGGCGGACGCCGTGAGCCACAGTCCGCCGATCAGAACGATGTCCATGGGTCTGCTCCTCCTGCTCCGAGGAATGTCAGAGGGCCATCGTAGGTTCGCTGCATGGCGAAGACGACGGCTACGTATCGATGCGGCGAGTGCGGGTGGGTGTCCCCCGTGTGGGTGGGCCGCTGCAAGGAGTGCCAGGCCTGGGGGTCGGTGGCGGAGACGTCGGCCACGGCGTCCACCACGCGGGCGACCGCACCAACGGCGTCCGCTGTGCCGATCACGGAGGTGCCGTCGGCGGAGGCTCGGGCGGTGCCGATCGGCATCGCGGAGCTCGACCGGGTGCTGGGCGAGGGGCTCGTGCCGGGGGCGGTGGTCCTGCTGGCGGGCGAGCCGGGTGTGGGCAAGTCGACGCTGCTGCTGGAGGCCGCCTCGGCGTGGGCGAAGGGCGGACGCCGCACGCTGTACGTGAGCGCGGAGGAGTCGGCGGCGCAGGTGAGGCGGCGGGCCGACCGCACGCGGGCACTGGCGCCCGAGCTGTACCTGACCGCCGAGAGCGACCTGGGGGCGGTGCTGGGGCACATCGAGCAACTGTCCCCGACGCTGCTGGTGCTCGACTCGGTGCAGACGGTGTCGGCGTCCGGCACCGACGGGGTGGCGGGCGGGGTGACTCAGATCCGCGAGGTGACGAATGCCCTCGTCCGCGTCGCCAAGAGGCGTGCGATGTCGGTGCTGATCATCGGGCACGTGACCAAGGAGGGGTCGATCGCCGGGCCCCGCACGCTGGAGCACCTCGTCGACGTGGTGCTGTCGTTCGAGGGCGACCGGCACTCGGGGCTGCGGATGGTCCGGGCGACGAAGAACCGGTTCGGGCCCGCCGACGAGGTGGGCTGCTTCGAGATGACCGAGCGGGGCATCGAGCAGGTGGCCGATCCGTCGGGGCTGTTCACGACGGGCGACACGGCGCAGGCGCCGGGCACGTGCGTGACGGTCACGCTCGAGGGGCGGCGGCCGCTGCTGGCGGAGGTGCAGGCGCTGGTGACGCCCTCGGCGACCCAGGTGCCGCGCCGGGCGACGCACGGGGTCGAGAACTCGCGGGTGGCGATGGCGCTGGCGGTGCTCCAGCGCAAGGCGGGCCTGAAGACCCACCACCGCGACGTGTACGTCTCTACGGTGGGCGGCATCAGGCTGGCCGATCCGGCGGCCGACCTCGCGGTGGCGGTGGCGGTGACGTCCGCCTCTGGGGATTGGCGTCCGACGTTGCCGTTCGTGGCGCTCGGCGAGGTGGGGCTGTCGGGCGACGTGCGCCGGGTGGCGGGCCTCTCGCGGCGGCTGGCCGAGGCCGAGCGGCTCGGCATCAAGGCCGCGCTCGTGCCGCGCGGGTCGGGGTGCTCGTCGACGCCGGGCCTGCGCGTGGTGGAGGTGAGCACGGTGGCCGAGGCGCTCGACACCGTCTGGAACTCGTTCGCCGACCACACCCCGGTCACCGACCTGCGGGCCTGGAAGCGGAAGTCGGCGCCGGGGGCGTGATGGGCGTGGGTAGACTCCGCGGCCGTGGATCGCGAGCGCATCAGGGCCGAGGTCGCCGCCTGGTACGCGGCGCACGCCCGACCGCTGCCGTGGCGGGAGCCCGGGGTGAGCGCGTGGGGCGTCCTGGTGAGCGAGTTCATGCTCCAGCAGACGCCGGCCGCGCGCGTCGAGCCGGTGTGGCGCGAATGGGTGGCCCGATGGCCGTCGGCGGCGGCTCTGGCGGCCGAAGAGCAGGGCGAGGCGGTGCGCGCCTGGGGGCGGCTGGGGTATCCGCGGCGGGCGCAGCGGCTGTGGCGGGCGGCGTGCCTGATCGTGGAGAGGTTCGGGGGCGAGGTGCCGTCCGAGATCGCCGAGTTGCGGGAGCTGCCGGGGGTGGGCGAGTACACGGCCGCGGCGGTGGCGTCCTTCGCGCACGGACGCCGCCACGTCGTCCTGGACACCAACGTCCGCCGCGTGCTGGCCCGGCTCGACGGTGGGCAGGCGTTCGAGCCGGCGTCCCTTTCTCGGGACGAACGGGCCCGCGCCGAGGCGTGGCTGCCCGAGTCGGCGGCCGCTGCGGCCCTGTGGGCTGTGGCGTCGATGGAGTTGGGCGCGCAGGTCTGCATCGCGACCGGACGCCCAGCGTGCGGCGCGTGCCCTGTGGCGGCCGAGTGCGCGTGGCGGGCGGCGGGCTACCCGGGCTGGTCGGGTCCGGCGCGGCGCGGACAGACCTACGCCGGCACCGACCGGCAGTGCCGCGGGGCGCTGCTCGCGGTCCTCCGGGACGCCCCGGGTCCGGTCCCGCGCGAACGGGTCCTGGACGCCTGGCGGTCGGACGCCGAACAGGCCGAGCGCGCGCTGGCGTCCCTGCTGAGCGACGGGCTCGTCCGGCTCGACTGCGCCAGTGACCTGACGCTCTGATCCGCGCCTCGATGGCGCGGGTCGGAGGCTACGTGGGACGCTTCACGGCGTGACGACGGTTCCTCCTCCGCGCAGAGGACGGGTGCATCCGGCCTGGATCGTCGCCGCCGTGACGCTCGGAGCGCTGGTGGCGGCAGCGGCGTTCCGGTCGTCGATCGGGGTCCTACTGGAGCCGATCGAGGCCGAATTCGGCTGGTCGCGGGCGACGACGTCGGGTGCGGTGACGGTGAACCTGGTCCTGTACGGGCTTGTGGCGCCGTTCGCTGCGGCGCTGATGGAGCGCTGGGGCGTCCGGCGGACGGTGACCGCCGCCCTGCTGCTGATCGGGGTCGCGTCCGCGCTGACGATGGTCATGACCGAGCCCTGGCACCTGTGGCTGTTGTGGGGGCTGGTCATCGGCGTCGGCACCGGCATGATGGCGCTGGTCTTCGGGGCGATCGTCGCCAACCGCTGGTTCCACACGCACCGGGGCCTGGTGACCGGCATCTTCTCGGCCGCCAACGCGACCGGGCAGATGGTGTTCCTGCCGGTGATCGCCGCCACGTCGACGAACTTCGGCTGGCGCGCCGCGGTCGCGATCGAGTGCGTCCTGGCGTTCTTCGGCGCCGTGATGGTGTGGTTGTTCCTGGTCGACCATCCGTCCGACCGCTCGCTGCTGCCCTACGGCGTCGCGGAGGGCTACGCGCTCGGGGCGCCAGCACCACGGGCCTCCGACGAGCCGCCCGTGCGGACGGCGCTGCGGGTGCTGCGCGAGGCGTCCAGGACCCGCGCCTTCTGGGCGCTGGCCGCGACGTTCTTCGTGTGCGGCTGGTCGACCAACGGGCTGATCCAGACCCACTTCATCCCGGCCGCGCATGATGCCGGCCTGACCCCGACCCTGGCGGCGGGGCTGCTCGCGATCGTCGGCACGTTCGACGTGATCGGGACGATCGCGTCCGGGTGGCTCACCGACCGGGTCGACTCGCGCTGGCTGCTGCTCGCCTACTACGGGCTGCGCGGACTCAGCCTGCTCGCGCTCGACCAGGTGCTCGGCCCCGAGATCGGCGCCGGGTTGTGGGTGTTCATCATCTTCTACGGCCTCGACTGGGTCGCCACCGTGCCCCCGACCGTCGCCCTGTGCCGCCAGCACTTCGGACTCGCCGACAGCGGCATCGTGTTCGGCTGGGTGTTCGCGTCCCACATGATCGGTGCGGGGGCGTCCGCGAGTGTGGCGGGCTGGCTGCGCACGACGACGGGGAGCTACCACACGGCCTGGCTGCTGGCCGCGGGCCTGTGCCTGGGGGCCGCCGCCCTCGCGGTGACCATCCGCCCCGCGCGCGCCGCGGTGCCCGAGGCGGTGGCGACGTGAGCTGGGGCGCCTGGATGCGTCGCCTGGACGCCGTGTTCTTCGTCCTCGGCGGGGTCAGCTCGGCCTGGCTCGCCTACCTCACCCTGGGCGAGGGCATCCGTCCGGGCTGGCCGCTGCTGCTGCTGATCGTGTTCTGGGCGCTGGTGGCCTACCTCGTGCTGCCGCGGCTGCACCGCATCCTGACGAGGATCTACGTGCCCGACTACTTCATCGGCCGCACCCGCACCGCCGACGGGCTGCTCGGCGACCCCGTCAACCTGGCGTTTCTTGGCACCGGGGGCCAGGTACGGGCGGCGATGGAGCGCGCCGGCTGGTCGCCGGCCGACCCTCTCAGCTTCTCCACGGGGCTTCGCATCGTGCTGCGGGTCATCGGACGCGAGAGCTACCCCGAGGCTCCGGTGAGTCCTCTGTTGCTGTTCGGCCGCCAGCAGGACTTCGCCTATCAGCAGCAGGCCTCCGGCAACCCGTCCCAGCGGCACCACGTCCGCTTCTGGGAGTGCCCACCCGGCTGGTTGCTGCCGGGTGGCTTCGCCGTCGACTGGCTCGCCGCCGGCACGTTCGACAAGAGCGTCGGACTGTCGCTGTTCACTCTTCAGGTCACCCACAAGATCGACGCCGACGTCGACGTCGAGCGCGATCACATCGTCGACACCGTGCGGGAGGCCTCACCGGACGCCGCGTTGAGCGTCCTGCGGGACTTCTCCACCGGCTACCACTCCCGCAACGGCGGCGGCGACGTCATGCGCACCGACGGCGACCTCCCGATCCTGGACGTCCGGGCCCTCCCCGCGCCGGCCGAGCCCGCGGCGTCCGGCCTGCCCTCGCGTGTCCGCCGGCCGTCGCAGGTGCTGTTCGCGACGGCGGTGACGGCGCTCCGGGGCGTCGTCCACCTGCTCCTCGCGGTCCTGGTGTTCACCGGGCACGAGGACGCCGCGGGTGCGCTCGCGCTCGTGACGCAAGATCTATTCCCAGCCCTCGGGCTGGGCTACCTGGTCGCCGGAGTGATCGACCTCGTGCTCGCCATTGCCCTCTACGCGGGATGCAACTCCGCCCGGCTCCTGGCCTGCGCGCTCAGCCTCGCCGAGATCGCCTCCAGCGTCACCGCGGCGACGCGTCCCCTGCACGGCGCGCTCATACCAGTCGCGATCAGCGTGTTGATGCTGCTGTCGCTGTCCAGCGACGCAGCCCGGGCCTACGCCGTCCGCGAGGACGCCGCCTGACCGTCCGCCGACTCGACGACCATGGCCTTGCTACTGGCCAGTTAGGACTATCTGGTCCTAGATTGTCGCCATGGGTGAGTCTCTCACGACGTCGCGCCGCCCCAGTGCAGCGGTCGGCAAGGTGCTGGACGCCGCGGAACAGGTGTTCTCCGAGAGCGGCTTCGCGGGCGCGCGCATCGACGAGATCGCGGCCCGGGCGGGCATGGCCAAGAGCCACGTCTATTACCACTTCGCCGGGAAGCAGCAGATCTTCGACGCCCTGATCGAGGCGCGGCTGGGCGAGGTGCTCGCGCAGAAGCAAGTGATGCTGGAACAGTTCGAAGACGCCAGGCCCGCCCCCCAGGAATTGGGCGCCTGGCTCACGCGAGCGGTGAGCGAGCTGCTCGGCTCCCGGTCGGCGTTCCTGCGGATCGTCCTGGTGGAGACCCTGGCGTCCGGCGGCGGCGATCGGGCGTCCCTGCTGAGCCGCGTGCTGACACCTGTGCTGGACGACATCGTCGCGCGTGTGGACGCCCCAGGCCTCAGCATCGACACCGATCTGCTCCGCTCGGATGCGCTGTGGTTCGGCCTGATCCCGGCCGTTATGCACGTGGTGCTGCTGGAGGACGCCTCCGCCGCGCTGGGGCTTCCCGTGGACCGGGTGAGCGAGCTGTTCCTGGCGCGGCTCGCCTCGCTGGAGGGGGCGCTACTCACCGGGCTGAACAGGGACGCCCCAGGTCCCGACATGCAGGATCAGAGCACAGTCACCCGACACACAGCAGGTCAGGACGCGGCCAGCCAGGACGCCCCCGGAGAGAACGGCCATGGCTGAGGACGTCGTGGCCCGAGGCGGGCACCGGTTCTACTTCGCCGACGAGACCCTGGACTTCTACACCGGCTGGCTGCTGGGCTACGCCCAGGTGGGAGGGGCGTCCCCGGGCGCGATCTACCACGCGCTGAACCAGGTGCGCCGGGCCAGTCCGCGACGCTGGTTGGACGCCTTCAGCGGCCTCGCCGCCGCCCATGACGCGCTCGCCGTGTCGGCCGCCGCCCCCGAGGTGGCGGCCGAGCGCCATATGACGGCCGCCGTCGCGGCCCGGGCGGCACTCAACCTGGCGGTGCCCGGCGGCGCCGAGGAGTCGCGCCTCATCGACCTGCTGGAACGAAACTTCCAGGCCGGCCTGCGGGCTCGCGGGGCACCCATCGAGCCCTGGGAGATCCCATTCGGGGCGGCGTCCCTGCCGGCCTACGTTTCCGCCGAACTGGGCGAGCGGCCGCTGGTGGTCGTGGTGGGCGGCGGCGACACCTACCGCGAGGACCTCTGGTTCTTCGGCGGCGCCGAGGCGTCCCGGCGCGGCTACTCGGTGCTGCTGGCCGACCTGCCCGGGCAGGGCAGCACACCGCGCCAGGGCCTGCATTTCGGCCTCGAGACCCTGGACGCCCTCCGTGCGGCCCTGGACGGCGTGCGCGAGCGGGGGCACCGCGGGCCCACCATCCTGATCGGATGGAGCGGCGGCGGCCTGTTCACAGCCAAGTACCTCGAGGACGCCGTCGGGATCGACGCCTGGGTGGCGTCCACGCCGATCCAGGACATGGCCCGCGTGTTCGAGGTGGCGATGCCGGCGCTGCTACGGCGGCGTCCGGAAGGGGCGCTGGCGCGGGTCGCCGTCGCCGCCGCGGGACGCCTCAAGCCCGTGCTGGCCGTCACGCTGGCGAAGTACGAGCGCCAGTTCGGGGCGAGCGGCGTCCTCGGGGCGCTCGATCTGCTGCGAGGGGTGGGTCCGGTCGACCTGGCCCGTATCGACGTCCCGCTGCTGGCCCTCGTCGGGACCAGCGAGGACGCCGAACTCAAGCGACAGTCCCACGAGGTCTACGACGCGGTCCGGACCCGGCGTCCCGAGTCGCGGCTCGTCGAGTTCGCGCCGGTCACCGGCGCGGACGCCCACTGTCAGGTCAACAACCTGCCCCTCGCGTTCGCCCACATCTTCGCCTGGCTCGCCGAGATCGGGCTGGCCCCCGACCGGTGAGCGCGACGGCGTCCGAGTCATCGATGTAGCAATCCCGCCGTTGCGGCGACGAAACTGTCACATCGATGGGGATGGAGGATCCGGGCCTGCGCCGCGCGGTGCATCCGGCGTGTTCGATGTAGCAACCCCGCCGTTGTAGC
>DAIRTI010000009.1:0-46333 GCA_036803965.1 Propioniciclava sp.
TCCACCGGCCTTTCCCTACACCGGGCAGGAGTCGGGTGCGACCCCGACGGCCCCGCCGGGGGTGCCGCAGCGGGCCTACCCGGCGTAGCCGCCTCAGCAGCAGTACGCCGTGAGCCTCTACGGCCAGGCTCCCTACGGCCAGCTCGCGGTCGCTCCGAAGAACCCGGGGCTCAGCCTGGTGGCGTCCTTCTTCATCCCCGGCCTCGGCACGATCATCAACGGCGACGTCGGCAAAGGGGTCGGCATTCTGGTCGGGTACGTGGCATGCATCGTCACCTCGTTCCTGATCCTGCCGCTGCTGGGAGTCCTCGGCCTCTGGATCTGGGGCATGGTGGACGCCTACACCGGCGCCCAGAACTGGAACCGCCGCCACGGCATCATCAGCTGAGCGTCGCCCGACTGCCCCCAAAGCGAAACGGACGCCGCGGCGTCCGACTCAGCCGGCGAACGTCGCCGTGTCGATGACGTACCGGTAGCGCACCTGGCTGCCGACCACCCGGTCGTAGGCGTCGTTGATCTCCTCGCCCGAGATGACCTCGACCTGCGGCGCGACGCCGTGCTCGGCGCAGAAGTCGAGCATCTCCTGGGTCTCGGCGATGCCGCCGATCTGCGAGCCGGCCAGGGCGCGGTTGCCGCCCGTCAGCCGGTTGAGGTGCAGGGTCGAGGCGTGCTCGGGCAGCCCGACGTCGACCAGGACGCCCCCGACCCTGAGGCACTCGACCAGGGCGTCCAGGTTGGAGTCGCCTGAGACCGTCGAGATCATCAGGTCGAAGCTGCGCCGCAGCTTCTTCAGCGTGTCCGGCTCGGAGGTGGCGTAGTACTCGGACGCCCCGAAGCGGCGTCCGTCGGCCTCCTTGCTCCTGGTCTGGGAGATCACCGCGACCTCGGCGCCCATCGCTTTGGCGAGCTGGACGCCGACGTGGCCGAGTCCGCCCATGCCGACGATCGCGACGCGCTTGCCGGGGCCCGCGCCCCACTTCGCCAGGGGCGAGTACATCGTGATGCCCGCGCACAACAGGGGAGCGGCGACGGTGAGGTCGATGGCGTCGGGGATGCGGCAGACGTAGTCCTGCTCGACGGTGATGCCCTGGCTGTAGCCGCCGGCGGTCGGCAGGCCGTCGTGGCCGACGGCGTTGTAGGTCCAGATCGTGCCGCCCTCGCCGTCGCAGAACTGCTCGGACCCGGACGCGCACTGCTCGCAGTGCCGGCAGGAATCGACGAAGCAGCCGACGCCCACGCGGTCGCCGACGGCGAACTTGGTGACCGCCGACCCCACCTGCCGCACGATGCCGGCCAGCTCGTGGCCCGGGACCAGCGGGTAGAGCGCCTGGCCCCATTCGCCGCGCGCGGTGTGGATGTCGCTGTGGCAGATGCCGGCGTACACGATGTCGAAGTAGATCTCGGTCGGGCCGGGCTCGCGGCGAGTGATCGTGGTCTTGGCGAAGCGTCCGGTGGGTGAGTCGATCGCGTAGGCGAGCACGTCGGGCATGCGTCGCGTCCTTCCTGCTGTGGGTATTCGCGGCCGGCGGCTGGGCCGCCCGGGTTCGGGACCATCCTTTCAAGCGGCCCCGGCGTCCCCAAAACCGGCGGGGCGGCCGGCCGCTCAGGACTCCCGGGCCAGCGGGACGCGGACGGTGAAGGTCGTCCCGTTCGCCGAGGACTCGACCGACGCCGACCCCCGGTGCGCCCCGACGACGGCCGAGACGATCGCCAGGCCGAGGCCGGTCGACTGGCCACCGGAGCGGACGCGGGAGGCGTCCGCGCGGGTGAAGCGCTCGAACACCTTGTCGCGGATGCCCTCGGGGATGCCCGGGCCGTTGTCCGAGACCCGCACCACCGCGTACGGCCCCTCGGCCGACAACGACGTCTGCACCTCGGTGCCCGCCGGGGTGTGCACCCGGGCGTTCGCGAGCAGGTTCGAGATGACCTGCAGCAGCCGGAACGGGTCGCCGATCGCGACGACGTCGGCTTCGGGCAGCGAGAGGGTCCACTCGTGGTCGGGACCCGCGACCTGGGCGTCCGAGACCGCGTTGGCCACGATCTCGTTGAGCGGCGTGGGTGTCAGGGCGAGGTTGGGGCCGGCGTCGAGACGTGCGAGCAGCAGCAGGTCCTCGACCAGGGCCGACATGCGCGCCGACTCCGACTCGATGCGTCCCAGGGCGTGCGCGGTGTCGTCGGGCACCTCGTCGCGCTCCCGGCGCGTCAGCTCCGCATAGCCGCGGATGGACGCCAGCGGGTTGCGCAGCTCGTGCGAGGCGTCCGCGACGAACTGGCGCACCTTCATCTCGGACGCCTGCCGCGCGGTGAGCGCCCCCTCGACGTTGTCGAGCATGTGGTTGAAGGCCAGGCCGACCTGGCCGACCTCCGAGCGCGGGTCGGTGTCGGACGACGGCACCCGCACGGGCACCGCGACCTCGCCCGAATCCAGCTCCAGCTCCGAGACCTGGTGAGCCGTCGTCGCGAGCCGCTGCAGCGGCGCCAGCGAGCGCTGGACGACCGTGCGCCCGGCCAGGTAGGCGACGGCGATCGCGCCCAGGGTGAACAACCCGGCCGCCGGCAGCAGGGCGAGCATGGGCGCCGTGATCAGCGTCGCGGGAAGGCCGACGACACCGTGGCCACCCGAGGCGTCCGTGTAGGCGTAGACGCGGTACAGGCCCAGCCCGTCGGGCAGCGTCACGTAGCTCGTCCCGCTCGGCAGCGAGCGCAGCTGCGACCGTGCGGAGGCGCTGGGGTCAACCTGCTGGTTGCCGGTCTGCACCGAGCAGGCCTCCAGCTGCAGGCCGGTGTAAGGATCGGTGATGACGCGGTAGAGCAGCAGCCCGTCCTGGCGTCCGATGCCCCCGGTCGCCCCCAGCGGGTCGCGATCGGAGATCTTCTGCGGCCGGGCGGCGAGTTCGCGCAGCTGCTGGTCGGTCTGCCCGACCAGGATCTGCTGGATCGCGAACGCCGTGATCGCGCTCAGGGCGATCGCGACGAGCGCCACCAGCGCCGTCACCCGGAGGACGAGCTGCCGGGACAGCGTTCCGCGGCCCATGACTTTCAACGGTACCTGGGACGCCGCCTCAGCCCCGCCGGCCGGGTGCGGCCGGTCTTTCGTTCCGAGCCGGGACGCCGTCGCGCCGGCGTGGGTCGCCGGGCCGGTCTGCGGTCCGGAGCCGGTCTGGGACGCCGTCGCGTCGGTCTGGGGTCCGGAGCCGGGCCGGAGGTAGTTCGGTGACGTCAGCCCGGTCATGCCCCCGCCGGCTTCAGCAGGTAGCCGGCGCCGCGGAGGGTGTGGATCATGGGCTCGCGTCCGGCGTCGATCTTCTTGCGCAGGTAGGAGATGTACAGCTCGACGACGTTCGCCTGGCCGCCGAAGTCGTAGTTCCAGACCCGGTCGAGGATCTGAGCCTTCGACAGAACGCGCCGCGGGTTGCGCATGAGGAAGCGCAGCAGCTCGTACTCGGTCGCGGTGAGGTTGATCTCGTCGCCGCCGCGGGTGACCTCGTGGGAGTCCTCGTCGAGGATCAGGTCGCCGACGACCAGCTGGGATCCGGGGCGTACGGTCGTCGCGCCTGAGCGGCGCAGCAGGCCGCGCAGCCGGGCGATGAGCTCTTCGAGTGAGAAGGGCTTGGTCACGTAGTCGTCGCCGCCGGCCGTGAGGCCGTTGATGCGGTCGTCGACGGCGTCCCGGGCGGTGAGGAAGATGACCGGCACGTCGGGCTGCTCCGCGCGGATGCGCCGCATGACCTCGAGCCCGTCGAAGTCGGGCAGCATCATGTCGAGCACGATGGCATCCGGACGCGTCTCGCGCGCCGCCTGCACCGCGCTCAGCCCGGAGCCGGCGGTCGTGACGTCCCAGCCCTCGTAGCGCATGGCCATGCTCAGCAGTTCGGTCAGGCTGTGCTCGTCGTCGACGGCGAGGATGCGGATCGGCGTGCCGTCCGGACGGGTCAGGGCCTCGCCCTGCGTGCGCGTGGTGTTGCTGCTCATGACATGTGACTCTGTCAGCTGGTTGTGAGGTTGGGCTAGTTGTTTCCTGTGGCTTATCTGTGAGGTGGTCGGCCCGGTCGTGTGAAGTCGCCCTGAGAATCTGACCGCGCGGCGCCCCAGTTTGTTGCGCGGCGTGCAGAATGGCTTTTATGCGCCTGCTGGCCAGAGCGGGCGAAGTCTGTCACGGAGGTGATGGGATGCCGGAGGCGACCGGGGGGCGTGATCGGCGACCCCTCGTCGCAGGACTGGCATCCGCCCTGGTGGTGCTGGTGTTCTTCGGCTGGTTCGTCACGTTCGGCCCCGGGCGCTGGAAGGGCAGCGAGCCGTCCGCGATGGAGGCCCTGGCCAGCCAGCCGAAGGACCATCCCTCGCAAACGCCCACCACGGTGGCCAGCGCGCTCGCGCCGCAGATCACCGTCCCGCCGTCGCTGACCGGCGTCACCGAGACCCTGTTGCCCGAGGGGGACGCCCTGGCCGCGCTGAGAACCGAGAGCGTGCGGTCGGCGTCCTCGGTGAAGTTCGAGGGCCAGTGGGTGGCGCAGCTGGCGTCCAAGTACGTCGGGATCGTCGATCCGGTGCAGGTCACGGTCGGCGGGTCGCACAAGTTCCTCGCCGCCGACATCTGGAACGAGCACCAGTCGCTGGCGGGGTCCGTCACGGACGCCCGCGTCCTGCTGCTGGACAGCCGCACGTTCGGCACGGGCAAGAGCAGCAACGGGTCGCCCTACTGGATGACGTTCGCGACCGATCCCAGCTTCACCAACGCCGACGAGATCCTGGCGTGGTGCTCGGCACAGTTCCCGACGCTGTCCGGGACCACGCTCAACAACCACTGCCTGCCGACCCGGCTCTCGCCGCTGGCGTCCTGACGGCGCGAGTGGGCGTCCGGCGGTCTCAGCCGACCCTGAAGCCCGCCTCGCCGGCGACGACGGGCTCGCGCTCGACGCGCGACGACTCCACGTAGCCCGGACGCCGCATCGCCTCGCTCGGATCGGTCAGCCGGCGGACCATCTCGTCGACGGCGGCGTCCGGACCCTGGAGGTGCAACTCGACGCGGCCGTCGTAGTGGTTGACCGCGGACCCGGTGAGTCCGAGCTGGCGGGCGCCGTTCTGCGCCCACCAGCGGAAGCCGACGGCCTGCACGGCCCCGTCGACCCAGACCCCCACGCGCTTCACGCGACGCCTACGTCGAGCTGCTGCTCACGTAGCCCATCAGGTGGTCGCGCTCCTCGGTCAGCTGATCGATGCGGTGCTTGACCACGTCGCCGATTGAGACGAGGCCGACCATGCGGCCCTCGACCAGGACCGGCATGTGCCTGATGCGGTGGATGGTCATCGAGTGCGCGATCTCCTCGACCGTGCCCTCGGGGGTGGCGGTGTGGACCTCGGGGGTCATCAGGTCGGCGACGGTCGCGTTGACGACGTCGCCCCCACGCTCGGCGAGGCCGCGGACCACGTCGCGCTCGCTGACGATGCCCTCGATGTGCTCGCCGTCGGACGACACGACCAGGGCGCCGATCCGCTTCTCGGCCAGCGTCCGGACCAGATCGGCCACCAGGGCCGTGGGCGCAATGGTGGCGACGCTGCGGTCGCCCTTGTTGCGGATGACGTCTTCGATCTTCATGGCGGGAAACTAATCGATTGGGCGGGGTCTGTGAATAGGCACGCGGGCGAGCGGACGCCGCAGAGGACGGCCGGCGGGCCCACCTATGCTGTCGCGGGCAGCCTCAGTCACCGAAGGGGGCGGAATGGAACTGTCACCGACGACCCGCACGGTCCGGGCCGGCATCGAGATTGATCGGGCCCACGGCTCGGTCGTGCCGCCGATCTACCTGTCGACCAACTATGCGTTCGCGTCGATCGACACCCCGCCGGCGTTCGACTACAGCCGGGCGGGTAATCCGACGCGGTCGATCCTGGCCGACACGCTCGCCGACCTCGAGGGTGGCGCCGGGGCCGTGGTGACCGGCTCGGGCATGGCCGCCGTGACGCTGTGCCTGGCGGCGTTCGTCCCCGAGGGGGCCACGCTGATGGTGCCGCACGACTGCTACGGCGGCTCGTGGCGGCTCTTCGACGCGCTCGGCCGCAAGGGGCAGTACCGGCTCGTCATCTCCGATTTCACGGCTCCGGACGCCGCCGCGCGCATCGCCGCCGAGCGGCCCGCGCTGGTCTGGATCGAGACCCCCTCCAACCCGCTGTTGCGGCTGACCGACCTCCGCGCGATCTCGGACGCCGCCCACGCCGCCGGCGCCCTGGTTGCCGTCGACAACACGTTCTGCTCGCCGGTGCTCCAGCGGCCCATCGAGCACGGCGCCGACCTGGTCGTGCACTCGACCACCAAGTACCTCAACGGGCACAGCGACGTCATCGGGGGCGTCGTGGTCGGCAGGACGCCAGAGCTCGCCGAGGAGGCGTCCTGGTGGGCGAACTGCATGGGGCTCACCGGCGCGGCCATGGACTCCTACCTCACCCTGCGCGGCCTCCGCACGCTCGAGTTGCGCATGGCGCGGCACGTCGCCAACGCGTCCGCGATCGCGGACGCCCTCGCCGGGCATCCGGGCTTGTCGGCCCTGCACTACCCGGGGCGGGACTCGCACCCCGACTTCGCCCTCGCGGCCCGCCAGCAGGACGGTCCCGGCGCCATCGTGACCCTCGACGTCGTGGGCGGCACCGACGGCGTCAGGGCGTTCCTGGACGGCCTGTGCTGCTTCAGCCTGGCCGAGTCGCTGGGCGGGGTCGAGTCGCTGGTGGCGCATCCGGCGTCTATGACCCACGCCGCGATGCCGCCGGAGGTGCAGGCGGCCGCCGGGCTGACCCCCGGCATGCTGCGGCTCAGCGTGGGCATCGAGGACGCCGGCGACCTGATCGCCGACCTCACCGCCGCCCTCGATCGGGCTCTGGCGGCGTCCAAGAGCTAGCGGACGCCCCAGTCGCGCTCGACCGGCCTGACGACGGGCGGGAACTCGCGGCGGGCGGCCTCGCCGATCCGGTGCAGCATCGCGCCGTCGAAGAGGGCGCCGACGCCGCCACCGAGCACCGGGACGGCCCGGCCGGCGCGGACGAGGGCGCGCTCGCCGACCATCTTCACCAGCCGGAACGCGATCGCCTTGTTGACCACCATCGCCGCCGCGCTCGGCAGGCGGCGGGTCGCCAGGGCGCCCACCGAGCTGCTGAGCGGTAGACCCGCGGCGCGCAGCACCTCGGTCGCGTTGGCGCCGATCATCGTGAGCAGGATGGCGGTGCGGACGGTCGCGTCCTTGATGTCGTAGCCGCGCAGGTGCGCGATGGCGCCGACGGTGCGTGCGGCGGTCACGTAGAACGTCAGCACGTTGACCGGGATCGCCGCCGTCATCGTGACGAAGCCCCCCAGGCTGGTCACGAAGCCACCCGCCCCGGCCGTCAGGACGCCGCCGCGGGCCAGCGAGTCGATGGCCTTCTCGGCGTCGCCCTCGTGGTGCTTCGACGCCGCGTCGCCGACTGCGGCGGCGCCCTTGTAGAAGCCGCGTCCGTCGAGGCCGATCGCCAGCACGCGCTGGATCAGCGCGGTGAGGGCGTCGGTCTTGCCGGCGGGCTCGGCCGCCTGTTGCAGGGCCGTCCTGGCGGTCTCGACATCGGACTTGTCGAACACCCCGCGGAAGACATCGAACAGACCCATGGCGTCCTCCTCGGAACCGGCCGTTGACTGCCTTCGATGCTGCCAGGTGGGCGTCCGGCAGCCAAGGGCACCCGGAGGAGCGTGCGCGCCGGCGTCCGGGCGGACTAGCGTCCGACCAGCGCGCGCCCGAAGAACAGCAGGTTCGCCGGACGCTCCGCCAGGCGCCGGGTGAAGTACCCGTACCAGTCGATCCCGTAGGGCACGTAGACGCGCATCCGGTGGCCGAGGGCGGCCAGCCGCGCCTGCTCGTCGGTGCGGATGCCGTACAGCATTTGCAGTTCGAAGCTGTCGGGGGCGCGTCCGGCGACGTCGGCGTAGGCCAGCGCCTGCTCGATCATCAGCGGGTCGTGCGTGGCCACCATCGGGTAGCCACCGCCCTTGATCAGGATCCGCAGGCACTCCAGGTACGCCGCGTCGACTGCCTGCCGCGACCGGTGCGCCACGGACGCCGGCTCGTCGTAGGCCCCTTTGCACAGGCGAATTCGGACGCCGTCGCGCGCGTAGCGCCGACAGTCGGCAGGCGTCCGGTGCAGGTAGGCCTGCAGGACGGTGCCGGTCTCGGGATAGGTCTCGCGGAGGGCGTCCGTGATGTCGAGGACGGCGTCGGTGACGGTGTGGTCCTCGGCGTCCACGGTGACCGTGGTGCCGGCCGAACGGGCCGCCGCGCAGATGCGTCCGGCGTTGTCGGCCGCGATCTCCAGCCCTCCGGGCAGCTCGAGCCCGAGCGCGGTCATCTTGACCGACACCTCGCACGCCGAACTGAGACCCTCGGCGTCCAGGCGGCGCAGCAGCTCCAGGTACGACTCGGTCGTCGCGGACGCCAGCGCCTCGGTGGTGTCCTCGCCCAGGTGGTCGACGGTGGCGAGAAGGCCCGCGCCGACGAGACGGCGTACGGCGGCCACGCAGTCGTCGAGGGCCTCCCCGGCGACGAACCGGTCGACCACACGACTCGTGGGCCCGAATCCGACCACGGCCCGCTTGACCGCGTTGTTCCTCGACACGGCGAGCATCGCCGACCGCAGCATCGCGCCTCCTCCGGCAGTCCGGGCCCGGCAGCGCGCGTACCTGGCTCGCGGCGTCCAGGACCCAACGGCGAGCCTAGCGGGCTACTCGGCAGGACCGTCCTCGGCGGGCTCGGGGCGGTAGCGGGAGGTGTCCAGGACGGGCTCGGCGGTCGCGTTGAACGCGTCGGGATTGCGCTCGACGTGGTCGCCGTGGACGCGATGCACCTCGTCGAGCAGGTCGAGCAGGTGCTGCTCGTCGCGCAGGAGGTAGTCGTACTTGGCGGGGATGCCGACGACCTCGGCCTCCTCCTTGATCAGCTGCCCGTAGAGCTGCTCGCGCACCTCGGGATCGGTCTCGAACTCCAGGTCGAGGTACACCGTCGCGTGCCGCTTGGCGTTGCGGAAGGTCGTGAGCGCCTTGCCCTTCGCCGACAGCAGCGACGCCGCGACCGTGATCGCCAGCGACACCAGGATCACCGCCAGCGAGAGTTGCGTGGTGATCTCGACCACCTCGACGTGCTGGCCACCGTTGATGAACGGCAGCGTGTTCTCGTGCAGCGCGTGCAGGATCAGCTTGACCCCGATGAAGCCCAGGATCGCCGCCAGGCCGTACTTGAGGTAGATGAGCCGGTCGAGCAGGCCGTCGATGAGGAAGTACAGCTGCCGCAGCCCCATCAGCGAGAACGCCACCGCGGTGAACACCGTGTAGGGGTTCTGGGTGAGGCCGAAGATCGCCGGGATCGAGTCGAGGGCGAACATCACGTCCGTGCCGCCGATCGCGATCATGACCAGCAGCATCGGCGTCATCGTGCGGCGTCCCTCGACGTGCGTGAAGAGGCGGTCGCCGTCGTAGTGGGGCGTGGTGCGGACGAGTTTCTTCGCGAGCCGGATGACCGTGTTGTTGGCGGCGTCCTCTTCGCCGTCGTCGTCCTCGGGACGCAGCAACCGGCCGGCCGTGACGATCAGGATGAGGCCGAAGATGTAGAACACCCACGAGAACATGTTGATCAGCGCCACGCCCAGGAAGATGAACGCGCTGCGGGCGATCAGCGAGAAGACGATGCCGAACTCCAGCACCTTCTGCTGGTAGGCGCGGGGCACCTTGAAGCTCGCCATGATGATCAGGAAGACGAACAGGTTGTCGACGCTGAGGCTCAACTCGGTGATGTAGCCGGCGAAGAACTCCAGGCCCATCTGGTGGCCGCCGATCAGCCACGTCCCGATGCCGAAGCACACCGCGAGGCCCACGTAGATGCCCGTCCAGCGCGCCGCCTCGCGGATCGTCGGGGTGTGCGGACTGCGCACGTGCACGATGTAGTCGAACGCCATCAGCCCGAGGATGAGCACGATCGTGAGGATCCACGTCGTGGGGGAGACCATGGGTCACCTTTCGTCGGAGTCGGGTCCGAGGGTGACAGCCGCGCAGAGGTCGTGTCCAATGGGCTAGCCAGAAGGTGGTCCCAGCGCGCTGACTAGGCAGGATGCGCTTGGCCCTGGTCGGCATCGAACGCAGTCAGGACGCCGTGGGCGTCCGTTGCGCGCGTCACCGGGGTCGGACGCCGTGGGCGTCCTACTTCACGTGCGGCATCCGGACGCGCCGGCTGCCCGACAGCGTCGGCCAGGGCACCTCGCCGGGCAGGTGGCTGTCGAACTCGGCGATCAGGCCGCGCTGGTAGTCGCCGGCGTAGGTGCCGGCGAGGAACTTCGGCAGCGCCTCGGCGGTGAACCGGCGCCACGACTCCTTCTCGGCCCCCGGGATGATCGGGTAGTACAGGACGCCCTCTTTCTTGGCGGCGTCACGGTCGCCGGGGGCGTCCCCGATCAGCAGGATGTGGTCGTCGGCGTACTTGCCCTTCGCGGCGTACTCGACGTGCTGGGCCTTGCTGCCCATCTCCTGGCCCGCGACGACCTTCATGAAGTCGGCCAGGC
Source organism: Propioniciclava sp. (assembly GCA_036803965.1). GTDB lineage: Bacteria > Actinomycetota > Actinomycetes > Propionibacteriales > Propionibacteriaceae > Propioniciclava. The sequence continues at coordinate 10,561 of DAIRTI010000009.1, forward strand.
CGTGCTCGCCCCACTCGCGGGTGAGCGCCTCGACGGGGGTCGCCGAGACCGTCATGCAGTCGACGTCGGCCTGCATCGCCTCGAACGCCTCCCGGACACCAGGGAACGGCCCGCAGCCGTGCACCATCCAGGCGATCGTCTCGTTGACGCCGTTGCCCCAGCGGATCGCCTGGTCGATCACCGCGGACGGATGGTCGACCGCGTAGGCGGCAATCCCCTTGTCGGACAGCGGATAGCCCGGGGCGTCCAGGAACTCCTGCAGCTCGACGGCCTCCGGCACGGCGAACCCGCGCTCGGCGACCTCGGCGCGGTCGCGCAGCAGGTCGAGGACCTGCTTGAGAGCCACCCAGCGGTTCAGCCCGCGGGTGATCGAGCCGAGGTTGACGAACAGGGCGGTCTCGCGCGCCAGGGTCGAGACGGGCTGCAGGCCCCAGTGCTTGATCGTGTTGGGGGTGAAGCACTCGAGGTGCTTGATGTCCATGGCGTCCATGGCGCAGCCGTCGGAGTCGATACCGACGAAGAACCGCTTGGTGGGCTCGAAGTCGACCAGAACCTGCGCTGCCTCGGGGATGCTGCTCACGACCGCTCCTTCGTTGCGGGCCCGGCGCGGACGGTGCGCAAGGCGTCCTGTTAGGAGTATCACCGCTCGCCGCGCGGACGCCCAGGGTTGCGGCCGGTTGCCTGCGACGTGCGGCCTAGTCGTCGAACAGCGCCTCGACCAGGGCCACGGTCAGCTCGTCCAGCGAGTCGATGACGAGGTCGGCCAGGCGCAGCACGTCGGCGTCCGGGACGTGCGGCTCCTGCGGGATCGCCACCACCTTCATGCCGGCGGCGTGGGCGGCGCGGATGCCGTTGGCGGAGTCCTCGATGGCGGTGGCGTCCGTGGGGGCGACGCCCAGGAGGCGGCACGCCTCGAGGTAGACCTGCGGGTCCGGCTTGCCGGCGCCGGCGGTCTCCGACGAGACCCGGACGCCGACGAGCGGGCTGACGCCGAGGGCGTCCAGGCCGGCGTCGATGAGCTCCGGCGGCGACGAGGACGCCACCGCCAGCGGCCAGCGGCGGGCCATGCGCCGGACGCCGTTCGCGGCCCCGGGCAGCAGCTCGATGTGGCCGTGCCGGTACGCGTCCCCGACGGCGCCGATGACCTGCGCCGCGATCTCTTCGGGCGTGCCGGGCAGGCCAAGCACCTCGGCGCAGTAGCGGGACCACTCGGTTGTGCTCATGCCCATCATGTCGGTGGTCGCGCGCTCGGGGTACGGCAGCCCGGCGGCCAGAGTGAGTTCACGGCGGACCTCGGCCCAGGTGATCTCGGAGTCGGTCAGGGTGCCGTCCATGTCGAAGACGACGGCTCTCGGTGTGGGCATGGGCTCAGTATCCCAAGCCGAGACCGCGCAGCCGGGCCGTCCGGCGGCGCAGGCGTTCCTTGCGGGGCACGAGCATCAGCGCGACGAGCTCGGCCGTCAGGGCGTCGGCGACGCCGTGGCAGAAGGCGTCCGGGTCGGCGGCGGCGTCGCCGGGCTCGGGCACGACGCGGTCGACGATGCCGTGGGCGAGCAGGTCGGCGGCCCGGACGCCCTGGGCCGTCGCCATCTCCGGGGCGTGGGACGTGTCGCGGTGCACGATCGCGGACGCCCCCTCCGGCGGCAGCGGCGCGAGCCAGGCATGCTGCGAGGCCAGCACGCGGTCGCAGGGCACCAGCGCCAGCGCCACCCCGCCCGTGCCCTGGCCCAGCAGGACGCTCAGCGTCGGCGTCGGCAGCGTGATGAGGTCGGCGAGCGTCCGGGCGATCTCGCCGGCCATGCCGCGCTCCTCGGCGCTGCGGCTGAGCGCGGCGCCGGGTGTATCGATCACGGTGACCAGCGGCAGGCGCAGCTCGCGCGACAGCCGCATCCCGCGCCGGGCTTCCCGCAGGGCGGCCGGGTCGAGGGGGTTGTCGACGGTTTGCCCCTGCCGGCACTGCCCGAGCAGCACGCACGGCGCCCCGCCGAACCGGGCCAGCGCCAGCACCGATCCGGGGTGCGAGTCGCCGTCGCCGGTGCCGTTGAGCATCGTCACGTCGGACGCCGTCCGTTGCAGCAGGTCGCGTACCCCGGGCCGGTCGGGGCGCCGGGTGATCTCGATGGACGCCCAGGCGGGCACGTCGGGCAGGGACGCCTGCGGCGGCAGTTCGGGGGCGGCCCGGTCGGCCGACGTCAGCCCCCGCTCCCGCCGCGCCATCGCGACCGTGAGGATCGTGTCCAGGACGCCCGCCAGGCGCTCGGGCTCCACGACGGCGTCCACGATGCCGCGGGCCTGCAGGTTCTCGGCGAGCTGGACGCCCGAGGGGAACGGCTGGCCGTACAGCGCCTCGTAGACCCGCGGCCCCAGGAAGCCGACCAGCGCGCCAGGCTCGGCGAGCTGGACGTGCCCGAGCGACCCCCAGGACGCGAACACCCCGCCCATCGTGGGGTGGCGCAGATAGACGAGGTAGGGCAGGTCGGCGTCCTTGTGCTGGGTCACGGCCTGGGTGATCTTGGCCATCTGCAGGAACGCGACGGTGCCCTCCTGCATGCGGGTGCCGCCGCCGACCGGGAACGCGATCACCGGCAGCTGCTCGCGGGTGGCACGCTCCAGGGCCGCGGTCAGGCGCTCCGCGGCCGCGACCCCGATGGACCCGCCCAGGAACGACGGGTCGCCGGCGATCACCGCGACGCGGCGTCCGGCGATGCGGGCCTCTCCGGCGACGACCGACTCGTCGCGTCCGGTGGCGGCGCGGGCGGCGGCCAGCTCGGCGGCGTAGGCGTCCGGCATGGCGACGGCGGGCAACTCGCCGCCCCACTCGGCGAACGACCCGGCGTCCAGCACCAGGGCGAGCAGCTCCGACAACGTGATCCTGGGCATGGGCGCTCCTTCGCGACGCTGGCGACGCTACGTCGGCGGACGGCCCGGCCGGCAGCCCCGCGCCAGTGGCCGGACGCCGGCTCAGAGGTCCGGCACCGCCGAGCTCGGGGCGCGCAGGGACGCCCCGGGTGACCGGGCACCGGGAACCACGGGTCGTCCGGCGTCGCGCAGCCCGACCACGACGGCGCTGACCGCACCGTCGGACGCCGCGAAGGCGACGTACGACACGGCGTCCTGAACGCCGAGCACCGTGACCGGACGCCCGAGCGCGTCCAGCGCGGGGAGCGTCTGCAGGCTCGTGCCGTAGGTGGCGGTGAGCGCGGTGAGCGGGGTGCCGACGCCGACGCCGGACGCCGAGCGGATCAGCCGGTCGGTCACCGTGATCGCCGCGACGCGACCGTCGAGGACGGAGAGTCGGAGGCCTTCGCCCAGCGCCGGCGACGTCGCGTCGGACAGCGGGTCGGTGCCCGGCGAGAGGTAGCCGGCCGCGACGGCGGCGTCCCTCGGCATGCCGAGCGTGATCGGGCCGACGCCGGCCAGGGAGAACGTCCAGCCGCTCCGGGGGATCGCCGTCGGCGACAGCGAGGGGCCGGCCGACGGGTTCCCGGACGGAGTGGCCGACCGCGACGGCGTCGCGCTCGCGGTGACGGCGGGCGTGCTCGTCGCGACCGCCGTGACGGTCACGGTCTGGACGGGCTGGGCCGTCGGCAGCACCTTCGGCGGTGCGGGCGCCGGCTCGGCCGCGACGCTCGCCGGGCTGGTCACGGCCTCGGGCGACGCGGGCGGCGTCCGCGTCTGGGACGCCGAGGCGGTCGGCGTGGTGAGGGCCGGGCGCTGGCCCGCCGGGGTGGTGGTCAGCAAGGGCCACGCGATCAGCGCGGCCAGCGATGCGACGGCGATCAACAGGACCGGAATCAGGCCCCGGGGGCGCGGGTCGGCCTTCTCGGCCGAGGAAGGCTCCATGCTCTCGATCTGGGCCGGGACGGGCGCGGGGGCGGCATCGTCGACGATCCGAGGGATGCGCTGGGTGGTGCGGAAGATCGTGTCGTCGAGGGAGGGATTCACCGGTCCGGTTCCGGGCGCCACATCGTCCGGCGCCGGGGTTCCGGGCCCCACGCCGGCCGGAGTGTCCACGCGCGAGGCGTGCAGGTCGCTCTCGGTCATCGTTTCATCACAGGGGGACGCCTTGAGCACGGCGTCGTCCCCCTCGTACCCAGTGTGGATCAGGATCACAAGGCCTGTCCCCGTCGGGGGCCGCGGTTTCCGTCCCTGGAACAGTTCATCAACGCTGGGGGAGCGCTCGGCTCAGGGCGCTGGGCAGAGCTCCCAGTCGATCGGCTCGGCGCCCGCGTCGATCAGTGCCGCGTTGGCCCGAGAGAACGGACGCGACCCGAAGAACCCGCGATCGGCCGACATCGGAGAGGGGTGCGGCGAGGCGATGATCGGGATGCCGTCCAGCGCCGGCGCCAGGTTCTGGGCGTCCCTTCCCCACAGGATCGCGACCAGCGGCCCGCCCCGGCGCGCGAGCGCGTCGATCGCGCAGGAGGTGACCTCTTCCCAGCCTCGGCCCTTATGGGAGTTGGGTTTCCCCGGACGCACGGTCAGCACGCGGTTGAGCAGCAGCACGCCCTGGTCGAACCAGGGCGTCAGATCGCCGGACGCCGCGGGCGCGATCCCGCAGTCGGCCTGGAGTTCGCGGAACATGTTCTGCAGCGAGCGGGGCAGCGGCCGGACGTGCGGCGCCACCGAGAAGGACAACCCGACCGCATGGCCCGGCGTCGGATACGGGTCCTGGCCCACGATCAGGACGCGCACGTCGGCCAGCGGCCGCGAGAACGCCCGCAGCACGTTGGGCCCGGCCGGCAGGTAGCCGTGCCCGGCCGCGATCTCCTCGCGCAGGAATTCCCCCATGTGCCGGATCGCCGGCTCGACCGGGGCCAGGGCCTCGGCCCAGTCGGGCGCGACGAGTTCGAGCAGTGGGCGAGGGTTCACCCTCGTAACGGTAGTGGGGGGCGCGCCCGCGCGTGGCCTCCGGGGTGGCGTCCCCTACGCTGAGCCGCGTGAGCGCGAACGCAGCAGGCGGAACGGCCGGCCGGCCTCTCGGCGGCCGGACGAGGGGGCGCGGGGACAACGCCGGTGGATCGTCGATCCCGCCCGGCCTGAACCTCGCCGCAGGCTGGGCCGTGCGGCTGCTCCTCATCGGGCTGTTCGTCGTGGGCCTGTTCTGGCTGCTGACCTTCTTCGCGCACGTGACCGTGCCGGTGATGATCGCGCTGCTGCTGTCGGCGCTGCTGCAGCCCCTGGTGGGTCTCCTGCAGCGGGCCCGGCTGAACCGGGCGGCCGCGTCGGGCATCGCGCTGATCGTGATGGTGCTGCTGCTCGGCGGCGTCCTCACCCTGGTCGGAACTCAGACGATCGCCGAATGGCCCACGCTGGTCGACCAGTCGATCAATGGCCTGAAGCAGCTGGTCAACTGGCTGTCGACGGGTCCGCTGCACATCTCGACCGAGCAGCTTCAGGAGTACCTCGCGCAGGTGCAGACCTGGCTCCAGTCGCAGGCGTCCGTGCTCGCCGGCATGGCGGCCGGCCTGGGGGCGTCCGTCGGCAGCTTCCTGGCGGGCATGCTGACCGTGCTGCTGGCGACGTTCTTCTTCCTCATGGGCGGGCGCGAGATGTGGGACGGCATCAGCGCCTGGCTGCTGCCCCAACGTGACGCCACCCGCATCACCGCGGCGGCTCGGCGGGGCTGGGATTCGCTGGTCGCGTCCATGCGGGCCATGCTCATCGTGAGCTTCACCCTGGCCCTGCTGATCTCGCTGAGCGCGTGGGCGCTGGGCGTGCCGATGCCGGTCGCGCTGTTCGCGCTGACGTTCGTGGCGGCGTTCATCCCGATCGTCGGCGCCTTCCTGGCGGGCATGGTGGCCGTCGTGCTGGCCCTGGTGAACCACGGAGTGATGACCGCCCTGATCATGCTCGCCGCGGTCATCCTGGTGAACCTGCTCGAGGCCAACGTCCTGTCGCCGCTGCTGACCAGCAAGGCGACCCATATGCACCCGCTCGGCATCATGCTCGGCCTCACCGCCGGCGCGACGCTCGGCGGCATCCTCGGCGCGCTGTTCGCGATCCCCGTGCTCGCCTTCACCACCGCGTTCGTCAAGGCGCCGCGGTACGGCCCCGAGGGCCCGCCCGAGTCGCCCGAGATCGCGGACGCCGAGGCGAGTCCGGACGCCCGGGTCGCGTCGGTCGCGTCTGAGGTGGGGCAACCACCCGAGCCGAAGACGCAGCCGGAAGCCGATTCAGGGCCCTGAGCCCGGGCCTGGTCCTGCGTAGGCTGGGCCCATGAGCGAGCCCGATCTCACCGCAATCCTGGACGACCTGGCCGCCGGCCGCATCGACGCCGCCGAGGCCGCCCGACGCATCGAACAGGCCCGGACGGACGCTGCTGTTCCGCCCACGCCCCCCGGTGAGGAGGCCGGGCAGGAGACACCGGACGCCGAAGAGGTTGTCGAGGATGACCGAGTCGAGGAGCCCCACCGCGAGGAGTGGCGCTCCTTCGCCCGCGAGGAGACCCGGCCGCATGTCGAGCCGGCCAGGGAGGAAGCGCCCGTCGAGGGCCCCCCTGTCGAGGAGCCGCGCGTCCAGCCGGACGCGCCGTCCGCGAAGGCCGAGGCGCCCCGCGAGCCGGCCGGAGGGAAGACCGCGCCCGGGGCCGGCCGTCCGGCAGGAGAGAAGCCGAGTTCAGACCAGGGGACCGGCACCAGGGAGCGTCCGGAGCCGACGCCGGCCGGAGCGCAGGGCAAGGGTGCCGAGAGGGTCAGCATCCGCTCGGTCGGACGCCGCGTCCGCGTGATCGGCGACCGCGGCGTCGCCAGCGTCAGCGTGAGCGGCCCCCACGTGCTGCGTCGCTCCGGCAACGTGCTGGAGGTGACGAGCGAGGGCCAGTCGACCCCGCTCGAGGGCTTCAGCCTGCTCAGGCTGCCGCGCTCGCTCGACGACCTGAAGAACCTCGGGCTCGGCACCGAGCTCGTCGTCCACGTCAACCCACGCCTGGCCGTGGACGCCGAGGTGACGGCGTCCGGGCTGGCGATCGAGGGCGTCCCGACGCTGGGCCGCATCCGGGTGAGCGCTGGCGGGGCGTCCCTGAAGGGCGTCCGGCAGGCGGGCGACGTCCTGGTGCAGATGGGGTCCGCGCTGGTCGAGGGGACGTTCGCCGAAGGACGCTCGCGCGTCAAGTGCGAGTCGGGCGCGCTGACCGTGGTCCTGGCCGAGGGTGCGAACGTCACCGTACGGGGGACCGCGAGCATGGGCCGCATCGGCTGGCCCGGCGAGGGGCTCGGCGCGGTCGACGAGTGGGTGGTCGGCAACGGGTCCGGACGCCTCGACGTCGAGATCGTCATGGGCATGGCGACGGTGAAGGACGCCTCCGCCGACGAGCCCGGGCCCCAGAGCACTACGGGGGACGCCGCGGCGTCCGCCACCGGCCGGTGCCCGTCCTGCGGGGAGCCGGTTCACGGGGGCAAGTTCTGCCCGAACTGCGGGACACCGTTGCCCAGCCGCTGCGCCGCGTGCGGTGCGTCCCTGCCGCCGGGCGCCAAGTTCTGCCCCGAATGCGGTAGCGCCGCCTGACCGGCGCCAACGGCGTCCCGGCTTGTGAACTCAGCCCAGGTGCGGCTTGATCTCCAGCACCGTCACGTTGAACTCCCCGCCCGTGGGCCCCGTGTAGGACGCGGACTCGCCCACGCGCTTGCCCAGGACGGCCGCGCCCAGAGGCGACTGGGGTGAGAAGACGTCGATGTGGTCGTCCTCAGCAAGGGCGAGCAGTTCGCGCGAGCCCAGGACGAAGGTGTCGGTGTCCTCGGGATCGTCGTCGTAGCAGATCGTGATCTCCATGCCCGGGGTGACGGTGTCGGCGTGCTCGGTCGGCTCGCCGATCTCGGCGTTGCGCAGCATGACCTCGAGCTGCCTGATGCGCGCCTCCTGGTGGGCCTGCTCCTCGCGGGCGGCGTGGTAGCCGCCGTTCTCGGACAGGTCGCCCTCGCTGCGGGCCTGCCCGATCTTCGCCGAGATGAGCCGGCGTCCCTCGCCCTTGAGGTACTCCAGCTCGGCGGAGAGCTTGTCGAAAGCCTCCTGGGTCAGCCAGGTCACGTCGGGGTTCGGTTGAGCGGTCATCGAGTCAGGCTATCAAAGCTCACGAGACGACCCGGCAGTAGTCGAGGTCGGCCGAGACCGCCCGCTTGAACGTGCGGACGCTGACCCACTGGGTCTGCAACTCCTCGCCGGTGGGCTCCCAGGTGAAGGGCAGCTCGCCGACGGTGTCGTAGCTGATCGCCATGGCCTTGACCTGGCACTGGACCCGGCTGGCGACGTCGGCGCGCTGCACCGTCACCTGGACGTCGATCTGGGTGTCGGAGATCACCTTGAAGCCGACGACCTTGCCGGCGACGTCGGGGTGGGCGCCGTGCCAGCCGGCCCAGACGGTCCAGACCAGCAGGAGGGCGCCGAGGGCGGCCGCGAACGGGATCCACAGCCAGCGCGGCGTCCCGCGGCGGGGGTAGCGGCGGGAGATCCGTTCGGCGTCGGCATCGATCGGGGTCACGCGGCCCATTGTGGCCCGTGACGGCGACAAGGCGGTATTGCTGCACAATGGCGCCCATGTCTCCGGATTGCCAGCAGATGAGGGTGGACGCCGCCGGCCGGCAGCTGCGGCTGCTGCACGTGCACGCCCATCCCGACGACGAGTCCAGCAAGGGCGCGGCGACGACTGCGAAGTACGTGGCCCAGGGCGTCCGGGTGATGGTCGCGACCTGCACGGGCGGCGAACGCGGCGACATCCTCAACCCCAAGCTCGACACCCCCGCCAACCGCGAGAACATCGCGTTCCTGCGCGCCGCCGAGATGGAACGCGCCCGGCAGATCCTGGGCGTCGAGCAGGTCTGGCTCGGCTTTGTCGACTCGGGTCTGCCCGAAGGTGACCCGCTCCCGCCGCTGCCGGAGGGCTGCTTCGCGGTGCAGGACGTCGACGAGGCCGCCGGACGCCTCGTCAAGGTGCTGCGCGAGTTCCGTCCGCAGGTGGTGACGACCTACGACGAGAACGGCGGCTACCCGCATCCCGATCACATCCAGTGCCACAACATCACGATGGCCGCCGTGCGCGACGCGGCCGACCCCGACAAGTGGCCCGAGCACGGCGAGCCCTGGCAGGTGGCCAAGCTCTACTACCACATGGGCTTCCACCGGCGCCGCTACGAGCGCCTCGACGAGGTGCTGCACGAGCACGGCCACGAGCCGGTCTACGTCGAGCGGCTCAAGATGCCCGACGACCGCCGCGCCGAGCGGCTGACCACTTTCGTGCCGTGCGCCGAGTACTTCGCCGTGCGCGACGAGGCCCTGCGTGCCCACGCCACCCAGGTCGACCCGGACGGCTTCTGGTTCGCCGTCCCCCTGGAGATCCAGAAGCTCGGCTGGCCCACCGAGGACTACCAGCTGGTCAAGTCGATGGTGCCGGTCACCCTCCCCGAGGACGACCTCTTCGCCGGGCTCGACACCCACTACGTGGATAGGCTGGAGACGTGGTTCTACTCGATCTGAGCGACCTGGCCACGCCCGGCTGGCTGCCCCTGCTGCTCACGGGCGTCCTGCTGGTGGCGATCGCGCTGCTGTTCGTCAGCATGCGGCACCACCTGCGCAAGATCGACGTCCCGGTCGACCCGAAGCACCCCGAGTCGACCAGCTTCGCGCCGCCGGAGGAGTAGCCGCACGTCGGTGTCGGACGCCGAAGCGCACCTTGGGCGTCCCGACGCCCGCGCCTGGGCCCCTCGGTAGGCTGCGCCCCATGCCCAACCGACTGGCGTCCGCCACGAGTCCGTACCTGCTGCAGCACGCCGAGAACCCCGTCGACTGGTGGCCGTGGGGGGACGAGGCGTTCGCCGAGGCGTCCAGGCGCGGCGTGCCGGTCTTCGTCTCGATCGGCTACTCGGCCTGCCACTGGTGCCACGTCATGGCGCGCGAGTCGTTCGAGGACGCCGAGGTCGCGCGGGCGCTCAACGAACACTTCGTCGCGATCAAGGTGGACCGCGAAGAGCGTCCGGACGTGGACGCCGTCTACATGCGCGCCACCGCCGCCCTGACCGGCCAGGGCGGCTGGCCGATGTCGGTGTTCGTGACCCCCGACGGCAAGCCGTTCTTCGCCGGCACCTACTACCCCCCAGAGCCGCGCGGCGGCATGCCCAGCTTCGCCCAGGTCGTGGACGCCCTCGCCGACGCCTGGGCGCACCGGCGCGAGGAGGTGCTCGAGTCGGCGTCCGGGATCGTGGCCCAACTCGCCGAGATCAACGAGGTGCCGACCGCGGACGCCGCCCCCGGCGTCTGGGCGGCCCTGGAGGCGGTCACCCGCGGCTTCGACCCGGTGAACGCGGGCTGGGGCGTCCAGCCGAAGTTCCCGGCGCCGCGGCTGATCGACGCGCTGCTGGTCAAGGGCGAGGCGGGCACGCTCGACATGGCCCAGCGGGCGCTGGAGCACATGGCCCGCGGCGGCATCCACGACCAGCTGGGCGGCGGGTTCCACCGGTACTCGGTCGACGCCAGCTGGGCCGTCCCGCACTTCGAGAAGATGCTCTACGACAACGCCCTGCTGCTCGGCAGCTACGCCCGCGGCTGGCGCCGGACGCCCAGCCACGAGCGCGTCCTGCGCTGGCTGTTCGAGCGGGCGGCGCGCGGCATCGTCACCTGGCTGCGCACGGACATGGCGCTCGAGTCGGGTGCCTTCGCCGCCAGCATGGACGCCGACAGCCTCGACCTGTCCGGAGCGCACCACGAGGGCATCTTCTACTGCTGGTCGCCGGAGCTGTTCGCCGACGCCCTGGGCGAAGAGGACGCCGCCTGGGCCGCCAAGATCTTCCACGTCACCGAGCGGGGGACCTTCGAGCACGGCCTGTCGACCCTGCAGCTCGTGGGCGTCCCGGACGTCGAGCGCCTCGACCGCGTGGCCGAGTCGCTGCTGGAGATCCGCGACCGGCGGTTCTTCCCGGCGCGCGACGACAAGGTGGTGGCGTCCTGGAACGGCTGGGCGATCGCATCGCTGGTGGAGGCCGCCGAGATCTTCGGCGAGCCGGGCTGGCTCGATCTGGCCCGCGGCGCCGCCGAGGCGGTGTGGAGCGTCCACTGGGTCGAGGGCGCGTTGCGTCGTACGTCGCGGGACGGGCAAGTCTCCGAGGTCGGAGGCTTCGCCGAGGACTACGGGGCACTGGCGTCCGGGCTGGCGCACCTGGCCGGCGCGCTCGGCGACGCGGTGTGGCTGCGCCGGGCCGAGCTGCTCCTGGACGCTGCGCTCGGCCTGTTCGCCGCCGAGGACGGCGGCTTCTACGATGCGGCCGCCGGCGAGCTGTACGAGCGCCCGCGCGAGATCGCCGACAACCCGACACCGTCCGGCACCTCGGCCCTGATCGAGGCACTGCGGCTCGTGGGGCTGATGGCCGAGCGGCCCGATCTGATCGCGGCCGCCGACCGGGCCGCCGCGACCACCTGGGGTGCCGTCGAGCGCAACCCGCGGTTCGCGGCGTCCGCACTGGCTGACCTGCTGATCGCGGACGAGGAGCGGCGCGGGCTGCGTCCGGCGGTGGCGGTGGTCGTGGACGAGGCGTCCGCCCCGATCACGCCCGCCACGCGGGCGGTCTGGCGCATGGCTCCCGCGGGCACGGCCGTGCTGCGGGGGCGTCCGGGCCAGGAGGGCTTCGGTGAGTGGTTCACCGGCCGGGGGGTCCGCGAGCCGGGGGAGTACCCGCTGCCCAAGCCGCTGGGCGCCGAGGCCGACGAGTACGAGGAGCACGAGGACGTCGCCACCGGCGGCACCGTCTACGTCTGCCGCGGCGAGGCCTGCTTCGCGCCCGCCTCAAGCGTGAAGGAGATCCGGGCCGCCCTCTGGCAGCGGGTCTGAGTGGCCGGGATACGGTGGTCCGGTGAAGCTGCTGATCCCCTCCGACGCCCCGTTCCGGCTCGACCCCGCCCCCGAGGGCGTCGAGGTCGCCTCCTACGACCCGGACGCCCCCGTGCCCACCGAACTGCTGGACGCCGATGCCGCGGTCGTCTGGGGCTTCGCCGCCGACAACCTCGGCCAGTTCGCCACCGCCATGCCGAACCTGCGCTGGGTGCAGGCGATGACCGCCGGCCCGGACGCCCTGCTGGCCGCGGGTCTGCCCGAACGGGTCCAGATCACGGTCGGCCGCGGCTTCCACGATCGGACGGTCACCGAGCACGCCGTCGCGCTCACCCTGGCGCTGGTGACCCGCCTCCCCCACTACCTGATCAAGCAGAACGCCCACGACTGGGACGGTCCCGGCTTCCGTCCCTTGCATACGCCCGACCGGCTCGGCAGCGTCATCGACACCGACGTGCTGATCTGGGGCTTCGGCTCGATCGGCCAGAACATGGCGCCGATCTTCACGGCCCTGGGCGCCCGCGTCCGCGGCATCGCATCGACGGCCGGCGAGCGCGCCGGTTACCCCTGCTTCACCGAGGACGACCTGCCGCGCCTGCTGCCCGAGACCGACGTCCTGGTCATGGTGCTGCCCAGCACACCGGCCACCCGAAACGTCCTGAACGCCGAGCGCCTGGCCCTGCTCAAGCCGACCTCGCTCGTGGTGAACGTCGGCCGCGGCACCTGCATCGACGAGGACGCCCTCGTCGCCGCCCTGACCGCAGGCACGATCGGCGGCGCCGCCCTCGACGTGTTCGCCACGGAGCCGCTGCCCACAGGCTCGCCGCTGTGGGACGCCCCGAACACGATCCTCACCCCGCACGTCGCCGGTGGGCGTCCGCTGGGCGTCGAGGCGGCCGTCCGGGCCAACATCGCGCACCTGCAGGCCGGCGAGCCCCTCGACCTGCTGGCCAAGCCCTGACGACCGATCGGACGCCGGTCGTAGCGGACGCAACCCGGCGTCCGACCCCGGTGCGGGATCGCCCTGGTCTCGCTGACGGCGGCCGGACGCGCCATTAGGCTGCCCCCATGCCCTGGAGGGAGAACGCCCGCGAGTGGGCAGACAGGCTGAAGCCGTCCGGTCTCCTGTACTCCACCTACGAGCAGCGGCTGCTGGCCGAGATCGACCCCAGGCGGCTGCCCAAGCACATTGCGGTCATGGCCGACGGCAACCGCCGCTGGGCCCGCCTCAACGCGCCCGGCCAGGAGCTCACGGTCGGTTACCAAGCCGGGGCCGACAAGCTCAAGCAGTTCGTCCAGTGGTGCGACGAGGTCGGCATCAAGGTCGTCACGCTGTGGGTGCTGTCGACCGACAACCTGCTGCGGGACGCCGAGGAGGTCCGTCCCCTGCTGGCCGTCATCGAGGGGCTGGCGGGCGACCTGGCGGCGTCGGGGCGTTGGCGCGTCCAGATCGTCGGCGACCTCGAACTCCTGCCCGCCGAGGTCGCCGAGAACCTGCGCGCGTCCGAGGAGCGGACGGCCCGCGCCCCCGGCCTGCACGTCAACATCGCGGTCGCCTACGGCGGACGCTCAGAACTCAGGGACGCCGTCCGCTCGCTGCTCGAGGCCGAGGCGGCCAAGGGACGCAGCCTCTCCGACGTCGCCGAGACCCTCGAGATCGACCAGATCGCCGACCACCTCTACACCGCCGGCCAGCCCGACCCCGACCTGGTCATCCGCACCTCCGGCGAGCAGCGCGTGTCGGGCTTCCTGATGTGGCAGTCGGCGCACAGCGAGTTCTACTTCTGCGAGGCCCTGTGGCCCGACTTCCGCCGGGTCGACTTCCTGCGCGCCCTGCGTTCGTACGCCGACCGCGAGCGCCGCTACGGCCGCTGAGGCGCGTGGACGCCGCTCGTCCAGTAGTCGAAGACCTGCGCCTGCGTCAGCGAGGCGAGGAACGCCTCGTCGCTCGACGGATCGAGGTAGGCCACGTTGCCCTCGATCCGCGGGAAGTCGGTGTGGGGGGAGTACCGCGTCGCCACGAGGACCAGCATCGTCTCCGGCACCCACGACGCCGGGACGCCCGGGGCGTCCTCGGTCTCCAGCAGCATGCTCTGGGCCTTGTCTGCGCGCAGGACATCGACCAGCCCGGCGTGTCCGGCGTCCGCGGGGTCGATCGTGCCGCGGGCGATCGCGGCCTTGATCCGCACTTCCTGGCTCGCGGACGCCAGTCGCTCGGCGAGGCGCGTCCGGGCGGCGAGTCGCCCGGCGTCGTCGAACGACGTGTAGGCGGGGATGATCTCCTCGATGATCTCGGCCGCCGTGTCGGCGTGGACCGTGCTGCCGTCATGGAGGGTCAGGACGTGGTCCCATTCGGTGCCGTCGGGCCGGGTGGGGTTGAAGCCGCAGCAGCCCGCGTGGTGGTTGCGGAAGCGCATGACCCCCCAGTATGCCCCGGCCTTGGCGCCCCTCCGACGGGGCTCAAACGCCCTCAGGAGGCCTCCGTACTAGTACTTAAGTATTGACCTTCTCCTCCTTAAGTGCCGATCGAGCCGGAATCGCTGGGCAAACCCTGTGCGGCGGGCTAACTTCGAGGTGCGGTGAATCCATGACTGGCTCGCTGGTCCCGAGCCAAGCAGATGGGGCGTTGGGTTACCTCCATGGCCCACGCCGTGCGCGCGAACCGCCAGCCGACCCCCCGCGGCTGGCGGTTCAGCACGTTAAGGCCCGGTTCAGTCAGTCCGCTCAGGCGACGCGAGCAGGATCTCCGCGATGACCCCCCGCAGCGCCGGCTCCGGTGCGAACCCCTCCAGCACCATCATCCGCCGCTCGAACGACGGCTCGGCCGCCAGGGCGTCCCACAGGCCCTCCTTGACCTGCACGTCGATGTCGGCGCGCAGCAGGAACGCCTCGATCCGCTCCAGTTCGCGGTTGGACGCCGTTGGCGCGGCCCCCGCGAGGCGCACGACAGCGCCGGACGCCGTCGCGACGTCGCCCACGTCGACGGTGAGCGAGGACGTGGCCGCGTCGTAGCCGCTGGCCAGCCCCTCGGCGGTGGCCGGCCCCACCCCGATGATCCGCACGGTGTAACGCCGCGTGGCTGGGACGACCCCCGCGTCGCCCTCGGCGGGCCCGATGGTGAGCGTGCGGTCGGCGTCCGACCAGGTCAGCGGGGTGCGCACCACCCGGGGACGGCGTGCGTCGTCGTCCTCGTAGAGATCGAAGTGGCCGTCCGCGCCGGTGCACACGACGATCTCCAGGGCCTCGGGGTTGCCGACGCCGAGGGCGTCCGGAGCCGTCAGCGGGACGATGCCGCCCGCGCGCAGCAGCACCGGGATCGTGTCGATCGTCCGGTGGAGGCGGATCTTCCGCCCGCCGTCGTAGCGCAGGCCGGTGAAGAGGTCGACCCACTGCCCCGGGGGCAGCCACGTCTCGACCGACGCGTGCTTGGTGTGCAGGTCACGCTGGCTCGTGATCGGCGCGACCAGCAGCTCGGTGCCGAACAGGAACGAGGTCTTGGCCGCGAGGAACGTCTCCCAGCGGGGGTCGGCGTAGTACAGCGGACGCACGAGCGGCTCGCCCAGGCTGTGCGCCCGCTCGTTCATCGTGTACAGGTAGGGCACCAGTCGGTGCCGCAGCCGCAGGCTCTCGGCCAGCACCGGCTCGATCAGCCGGTCGAACATCCACGGCTCCTTGGTGGCGAACTTGCTGTTCGTCGAGTGCAGCCGGTTGATGGGGGAGAAGACCCCCAGCTGGAACCAGCGGGCCGTCAGCTCCTCGTCGCGGTAGCCCCACAGGTGGCCGCCGATGTCGTGGCTCCACCAGCCGTAGCCGATGTTCGCGGCGGTGGCGGTGAAGTAGGGCTGGAAGGCGAGCGACTCCCACGTGGTGATCGTGTCGCCGGAGAAGCCCAGGGGGTAGCGGTGCGAGCCCGGCCCGGCATAGCGCGACAGGATCAGCGGACGCCGTCCCGTCCGTCCGTTGTCGAGGTAGTGGAAGTGGTTGAGCGCCCACAGCGGGTCGAGCCCCGGCACCGTGGACGCCTGGCCCTGCTGCCAGTCGATCCACCAGAAGTCGACGCCCTGCTCCTCGAGCGGGTGGTGGATCTCCTCCAGGTAGGGAGCGATGAAGTCGGGGTCGCCGATGTCGAAGACCACGGGCTCCTCGGACGCCGTGTCGACCCCGCGCAGGGCGGCGATCCTGGCGTAGGACGCCTCGTGTCCCCGGATGCCCGCGGCCGGGTGGATGTTGAGGGTGACCGCCAGCCCGCGGCGGCGCAGGTCGGCCAGGAACCTCTCGGGGTCGGGGAACAGGTCGGTGTTCCACGTGTAGCCCGTCCAGCCCGAGCCGTACTTCTCCGGGATCTCGACGTGGTGCCAGTCCATGTCGATGACCGCGACCGAGAACGGCAGGTTCTCGGCCTCGAACCGGTCGAGCAGCTCGGCGTACTCGTCGGCTGTGTAGGCGTGGTAGCGGCTCCACCAGTTGCCCAGCGCGTAGCGGGGCAGCAGCGGGGTGGGCCCGGTGAGGTGGTAGAAGTCGCGCAGCGCGCCGGAGAAGTCGTGGCCGTAGGCGAAGACGTAGAGGTCGATCTCGGCGTGGCGGGGCTCGACCCAGCCGTCGGCGGTGAGCGCGAGGGACGCCGAGTCGTCGAGCTGGGCGACGCCCATCGTGCTCATGAGCCCGGGCTCCAGCGGGATCGGCCCGTCGACCAGGTCGAGCGTGCGGGCCGTTCCCCCGAGGTTGATCGGGAACTTCCAGTCGTGCAGCAACTCGCCGTAGCGCCAGATCTGGTGGTAGCTCTCGCCGCCGACCGGGGTGACGACGAGGCCGCCGGTGGAGAAGACGCCGCCGTCGTAGTCGAGCGTCAGCCCGGACGTCCGCACCTGCAGCCCCGCGCCCTTGTGCGCGACGGTGAACTCGGGCGTCGGGAAGTCGCGGTCGAGCACGACCTGGGTCGCGCGGTCCTCGAACACCCCGGTCGAGGAGTACTCCAGCCGCAGCAGCCGTTCGGTCAGGACGGTGATCCGGTAGTGGTCGCCGGAGATCACGGACGCCGCCGGCGCGAGGGGCGATGTGGGCAGGATGAGGCGCTGGTCGATGCTCATGAGCGCGATCCTAGGCACGGCGTGGCGCCGCGGGGAGGCGCCGGAACGCCGGTTACCGTGAACGCGTCGGACGCCCACGGCGTCCGGCGACCGAGAGGATCTCGATGAGACCTGACCGCCCACGGGGTGCCCTCGGCTGAACCATTGGTGAGGCCGGGCACGGATCGGGCTCGGCCCTGAACGAAGGACCGACGTGCTCGACACCGAACGAAATCACCGGACCGAAAGCCTTGTCGAGCCTCACCTGGAGGCCTCCGGGGCCACCGACCAGAAGGTGTACGTCATCGACACCTCGGTGCTGCTGTCCGACCCGCAGGCGCTCAAGCACTTCGCCGAGCACGAGGTCGTCCTGCCGCTGGTGGTCATCAACGAGCTGGAGGCCAAGCGCCACCACCCCGAGCTGGGCCACGCCGCCCGCGTCGTCTTGCGCTACCTCGACGACCTGCGCACAACGTACGGACGCCTCGACCGGTCGGTCCCGGTCAACGAGTTGGAGGGGACGGTCCGGGTCGAGCTGAACCATTCCGATCCCGAGGTGCTGCCGCCGGGCTTCCGGCTGGGCGACAACGACTCGCGCATCCTCGCCGTCGCGCTCAACTACCGCGCCGAGGGACGCGAGGTCGTCCTGGTCAGCAAGGACCTGCCCCTGCGCGTCAAGGCCGCCTCGGTCGGCCTGGCCGCCGAGGAGTACAAGCACGAGCAGGCCCGCGACGTCGGCTGGACGGGCATGGTCGAACTCGAGCTCACGGCGTCCGAGATCGACGCCCTCTACGACTCCGGCGGCGTGACCAACCCCGAGATCGACGAGCTGCCGTGTCACACCGGGGTCGTCGCGCGCGGCGGCGGGTCGAGCGCGCTGGGCCGCATCCACGCCGACAAGACGCTGCGGCTGATCCGCTCCGACCGTGACGTGTTCGGCCTGCACGGACGCTCAGCCGAGCAGCGGGTCGCCCTCGACCTGCTCATGGACGCGAGCGTCGGCATCGTCTCCCTCGGCGGGCGTGCGGGCACGGGCAAGTCGGCGCTCGCGCTGGCGTCCGGGCTCGAATCGGTCATGGAGCGCGGGCTGCACGAGAAGGTCATCGTGTTCCGGCCGCTGTATGCCGTCGGCGGCCAGGAGCTCGGGTACCTGCCCGGCGACCAGGTCGAGAAGATGTCGCCGTGGGGCCAGGCCGTGTTCGACACGCTGGGCTCGGTCGTCCACAAGAACGTGATCGACGAGGTGCTGTCGCGGCAGCTGCTGGAGGTGCTGCCGCTGACGCACATCCGCGGGCGCTCGCTGCACGACGCGTTCGTGATCGTCGACGAGGCCCAGTCGCTGGAGCGCAACGTGCTGCTGACCGTGTTGTCGCGCATCGGCCAGCGGTCGCGCGTCGTGCTGACCCACGACGTCGCCCAGCGCGACAACCTCCGCGTCGGACGCCACGACGGCGTCGCCGCGGTCGTCGAGAAGCTCAAGGGCAACCCGCTGTTCGGCCACGTCACGTTGACCCGCTCGGAGCGTTCGCCGATCGCCGCCCTCGTCACCGACCTGCTGGAGGAGTACGGCTACTGAGCCGCTCCGCGCGGTAGAGGGCGTAGTCGAAGCGGCGTCCCTCGCGCTCGACCGGCACGATCAGTTCGGACGCCGCAGCGTCCGGCCCGTCTTCGGTCACCAGGGCGCGCAGGGCGTCCAGCAGGTCGGGTGAGCGCTCCTCGCACCAGATCACCAGGACGCCGCCGGGCGCCAGGCGGGTCCAGAACGTCCGCAGGGCGTCCGATGAGTAGACGCGCGCGTTGTGGTCGTGGATCAGGAAGCTCGGGCCGTTGTCGACGTCGAGGGCGACGGCGTCCCAGGGGCCGTCGTGGGTGAGGATCCAGTCGGCGATGTCGCCGGCGTGCAGCCGCACCCGCGGGTCGGACGCCACCCGTCCGAGCAGCGGCGTCACCCCGGCGCGGGCCCACCCGAGCAGCGGCTCGGCCAGTTCCACGACGTCGATCTCGGACGCCCCACGGTCCAGCAGGCGGCCGACCGTGTAGCCCAGCCCCAGCCCGCCGACCAGGACGCGACCGCCGCCGACGGCGTCCGGGCTGTTCGGCTCGGGCAGGACGGCGTCGGCGAGCGCGATCTCGGACGCCGTCTCGGCCGAGTCCATCGCGAAGACGCCGTTGACGATCAACTCGACGACCGCGCCCTCGCCGGACCCGCGTCGCCGCAGGGCCACCTCGCCGTGCGGCGTCCCGGCGCGCGCGATGGTGATCGGTGCGTTCACGCCTCCATGCAATCATGGCCGGCATGGCGAGCCGCCGGCCCAACCCGCCGCTGATCCACCTGATCGTCGCGATCCTGGTGGTGCTGGCGCCCGCGCTCCTGGCGGTCGCATGGTTCCAGCGCGTCCCGGACCCGCCGGTCAACGTCATCGACCCGACGCCGGTCATCGAGGCGGCGACCGCGGCCGGCTTCCCGGCGGCCGTGCCGCAGAACCTGCCCGACGGCTGGGTCTGCACCCGCGCCCGCTGGACGCCGCAGGGCCAGGCAGGCGTCGGCGGGACGCCCGCGGGCGGCAACACGTTCGCCCTCGGGTACCTCAGCCCGGCCCAGATGTACCTCGCCGTCGACCAGCGGGACGCCGCGGCCGAGCCCTTCGTCGCCGACGTGACGCGCTCCGGCGTCGCCGACGGAACCTCGACGGTCGTCGGACGCGCCTGGCAGCGCTACCTCTCCGCGGACGGCCGCACCCGGGCGCTCGTGTGGCGCGACGGCGAGGCGGTGACGATCGTCAGCGGCGACCTCGGCTACGAGGCGCTGGAGGCGTTCGCAGGGACGCTCGCTTTCGGCGCCTGACGGGCCCATTCGCCGTCACCGCGCCGGCTGGGGCGAGGGTAGGTTGTGCTCCATGACCGATCAGCCCGTGGGCGTGTTTCGAGTGGGCATCGTGGGGGCCGGGCCGGCGGGGCTGGCGACCGCTGCCGCGCTGCTGGAGGGTGCCCCCGGGCGCGTCCGGATCGACCTGTTCGACCGCCGGCCGACCCCCTTCGGGCTGCTGCGCTACGGCGTCGCGCCCGACCACGTCTCGACGCGGCAGACCCTGCTGAGCTACGCGACCCTCTTCGACGTGCCCGGCGTCCGCTTCATGGGAGGCGTGAGCGTCGGCACCGACCTGACGCGCGAGGACCTGCTGGCGTCCTACGACGCGGTGGTCTACGCCACCGGCGCCCCGGCCGACCGCCTGCTCGACGTGCCGGGGGAGTCGCTGCCCGGCGTCCGGTCGGGACGCGGGTTCGCCGAATGGTGCGCCGGTAATCCCGAGGCTCCGGCCTTCGACCTGAGCGGCGTGTTCAACGCGGTCATCGTCGGCCTCGGTGACGTCGCCATGGACCTGGCCCGCCTGCTGCTCAAGGACCCGGCCCAGTTCCGCGCCACCGACATGCCGCGCGAGGTGCTGGAGCACCTGCGCTCCCACCGGGTGCGCGACGTGACGATTCTGGTCCGGCGGGGGCCGGGCGACTGCCAGCTCAAGGCGCCCGACCTGACTGAGTTGCTCAACCTGCCGGGCGTGGCCGTCCGGTTCGACAGGGCGGCGCTGAACGTCGACGAGAGCCGTCTGACCAGCAAGGCGGCCAAGGCGTTGCCGATCTGGCGCGCCGCGGCGACCCGGGAGATCCTCGGCGCCAAGGCGCGGCTGCGGGTCCGGTTCTGGACGCGCCCCCTCGAGATGCGGGGCCTCGACCACATTGACGGCGTCCGCACCGAGCGGACGATGCTCGACCGCGCCGGACGCCTCGTCTCGGCCGGTGGCGACGACATGATCCCCGCCCAACTGGTGCTGCGCGCCACCGGCGCCCGCGGCCTGCCGATCAGGGACGTGCCCTTCGACGCCCGCCGCGGCGTCATCCCGACCGCGAGCCACCGCGTGATGGACGCCGCCGGCATCATCCAGCCCGGCGAGTACGCGGTCGGCTGGATCGCCAACGGCTGGGTCGGCGGCTTCGGCACGATGGCGCGCTCGGGTCAGGCGGTCGCCGAGCAGGTGCTAGCCGACCTCGGCCGGCACTCGGCGTCCGTGGACGCGATCCTGGCCTCCCGCGGCGTGCGGGCCGTCGGCATCGACGGCTGGCGACGCATCGAGGAGGCCGAGCACGTGCTGGGCGTCGCCCAGGAGGCCGAGCGGATCAAGATCACCGACCCCGCGACGCTGACGCAGCTCGCCCGCGACGAGTAGGACGCCGAGCAGGGGGCTCAGCGGGACGCCTCGCCGGCACCCCCGGCCCCACTCCCGCCCTTGGCCCGCTCGATGGTCTCCCGGGCGTCGTCCAGCCAGCGCTGGCACACGGCCGCGAGGCGCTCGCCGCGCTGCCACAGCTCCATGGCCTGCGACAGCGGGACGCTGCCCGACTCCAGGTCGCGCACGACGGCCACCAGCTGGTCGCGGGCCTCCTCGTACGACAGGTTCGCGTCGGGGTCGGTCTGGTTCTGGCTCATGGCTCCTCGGCTTCCACGGGCCCGGCCGGCGACCGGGCAGGTTCGATGTCGATGACGGCGGCGGCGATGTCGCCGTCGAGCAGGCGGGCGACGATCGTCTCGTCGGGCTCCACGTCGGCCACGCTCGTGACCGTCGCGCCGTCGGCGGTCGTCACGATCGCGTAGCCTCGCTGCAGCGTGGCCTGCGGCGACAGGGCCCGCACCCGCGCGAGCGTCTGCCGCAGCTCGCCGCTCTCGCGTTCCAGCCGGACGCCGATGGCGCGGCTCAGGCGTCCGGTCACGTCGGCGAGCCGCTCGGACGCGATGACGAGCGTCGCGGACGGGTCGCGCAACACGGGACGCGAGCGCAGGTCGTCGAGCAGCCGCTGCTCGGTGGCGAGCCGGTTCGTGACGGCCCGGCCCATGCGCGCCCGCGCCTGGGCGACGTGCTCGGCCTCGGCGGCGGCGTCGGGGACGATGCGCTTCGCGGCGTCCGTCGGCGTGGACGCCCTCAGGTCGGCCACCAGGTCGAGGATCGGCGTGTCGACCTCGTGCCCGATCGCGGAGACGACCGGGGTGCGGGCGGCATACACGGCCCGCACGAGTCCCTCGTCGGAGAACGGCAGCAGGTCTTCCAGCGAGCCGCCGCCGCGGGCGATCACGATGACGTCGACCTCGGGCATGCGGTCGAGGACGCCGACGGCGTCGGCCACCAGCTGGGCGGTGTTGACCCCCTGCATCGGCGCGTACCGCACCTCAAAGCACGCGGCTGGCCAGCGGCGGCGCACGTTCTCGACGACGTCGCGCTCGGCGGCCGACCCCTCGGCGGTGACCAGGCCGATGCGCCGCGGCAGCACCGGCAGCCGTTTCTTCAGCTCGGACGCGAACAGCCCCTCGGCCTGCAGCCGGCGCCGCGTCTGCTCGAGGTGGGCCAGCAGGCGGCCCTCGCCGGACGGCCTGATGTCGCGGCACTCGAACGTGAGCGAGCCCGACTTGGCCCACAGCGTGGGGTGCACCCAGGCGGCCACGAGCTGGCCCTCGACGAGCGGACCCGCGGCGTCCAGCACCGCCGCCGTCGTCGAGACGCTCACGCTGACCTCAGCGAGCTTGTCGCGCAGCGTCAGGAATTGCGTCACCTGGCCGGCCCGGCGGTTGAGCTGGATGATCTGCCCCTCGACCCAGATCGCGTTGGTGCGCTCCACGTAGTCCTTCAGCGCACTGATCACCACGCGCAGCGGTTGCGGGTGCTCGGGCGAGGACTGGAGCGGCACGGGCGCCAGCCTACGGCGTCCGACCGACAGCCCTGCGGGGCGGGGAGGCGACCTCAGAACCGGACTGACGCCCGACCTACACTGGCCGCCATGACCGACAAGAGCGTGGTGCTGGCCGCCCCCCGAGGGTATTGCGCGGGCGTCGACCGGGCCGTGACGACGGTGGAGCTGGCGCTGGAGCGCTACGGCGCGCCGATCTACGTGCGCAAGCAGATCGTGCACAACCGGCACGTCGTCGAGGCCCTCGAGGCCCGCGGCGCGATCTTCGTCGACGAGCTGAGCGACGTGCCGGCCGGGTCCACGGTCGTGTTCTCCGCGCACGGGGTCGCGCCCAGCGTGCACGCGGACGCCGCCGCCCGCGGCCTGAAGACGATCGACGCGACGTGCCCGCTGGTCACCCGCGTCCACAACGAGGCGAAGAAGTTCGCCGCCAAGGGTGTCGACATCGTCTTGATCGGGCACGCCGGCCACGAAGAGGTCGAGGGCACGACGGGCGAGGCGCCGGAGTCGATCACGTTGGTCGAGCGTCCCGAGGACGTGGACGCCCTCGAGGTGCGCGACCCGTCGAAGGTCACGTTCCTGACGCAGACGACCCTGTCGGTCGACGAGACCGCCGAGACGATCGCCCGCATCCGGCAGAAGTTCCCGCTGCTCACCGACCGCTCGCGCGACGACATCTGCTACGCGACCCAGAACCGGCAGGCCGCCGTGAAACAGGTCGCCCGCGACGCCGACCTCGTGATCGTGGTCGGGTCGGCCAACTCGTCGAACTCGGTGCGGCTGGTCGAGGTCGCCAAGGAGGCCGGCGCACGGGACGCCCGGCGCGTCGACAACGCGTCCGAGATCGATCCCGCCTGGCTGGAGGGCGTCGACCGGATCGGCATCACGAGCGGCGCGTCCGTCCCGGAGTCGCTCGTGCAGGGCGTGTGCGAGTTCCTCGAGCGACACGGCTTCCCGCCGGCGGTCGAAGAGGTGCTGATCGAGGAGAAGACCGCCTTCGGGCTGCCCCGGGAGCTGCAGGACTGAGCTGCCGAGGCGTCCGGACGCCGTTGGCGCGAGAACGCCGGGGGCCGGCCTACAGACGGCCCGGATGCCAACCACTAGCCTGCGCGTGTGAGCGCGACGAACGACGCCGGGTCGGCGTCCCCCGCGGCGGGGCCGCGCCGAGAGAGATGGTCCTGGTGGTCGTGGGACTTCGGCGCCACCGCGCTGAACTCCGTGATGATCTCGTTCGTGTTCTCGGTCTACGTGACCGGGACGGTCGCCCCCGACGCGACCACCGGCCAGCAGACCTGGTCGGACGCCCAGACGCTCACCGGAATCGTCCTGGCCCTAGTGGCCCCCGTGATGGGCGCCTGGGCGGACCGCGCGCGCAGCCGGCGCGCGATGCTGTCCGTCGCGACGGTGCTCATGGTCGTCCTCATCGCGAGCGGCTGGTTCGTCCGGCCGCATCCCGACTACCTCCTGCTCGGCGTCGCCCTGCTGGCGATCGCGGTGATCGTCCAGGAGATCGGGGGCGTGTTCTACAACGGCATGCTGCTGCAGATCTCGAACGACAAGAACATCGGGCGGGTGTCGGCGATCGGCTGGGGCTCGGGCTACCTCGGCGGGGTGTTGTGCCTGGTGATCGTGTTGTTCGGGTTCGTCCTGAACGGTGGCTTCCTGCACCTGCCGTCCGAGGAATTGGTCAACGTGCGGGCCGTCGCGCTGTTCTCCGCAGCCTTCATGGCGGTCTTCTGCTTCCCGATCATGATCTGGGGCCCGAACCGGCATCCCGCGGGGCAGCGGCAGCGCTTCGACGTGCGAGCGGCCTACCGCGACATCGGGCGACGGATCGCGCGCATGTGGCGCGACGAGCGCGGTCTGCTGCACTTCATGATCGCTTCGGCGGTGTTCCGGGACGGGTTGACGGCCGTCTTCAGCTTCGGCGGCGTGATCGCCGCGGCGTCCTACGGATTCGATCGCACCGGGGTCATCATGTTCGGCCTCGCCGCCAACGTGATCGCGCTCGTGGGCACGTGGGCGCTCTCGGGGTTGGACGACCGGATCGGCCCGAAGCGAGTCATCGTCGGGGCACTGGTCGTGATGATCGCGGCGGGCCTGGTGCTGATCGTCGTGCACAGCACTCTGGCGTTCTGGATCTGCGGCCTGGTGATCTCCTCGCAGGTCGGCCTCGTGCAGTCGGCGTCCAGGACGCTGCTGGCCCGACTCGCCCCGGCCGGCGAGGAGAACGAGACGTTCGGCCTCTACGCCACCACCGGACGCGTCGCGTCTTTCATCGCGCCGGCGCTGGTCGGCCTGTTCACCCGGCTGCTCGGGGTCGACTGGGGCATCCTCGGCATCGTGGCCACGCTTGCGCTGGGCCTGGCGATCATCGCCCCGCTACGGATCGCGGGCATCACCCACGACCGCGCGGCCCGGATCAGTTGACCGGGCTGGCGGCCAGGGTGACCTGCGCCGAGTGGGTCTCGCCGGACGAGTCGGTCCAGGTGACCTTCACGGTGTCGCCGGGGTTGAGCCCGGCGAGCGCGGCGGCGATCTCGGCCTGGGACGACACCTTCGTGTCGCCGATGCCGGTCAGCGTCGAGCCCGCGGTGATGCCGGCCTTGGCGGCGGGCGTCCCGGCGGTGACGTCGGACACGACCGCCGAGCCGCTCGTCGACTTGGTCGACACCATGATCCCCAGGTAGGCGTTGGCGCCGATGCTGACCGTCGAGGTCTCCTGACCGGACTCGATCTGCTTCACGATCGACAGCGCCCGCGCGATCGGGATCGCGTAGCTCGTCACGGTCGTGGCCTGGCCCGAGCGCGGGCCGCGGTAGGTCTGCTCGCCGGCCGTCGTCATGCCGGTGACCTCGGTCTCGGAGTCGAACAGCGGGCCGCCGGAGTCGCCCGGCTGCGCCGCAGCGTTCGTCTCGTAGACGTCTTTCAGGGTCTCGCTGCCGGACGCGCTGTCGTTCGAGACGGTGACGGTCGCCGAGGTGTCGGTGATCTGGCCGGTGGCGGCGCTGAGGAAGTCCTGACCGTTGGCGTTGCCGACCGCGCTCACGGTGTCGCCCACGGCGACCGAGTCGTCGTCGATCGTCACGGTGTCGAGCCCGGACGCCCCGTCGAGCTTCAGCAGCGCGACGTCGTTGGTGGCGTCGTGGCCCACGACCGTCGCGGTGTACGTCTTGTCGGTGGACGCGATCGTGACCTCGACCTTCGTGCTGCCCTGCACGACGTGGTAGTTCGTCAGCACGAGCCCGGACGCGTCGATCACCATGCCCGTGCCGGCGGCGGAGCCGCTGGTCAGGGTGGTGTTGATGAGGACGACTCCCTTGCTCTGCGCCTGCGTGGCGTCGGTCTGGGTCGAGGACGCCGCCGCGCCCGTCCCCGTCTGCCCTGAGCCCGACTGGCCGCCCGTCGACCCGCCATTGCTCGTCCCGCTCTGACCGCTGCCGCTCTGCCCGCTCTGCGCCGGGGCGGACGCCGCGGGCTGGCTGCCCGTCTGCGGGGTCGTGGTGGCGATGCCGCCGCTGAGGAACCCGGACGCCGTGACCAGCACGGCCACCGCGGCCAGCGCGCCGACGCCGGCCAGGAGGCGTCCGCGGGCCCCGGAGCGTCGGCGTCCACCCACCGCGGTCGCGCCGCCGAGGGTCTGGGTGCCGCCTGCCGGGTGCACGTACTGCTGCTGGCCATAGGGCTGCTGCGCGTAGGACTGCTGGGCATAGGCCTGGCCCGCGTACGGCTGGCCGTAGGGCGTCCCGTACGGCTGACCGGGGGCCTGCTGCGCGTACGGCGACTGCTGCGCCGCACCGGACGCCGCGGCAGGCGGGGTGTAGGCGGCGTACGAGGAACCGGGGGACGCGTCCGACCGCACGTCGTAGGGACGCGCGCCGGCGTCCGGAGCCGGGAACTGGCTCAACTGCGCGGACGTCGGGTCCTGCGGAACGGGCGTCTGCCCGGGACGCGCGAACGCGTCCGGAACGCCGTTGCCGGATACCTGGTCAGCCATCGTGCACCACCTCTGTCGATCCCCCTGTGGGTTCGCTGCCTCTAGTTCAGCCGGAGGCGCTGACAGTTCAATGGGCGCTCGCTGTGGGATCGCTGTGACAGACCCTGACTCGTTTCCGGGGTCGAGTAGGGGAGCCGCCGGTGGCCGACCGTGCTGCAGGCGGCAAACCGCCCTTGGGAACGCGAGGGTGCAAGGGGTAACGTTCACGCACCCGGTGATCGCCGGGGGCAAGTAAGGCATCGAACACTGAGCAGCACCCTCGCCCCGCCACAGGCGCTCACGCTCGAGGCCCTGGGTGAGAGAAGGAACCCTTGAGCAGGCCCACCAAGCGGACTGTGACGTCCGCCCTCGCACTGGCCGCAGCTGCGACGCTGATGGCCGGCTGCGCCACCACCACGTCCCCGACGACGGGCGCCACGGGCGGCGGCTCGACCGGAGCGACGCTGACGCTGGGGACGACGGACAAGGTCACGGTCCTCGACCCGGCCGGCAGCTACGACAACGGCTCGTTCTTCGTCATGAACCAGGTGTTCGGCTTCCTGATGAACACCAAGCCCGGCGCCAAGGACACCACTCCGCAGCCCGACCTGGCGGAGTCCGCGTCGTTCACCAGCCCGACCGAGTACACCGTCAAGCTGAAGTCGGGCCTCAAGTTCGCCAACGGCCACGACCTGACCAGCTCCGACGTCAAGTTCTCCTTCGACCGGCAGGTCAAGATCAACGATCCCAACGGTCCGGCGTCCCTGCTCGGCAACCTTGACTCGACCGAGGCCAAGGATCCGACGACCGTCGTGTTCCACCTGAAGACGGCCAACGACCAGATCTGGCCGCAGATCCTCTCCTCGCCCGCAGGCCCGATCGTCGACGAAGAGGTCTACCCGGCCGACAAGGTCATGACCAATGACGACCTCGTCAAGGCCAAGCCGTGGGCGGGCCAGTACACGATCGAGACGTTCACGTTCAACCAGCTGATCTCTTACAAGAAGTGGGACGGCTACAAGGGCATGCTCGGGGCGCCGGCCAACGACACGGTCAACGTGAAGTACTACGCCGACTCGAACAACCTCAAGCTGGACATCAGCCAGGCCAACATCGACGTCGCCTACCGCAGCCTGTCGGCCACCGACATCGCGTCGCTGCGCACCAACGACAAGGTGCAGATCGCCGAGGGCCCGGGCGGCGAGATCCGCTACATCGTGTTCAACTTCGACACGATGCCGTTCGGCACGAAGACCGCGACCCCGGACGCCGCGAAGGCGACCGCAGTCCGGCAAGCGATGGCCCACCTGGTCGACCGGCAGGCAATCGCCACCCAGGTCTACAAGGACACCTACCAGCCGCTGTTCAGCCACATCGCGTCCGGCTTCACCGGCTCGTCCGAGCAGTTGAAGGCCGCGTACGGCGACGGCACCGGCAAGCCCAGCCTCGACAAGGCCAAGGCGGTGCTCGCGGCTGCGGGCGTCACGACGCCTGTCAAGCTGAACATCCAGTACAACCCCGACCACTACGGCCCGAGCTCCGGCGACGAGTACGCGGCGGTCAAGAGCCAGCTCGAGAACGGCGGACTGTTCACGGTCGACCTGCAGTCCACGGAGTGGGTGCAGTACTCCAAGGACCGTCGCGCCGACGTCTACCCCATCTACCAGCTCGGTTGGTTCCCCGACTACAGCGACTCCGACAACTACGTGACGCCGTTCTTCGCGAAGAACAACTTCCTCGTGAACCACTACGACAACCCAGAGGTGCAGACGCTGATCTCCCAGCAGGCCGTCGAGCCCGACAAGACCAAGCGTGAGGCCATCTTCCAGCAGTTGGAGGCGATCCTCGTCAAGGACCTGTCGACCCTCCCGCTGCTGCAGGGCAAGCAGATCGCGGTGTCGGCCAAGGCGGTGAAGGGCACCGGCGACACGCTGGACGCCTCCTTCAAGTTCCGCCTCGGCGTCCTGAGCAAGTAAGCAGTCCCGTTCGCCGGCCGGATCGACGCCCAGCGCGTCCGTCCGGCCGGCGTCCGGCCTAGGGAGTCACATGACCGACGCACTCGCGCCCGCCGACACGCTCGACGAGCCTGTCCTACCGCCCGATCCGTCCCAGGAGGCGGCGGTCCCGGGCACCGCACCGGCAGCCCGGCGCGGCGGCAGCCTCGGGCGCTACATCGGCGTCCGGTTCCTGCTGATCTTCCCGACCATCTTCATCCTGGTCACGACCGTGTTCTTCCTCATGCGGATGACCGGCGACCCGATCACCGCCGCCATGGGAGGCCGCCTCCCACCCGATCAACTGGCCGAGCGCGTCCACGCTGCCGGCTACGACCGGCCGTTGATCGTGCAGTACTTCGACTACCTGAGCAAGATCGTCCGCGGCGACTTCGGCAACACCTTCACCGACAACCGCCCGGTCATCAACGTGTTGACCACCTACGGCTCCGCCACCGCCGAGCTCGTCATCTACTCCCTGATCGTGGCCTTCGCCATCGGCGTCCCTCTCGGCATGGTGGCCGCACACAAGCGCGACAAGTGGCCGGACGCCGTCCTGCGCGTGTTCGCCATCCTCGGCTACGCGACGCCCGTCTTCTTCATCGGCCTAGTGCTCAAGCTGGTGTTCTCGATCTACCTGGGCGTCCTGCCGGTGTCGGGACGCATCTCCACCTCCGGCGAGGTGCAGATGGGCACGATCACCAACCCGAGCCCCTTCTACCTCCTGGACGCCCTGAGGCTCGGCAGCCCCTCGCTGATCCTGGACGTGCTCAGCCACGCGGTGCTGCCGGCCATCGCGCTCGGCCTGCTGACCGGCGGCGTGTTCCTGCGGCTGGTCCGAACCAACCTGATCGGAACTCTCGAGCGGCAGTACGTCGAGTCGGCCCGCTCGCGCGGCGTCAGCGAGACCCGCCTGGTGCGCACCCACGCGCTGCGGCCCGCACTCATCCCCGTGATCACCGTCATGGGCATGCAGATCGCGATGAGCCTGGGCGGCGCGGTGCTGACCGAGACGACCTTCGAGTGGAAGGGTCTCGGGTTCCAGCTGGCCCAGTACATGTCCGCGCGCGACTACGTCGCGGTGCAGGGCATCGTCATGATGATCGCGGTCATCGTGGCGGTCACGAACTTCGTGGTCGACGTCGTCGCCGCACTGATCGACCCCCGAGTGAGGTACTGATGGCCGACCTCGTCCCCCTCGCCGACCGCCGGGATCCCTGGTACCTGCGGCTGCCGATCGTCGCCGACGTCCGCCGCTCGCACGGACTGCAGCGGGGCATGCTGATCGCCGGCCTCGCGCTGACCGCGCTCCTGCTGCTGACGGCCCTGTTCGCGCCGCTCATCGCCCCGTACTCCTGGGCGCAGACCCAGGACGCCGCCGGCCCGTTCGGCACCCAGCAGCCGCCGTCGGCGGCGCATCTGTGGGGCACGACGGTCTCGGGCTTCGACGTCTTGTCGCGCGTCATCTGGGGCACCCGGACGGCCGTCGCCGTCATCGCCGCCGCCATCGTGTTCTCGCTGTTCCTCGGTGTGCTCGTCGGCCTGATCTCGGGTTACCTGGGTGGCTGGGTCGACCGCGTCCTGGTGATGCTGGCCGACGCGATCTACGCGTTCCCGTCGCTGCTGCTGGCGATCGTCATGTCGATCGTGATCAGCGGCGGGCGCTCGTCGGCGTGGGGCGGCATCCTGAGCGCCGCGATCTCGATCACCGTCGTGTTCGTGCCGCAGTACTTCCGGGTGATCCGGGCCGAGACGATCAGGCTCAAGGCCGAGCCGTTCGTGGAGTCGGCCAAGGTCATCGGCGCCCCGTTCGGACGCATCCTGTTCGGCCACATCTTCCGCAACGCCACCCGGACGCTGCCGCTCATCTTCACCCTCAACGCGTCCGAGGCGATCCTGACGCTGGCCGGCCTCGGCTTCCTGGGCTTCGGCATCGAGCCGACGTCTGCGGCGGAATGGGGCTACGACCTCAACCGGTCGCTGTCCGACGTGACGGCCGGCATCTGGTGGACCGCCGTCTTCCCCGGCGTCGCCATCGTGCTGTCGGTGCTCGGCCTGACCCTGGTGGGCGAGTCGATGAACGACCTCAACGACCCGCGGCTGCGCACCCGGCGGCGGTCGCGGCGCGCGGCGACCGCACCATCGGCGTCCAACGCCCAGGAGGTGACCGCATGACCGCCGTCCCCGACCTGACGCCGAGCCAGGACGCCCGCGTCGACATCCGCGATTTGCGCGTCAGCTTCGTCACCGACCACGGCGACGTGGACGCCGTCAACGGCGTCAGCCTGTACCTCGACCCCGGCGAGATCCTCGCGATCGTCGGCGAGTCGGGCTCGGGCAAGACCGTCACCGCGCGGACGATCCTGGGCCTGCTGCCCGAGACCGCCACGGCGTCCGGCGTCGTTCTCGTCGAGGGCTCGAACGTCGTGACGATGTCGCAGGCCCAGCTGCGCGGCATCCGGGGCAAGGAGGCCGCGATGGTCTTCCAGGAGCCCTCCAGCGCGCTCAACCCGGTGTTCCCCGTGTGGTGGCAGATCGGCGAGGGGCTGCGCGCCCACAACCCGAAGCTGTCCAAGAAGGAGCTCAAGGCCAAGGCCGTCGAGGCCCTGCGGCTGGTGGGCATCCCCGAGCCCGAGAAGCGCATCAACCGGTTCCCGCACGAGTTCTCGGGCGGCCAGAAGCAGCGCATCATCATCGCGATGGCGCTGTCGATGGGCGCGAAGATCATCGTCGCGGACGAGCCGACGACCGCCCTCGACGTGACCGTGCAGGCCGAGATCCTGCAGCTGCTGCGCGACATCCGCGACCGCTACAACACCTCGATCATCCTGATCACGCACAACATGGGGGTCGTCGCAGACCTCGCCGACTCGGTGCTGGTCATGTACCAGGGCCGCACGGTCGAGCGGAAGTTCTCGCGCGACCTGTTCGCCAACCCGCAGGCCGACTACACCAAGAAGCTGCTGGCCGCGGTGCCGCGCATCGGCGTCACGTCGCCGTCGCGCGACCTCACCGAGGCCGACTGGGCCAAGCTGGACGCCGCCCAGCCCGTCGTCGTCGCGCGCGGGCTCGAGATCACGTATCCCGGACGCCTCGGGTCGCCTCCGTTCCGGGCGGTGCAGGGGGTCGACTTCACGATCCGCGCCGGCGAGGTGTTCGGCCTGGTGGGGGAGTCCGGGTCGGGCAAGACCACCATCGGACGCGCCATGGCCGGCCTGGAGGCCGTCACCGGTGGCTCGCTGACGATCTTCGACCACGAGATGCTGGGGTACAAGGAGCGCACCTTCAAGCCGCTGCGCAAGAAGATCGGCTTCGTCTTCCAGGACCCGGCGACCAGCTTCGATCCCCAGCTCACGATCGGGGAGTGCATCGCCGAGCCGCTCGAGGTGCACGCGCCGGAGCTGTCGGCGTCCGACCGGCGGGCGCGGGTTTCGTCGATGCTGGAGGCGGTCGAGCTGCCGGCGACCTACGCACGCCGGTTCCCGCACGAGCTCTCGGGCGGGCAGCGGCAGCGGGTCTCGTTCGCCCGGGCGCTGGCCCTCAACCCGCAGCTGCTGATCGCGGACGAGCCCACCTCGGCCCTCGACGTGTCGGTGCAGGCGACCGTGCTGGAGCTGTTCCGGCAGCTGCAGGCCGAGTTCGGGTTCGCGTCGCTGTTCATCAGCCACGACCTGGCCGTCGTCGACTCGCTGGCCCACCGGGTCGGTGTTCTGTACCGCGGACGCCTCGTCGAGGTCGGTCCGTCGTACCAGATCATGACCGACCCGCAGGACCCTTACACCAAGCGGTTGATCGCCTCGCTCCCCGTTCCGGACCCGGTCGAGCAGGCCGTCCGCCGCGAGGCGCTGGCCGAGCAGCTGCGGGCCGAGGCGGCGGCGGGCTGACGGCACCGGCCGGGCAGGGACTCGCGCCAACGGCGTCCACTACGCTTGCCGCCCATGGAGCGCGATCTCGCGGCGATCATCAAGGCGTATGACGTCCGCGGCATTTATCCCGATCAGTTGGACGCCGAACTCGCCGAGCGCGTCGGGGGTGCGTTCGCGGTGGTCGTCGGCGCCGCTTCGCGGGACGGGGGGCCGGGCGCGATCGTGCTCGGACGCGACATGCGTCCCTCGGGGGTCGAGTTGTCGGAGGCCTTCGAGCGGGGCGTGACGGCCCAGGGCGTCGACGTCATCGACATCGGGCTCGCCAGCACCGACCTGCTCTACTTCGCGTCCGGCAGCCTCGGCCTGCCCGGCGCCATGTTCACCGCCAGCCACAATCCCGCGCGCTACAACGGCATCAAGATGTGCCGGGCCGGCGCCGTGCCGGTGGGCGCGGAGACGGGGCTCGCGACGATCCGTGAGCTGGTGGCCGAGCCGGTGCCGGCGCCCGCTGGGGTCGTGCGCGGGATGGTGACCGAGCGTCCGATGCTGGACGCCTACGCCGCCCACCTGCTGACCCTGGTGCCGCTGGCGGGCATCCGGCCGCTGAAGGTCGTCGTCGACGCGGGCAACGGCATGGCGGGGCTGACGGTGCCGGTCGTGCTGGCGCACCCGGCGCTCACCGTGGTGCCCATGTACTTCGAGCTCGACGGGACGTTCCCGAACCACGAGGCGAACCCGATCGACCCGGCGAACCTGGTCGACCTCACCGAGCGGGTCGTCGCCGAAGGGGCCGATCTCGGGCTCGCCTTCGACGGGGACGCCGATCGCTGCTTCGTGGTCGACGAGCGGGGGCGTCCGGTCGACCCGTCGGCGCTCACGGCGCTGATCGCCGTCCGCGAGCTGGCGCGGCACCCGGGGGCGACGATCCTGCACAACCTGATCACGTCGCGGTCGGTGCCCGAGATCGTCTCGGCACACGGGGGCGTACCGGTGCGCACCCAGGTCGGGCACTCGTTCATCAAGGCGACGATGGCCGAGACCGGCGCCGTCTTCGGCGGCGAGCACTCGGGCCACTTCTACTTCGCCGACTTCTGGAACGCCGACTCCGGCATGCTCGCGGCGCTGCACGTCTTGGCGGCCCTGGGCGGCTCGCCCGCGGGCACGACGCTGTCGTCGCTCGTCGGGCGTTACGAGGTGTACGTGGCCAGCGGCGAGGTCAACTCGAAGGTCTCGGACGCCCCGGGTGCGATCGCGCGCGTGCGGGCCACGTTCGAGGGGCGTCCGGGCGTGAGCCTCGACTTCCTGGACGGCATGACCGTGGCGGGTCCGGGGTGGTGGTTCAACGTGCGGCCGTCCAACACCGAGCCGCTGGTTCGGCTGAACGTCGAGGCGCCGACGGGTGACGAGATGGCCCAACTGCGCGACGAGGTGCTGGGCCTGATCCGCGCGTGAGCGTCTCGGACGAAGCCGGGCTCCCCTCGCTGGCCGTCGACGGTGGCCAGACGGGCATCAAGGTGCGGGCCGGCGGCGGGGTGACGTTCGCGCGGACCTACCCCGGCGTCCGGACGAACGTCGGCGTCCTACCGCAACTGGCGGACGCCGTCCTGGCCGCCGCGCGCGAGGCCGGGCCGTTCGCCACCGTCGCCGTCGGGACCACCGGACTCACCGAGGCCGAGGACGATCCCGGGCGGCTCCTCGCTCTCTGCGCGGCGGCCGGCGTGCGGCGGGTCGTGCTGGCCCACGACTCGATCACGTCGTATCTAGGGGCATTGGGTCCCGAGCGGGGGGTCGTGGTGGCGGCCGGCACCGGCGTCGTGACGCTCGCCGTCGGGGCCGACCGGATGGCCCGCGTCGACGGCTGGGGCAACATCATGGGCGATGCCGGCAGCGGCTACTGGATCGGCCGCGAGGCCCTGGACGCCGTCATGCGCGCGTTCGACGGACGGGGTCCTGGCACCCTGTTGTCGGGCGTCGTGGGCGCCCGCTTCCCTCGGCTCGACCAGGCCTACATCGAGCTGCAGACCGATCCCGACCGGGTGCGGCTCGTCGCCTCCTTCGCCGCCGCCGTCTCGGACCTCGCGGCGTCCGACGGTGTCGCTGGACGCATCTGCGCGCGGGCTGGGGAGGAGTTGGCTCTCTCGGCCGCCACCGCCGCGCGCGTGGCCGGGCTGGACCGGCCCGTTGTCTGCCTGGTCGGCAGCGTCTTCCGCTCGGACGCCGTCCGTTCCTCCTGCCTGGACGCCCTGAGTCGCCTGGCGCCCGGGTTTCGTGACGTGCCGCCGCGCGGGAACGGCCTCGACGGCGCCGAGGCCCTACTCACCCTGCCCCCGGACCACCCGCTGGCCTCCAAGCTGTCGGTGGCCGAGGCGACCGGTCGCTGAACCCCCTCTTGGTTGGGTTTCGCTGCGGGGGCGGGGGCCGCGTCCCGTCTTGCTACGCCTGAGACGGTCTTCTTCGGGATCAGTGCGCGTTGGGGCCCGCAGCCTTGGCCATGGTTGGGTTTCGCTGCGGGGGCGGGGCCGCGTCCCGCCCTGCTGCGCCGGACGCCGCAGGCGTCCTCCGGCTCCGCAATGCCCGTCCGCACCCTGACGCGGCCCCGCTCCCTCCGCTCCCACGCTGGTGCAGTCAGCGCGTGGCGTGGGAGGTCCGTTCCGGGGTGTTGTTCCCGGCTGGGTTTCCTGGCTCGATCACGTTTGGGCGACGTGCGGTTCCGCAGTCCGTCCACCCGGCTCGAAACGGTGAGCACGACAGCGGACAGCTGTCAGGGCTGGTCCTCGTGGCCACCGTCCTCGTTGCCGCTGTCCCCGTTGCCGCTGTCGTCGAGGTCGCTGTCCCTGGCGTCACCTTGGTCGTGGTGGTCGTGCGAGGCGTGCTCGTCGTAGTCGTCGTACTCACCTCGCGGTTGGGGGCGGCCGAGTGCGGTGGTGCCGTAGGGGCCGACTTCGTATTGGAAGCTGTGGGGGCTGGTCCAGGTGTACCAGCCGGGTTGCCATTGTTCGACCTGCCAGAGTCTGGCGGTCTTGGCTCGGTGCACCCGTCGGGAGAGGGGTCCGAGGTTGTCGGCGCGGGTCTGCTCGGTGCCTTCCGGGGTGGTCCAGTCATACGGGATGGTGTGGTCGAGGTCGCAGCCGCTGGCGGGGCGTGCCGAGAACGGGAACGCCTCGACCGGGTTCCGCGCCAGGACATGTTGACGGAGCCGGACGGGGACTTCGTAGTGGTCGACCGGCGGGATCGTGTTCAGATCCACCACCGGCTTCACCGTCACCTGGGAATGGCCCAGGAATCTGCGCAGCGTGGTCAGGTCGAGGGGCCCGACACCCTCGATA
>DAIRTI010000010.1:0-45222 GCA_036803965.1 Propioniciclava sp.
ACTCGGCTGGCGTCGACACCTCCGACCACGAGGTGAACATCAAGATCCTGCTGGAGGCCGAGGTGGCCGCCGGACGCCTCACCGTCGAGGAGCGCAACGAACTGCTCGCGTCGATGACCGACGACGTGGCCAAGCTGGTCCTTGCGCACAACATCGACCAGAACATCGCGCTGGCCTGCTCCACCTACCGCAGCGGCTTCATGGCGCCGTCGCACGAGGCCTGGATGAAGGTCATGGACGCCCATGGTCGCCTCGACCGTGCCCTGGAGAGCCTGCCGTCCTCGAAGGAGATGGAGCAGCGCATCGCCGAGGGCCGCGGCCTCACCCGTCCCGAGCTGTGCTCGGTGCTCGCCTGGACGAAGATCTGGCTGGCCGACCTCATCCTCGAGTCGAACCTGCCCGACGACCCGTACCTGGCCGACCGGCTGATCACCTACTTCCCGAAGGCGCTGCGCGAGCGGTACTCCGACGAGATGCCGAAGCACCGGCTGCACCGCGAGATCGTGGCGACGGTGACCGTGAACCGGTTCGTCAACAGCCAGGGCATCACGAGCTTCTTCCGCCTGTCTGAGGAGACGAGCTCGGGCATCGAGCAGATCGTCCGCGCGCAGCTGGCCGCCCGCAACATCCTGCAGGTCGCCAAGCTCGAGCTGGGCATGCCCGCGGCCGGGGTGGACCCGGTGTGCGACGCGGCGATCCGCGTCGAGATCCGACGGATGGTCGAGCGAGCCACCCGCTGGCTGCTCAACAACCGCCGCGGCACCCTCGACATCAAGACCGAGTCGGCGTTCTTCTCCGAGGGCGTCCAGACGGTGCTGGCCGGCATGACCGACCTGCTCAGCCCGCGTCACCGCGAAGGCTTCGAACGCCAGCGGGAGGAGTTCCTCGCCGGCGGCGTCGCCCCCGACCTGGCCAAGGCGGCCGCCTGGGCCAGGTACGGGCACATGGCGCTCCCGATCGTCCAGACGGCGGCCAAGGCCGGCCGGGACGTCATGGAGGTCGCGCGCATCATGTTCAAGACCGCCCACACCCTCGGCCTCGACGTGCTGTTCGACCGCGTCGGCGAGCTGCCGGTGACGGGCCGTTGGGACCTGATGGCCCAGGCCGCCACCCGCGACGACCTGCAGCGCCTGGAGACCGATCTCACGAGCGCGGTGCTCGCCGCGGCGCCGGGCGAGTGCGATCCCGCGACGGCGGTCGAAATCTGGCTGCACAAGATCGATGGTGCCGAGGGCGAACTCCGCACGCTGAAGGACGTCTGCGAGGGCAAGGCCGACCTGGCCAAGCTGTCGGTCGCCCTGCGGACGCTGCGGGCGATGCTCGCCTGATCGGGATGTAGCGGAGACTCCCTGCGCGACCCCGGATGCGCCGCCAGTCGGCGGTGTTTCGGGCGGCGAGCAGGGAGTTTTCGCGTCTGGGGCGGACCGACGCGGATCGTCCGCATGTCAGAATCGCCGGCATGCGGATCGATCTGCACACCCACAGCACCGTCTCCGACGGCCTGGACGCCCCCGCCGACCTCATCGCGCTCGCGGTGGCGGCCGGCCTCGACGTGGTGGCCCTGACCGACCACGACACGTTCGACGGCCTGGAGCAGGCGTGCGCGGCGGCGTCCGCACTCGGGATCGGCTTCCTGGGCGGCGTCGAGATGTCCGCCGAACGGGACGGGCACTCGGTGCACCTGCTCGGCTACGGCTGTGACCCGGACGAGCCCGAACTGGCGGCCGAGCTGCGACGCATCGGGGACGGTCGCGAACACCGGACGCCGGCGATGCTCGCCCGGCTCGCCGGGCTCGGCATGCCGCTGACCGAGGCCGAGGTGGCCGCGTTCGCCGAGGACGCCTCCTCGATCGGACGCCCCCATGTCGCCGACGCGATGGTCGCCAGGGGCTACGTCCGCGACCGCGACGAGGCGTTCGCGAAGTGGCTGGGCGACGACAGGCCCGCCTACGTGAACCGCTACGCGACGCCCCTGGAGCGGGCGATCGCGCTGGTGCGGGGAGCGTCCGGGGTGGCGGTGATCGCCCACCCGTGGTCGCGGCGCGGACGCCACGAGTTGCCCGAGCGCTACCTGACCGAACTCGTCGCCGACCACGGCCTGGACGGCGTCGAGGCCGACCACCCCGACCACACCCCGGCCGAGCGGGCCGCCCTGCACTCGCTGGCCGGACGCCTCGGCGTCCTGGCGACGGGGTCGTCCGACTACCACGGGGCCGGCAAGAAGGCCGGCTTCTCCCTGGGCTCATGCACCACCGAGCCGGCCGTCTACGAGCGGCTCGTCGCCCTGATCGCCGACCGCGGGGGACGGCGTCCGGGGCTGCTAGATTGACGCCCATGCATACGGGACTTGGCTGGTGGCGGCCGTAACGGCCGGCACCTTTCGAACCCCCCACAACCCGGCCGTCTCCCAGGCGGCCGTTTCGCTGCCCGCCGAGGCGTCCCTGAGCGAACCGGAGCACCATGAACGACCAGCCTGCCGCCGAGCCCAAGGCCCGGCGCGAGCGCATCCTGTCCGGGATGCAGCCGACGAACGACTCCCTCCACCTGGGCAACTACCTCGGGGCGCTGCTCAACTGGGTGCACCTGCAGGACGACTTCGACGCCTACTACTTCGTGGCCGACCTGCACGCGCTCACGGTGCCGACCGACCCGAAGCTGGTCCGCAGGCGCACGCGGCTGACCGCCGCGCAGTACATCGCGGCCGGCGTCGACCCCGAGCGCTCTCCGGTGTTCGTGCAGAGCCACGTGCCCGAGCATCCCCAGCTGATGTGGGTGCTGGCGTGCCTGACCGGCTACGGCGAGGCGAGTCGGATGACCCAGTTCAAGGACAAGGTCGCCAAGGGCGGCAACGCCAACGTCGGGCTGTTCACCTACCCGGTGCTGATGGCCGCGGACATCCTGCTGTACGACGCGGCGTACGTGCCGGTGGGGGAGGACCAGCGCCAGCACCTGGAGATCACCCGCGACCTGGCCGAGCGGTTCAACACGCGCTACAAGAAGGCGCTGCGGGTGCCCGAGCCCTACATTGTCGCCCAGGGCGCCAAGATCATGGACCTGCAGGAACCCACGCAGAAGATGAGTAAGTCGCAGAGCTCCGAGGCGGGCATGATCAACCTGCTCGACGAGCCGTCCCGCAACGCGAAGAAGATCAAGTCGGCCGTGACCGACAACGAGACCGTCGTCCGTTACGACCCCGAGAACAAGCCCGGCGTATCGAACCTGCTGACGATCAACTCGGTGCTGTCGGGGACGCCGATCCCCGAGCTCGAGGACCACTTCGCCGGCAAGCTGTACGGCCACCTCAAGGCCGAGACCGCCGAGGTGCTCGTCGAGAAGACGGCGCCCTTCCGAGCCCGGACGCTCGAGTTGCTGGATGACCCCGCCGAACTCGACCGCATCCTCGCGCACAGCGCCGAGCGCGCCGGTGCGGTGGCGGCGAAGACTGTGGCCCGCGTCTACGACCGCGTCGGCCTGCTGGCGCCGGTGCGCACGATCCTGCTGTAGGCGTCCTTCGGCGTCAGCCGCGCGGCCCGGTCATCAGAACCGGGCCGCACCGGACAGAGCGCAGGGTTCAGACCTCGGTCGCGGGCATGGGCGTCGCCTCGGACGCCCCCTCGGCCTTGCCACCGCGCCCGCGTCCGCCACGACGGCGCCGCCGGCGACGGGGGGCGTCCGTGGCGTCGTCGGACGCCGGACCGTCACTGCCGTCCTCGGACGCGGTCTCGCTCCCGGCTTCGTCCTTCGGGGCGTCGTGCTTGTGGCCGTGCCGCTTGTGCTCCTTGTGAGCGTGCTTCTCGGCGGACCCGGCCTCGGCGACCGCACCCTCGGCGTCCACCGTCTCGGCGTCGCCCGAGGGCTGCGCACCACCCCGGGATTCGACCGGGACGCCGTCGCGCAAGCGCCGCCGGGTGCGGTCGCGCTTGGGCCGCTCCTCGCGCTTGCGCTCCTTGCGGTCGCCGTGGCGATCCTCGCGCGGCTTGGGCTCCGACCCGGGAACGCGTCCCTTCGTGCCCTCGGGGATGTCGAGGTCGGAGTACAGGTGCGGGGAGGTGGAGTAGGTCTCGAGGGGAGCGTCGAGGCCGAGCTCTAGGGTCTTGTCGATGACCTTCCACCGGGTGGTGTCGGCCCAGTCGACCAGGGTGACGGCGGTGCCCTTCTTGCCGGCGCGTCCGGTGCGGCCGATGCGGTGCACGTAGGTCTTGTCGTCGTCGGGGCACTCGTAGTTGATGACGTGGGTGATGCCGGCGACGTCGATGCCGCGGGCGGCCACGTCGGTGGCGACCAGCACCTGGATCTTGCCGTCGCGGAACTTCTTCAGCGCCTTCTCACGCAGCACCTGCGACAGGTCGCCGTGGATGGACGCCGCGTCGAAGCCGCGGTCGACCAGCTCGTCGGCGAGCCGCTGAGCGGCGCGCTTGGTGCGGGTGAAGATCATCACCTTGCCGACGCCCTCGGCCTGCAGGACCCGCCCGACGATCTCGGGCTTGTCGAGGTCGTGGGCCTGGTAGACGACCTGGGTGGTGTCGGGGACCGTCGCCTTGGCGTCCGACGCCTCGGCGCGGATGTTGACCGGCTGCTGCAGGTGCATGCGGGCCAGCGCGATGACGGCCGGCGGCATGGTGGCGCTGAACAGCATGGTCTGGCGGTCGGCGGGCGTCCGGGCGATGAGCCGCTCGACGTCGGGCAGGAAGCCCAGGTCGAGCATCTCGTCGGCCTCGTCGAGCACCAGCTCGCTGACGTGCGACAGGATCAGGTCGCGGCGGTTGACCAGGTCGAGGAGGCGTCCGGGGGTGCCGACGACGACGTCGACGCCGGAACGAAGGGCGTCCAGCTGCGGCTCGTAGCCGACCCCGCCGTAGACGGTGAGGACGCGCGCGGCGCGGACGGCGCCGGCGACCTCGAGGTCGCGGGCGACCTGGAGGGCCAGCTCGCGGGTCGGGGTCATGACGAGCGCCTGGGGCTTGCCGGGGGCCTTGAGGTCGGCGTACTCGGGATCGGACTGGACGCGGATGCGCTGCAGCAGCGTGATGCCGAAGGCGAGCGTCTTGCCGGTGCCGGTGCGCGCCTGACCGATCATGTCGGTGCCGGCGAGGGCGATCGGGATGGACAGGGCCTGGATGGGGAACGGGTGGAGGATGCCCACGCGCTCCAACGCGGCCGTGATGTCGGGGTGGACTCCGAGATCGGAGAAGGTCTGCTTGTCGTCTGCCTGGGGCAGGGTGTTCTCGGTCAGGGTGATGCCTTTGCTTCTCGCCGGCTCGCGAGAACCGGCCCGGGGAACGTCCCGACCGCTGCGCGAGAACGGCGCGGTCGGAGGCGCACGCAGGTGTGCGCTCCGGCCACCCTACTCTGTGGTGCTAGACGGCGCCGAATCCCACCGGACGCACGTGCTCGGTGCCGAGGTCGAGATACGCGATCGTGGTCGCCGGAATCAGCACGGAGCGGCCCTTGTCGTCGGTGAGGTGCAGCACGCCGCCGTTGGCGAGGGCCTCGGTCAGCCGCTGCTGGATGGCCGACGCGGCCTCCTCGGTCTCAAGGGTCAGTTCGCGCTGCACGTGCAGGATGCCGACCTTCACTTCCATGGACGTCTCCTCAATTTCGAACGCCGGTACCGATCTTGGACGCCGCCGCGCGGCTGCCCGCGGCTCACTCTAGCGAGACCGGACAAGCGAAACGGGCCCGCCGAGGCGGACCCGTTTCCAGGTGGTGCTGATGGGGGTGAAAGAGGCGTCAGTCGATGGGGTGAACGTGATCGGCCTGGGGACCCTTCTGTCCCTGGACGATGTCGAACTCGACCTTCTGGCCCTCGTTCAGGGTGCGGAAACCCTGCGTGTCGATCGCCGTGTGGTGAACGAAGACGTCCTGCGACTGACCGTCGACAGCGATGAATCCGTAGCCCTTTTCGGCACTGAACCATTTGACGGTTCCTTGCGCCATGTACTTCTCCTTCAAAGTCAACGAGGCCGCCCCTAGCCGGTGCGGCCTCCTCTCGCTGTCGGACGGTGAACAGACCCCGCCTGTTGCGGCAGCATGGTCACCATTTCACACCTGGCCCCGCCGGACAACCAGTACTGGGAGGGGAGCCCGGCCGAGGAATTGTCGGAGGCCTGTGGTGGAATCTTCGTCGTGACGGGCCGGACGTGGAGCGAGACGCAGGGCCGGGTCCTGCGGCACGGCGCGGGCCCGCTGCTGGTGCTCGGGGCCGCCGGCACCGGGAAGACAGCGTTGCTGGTCGAGCTGATGGCGCGGCGCGTCCGGGCGGGCGAGTCGCCGGGGCTGGCGCTGTGCCTGTCGCGACAGGCGGCGTCCGAGGTGCGCGACCGGGTGGTCCGGGCGTGCGGCGGTGGGCTCCAGCCGCGGGCCACGACCCTGCACGCGTTCTGCCTGGCCGTCCTGTCGCACTTCGGCGAGGGCCTGGACGCCGTCCCGCGGCTCCTGACCGCGCCCGAGCAGGAATTCCGCATCTCGGAGCTGCTCGCCGGGCGTGGCCCGCAGGCGTGGCCGGAGTCGCTGGCGCAGGCGGTGGGCACGCGTTCGTTCGCCCGTCAGGCGCGGGGCGCGTTGGCGCGTATCCGGCAGCTGGGGCTGGATCCGGCCGACGTGGCGACCTTCGCCGCCCAGGCCGGCGAGCCGGGCTGGCAGGCGCTGGGCGAGTTCATGGAGGAGTACCTCGACGTGCTGGACGCCGAGGGCGTCCTCGACTACTCCGAGCTGGTGCACCGGGTGCGCATCCTGCTGACCCGGGTGGAGGTGAGCGAGGCCGTGCGTCGCGAGTTCGGCGCGGTGTACGTCGACGAGTTCGCCGAGCTCGATCCGGCCCAGCTGGGGTTGGTCCGCGCCCTGGTGAGCGAGGGGACGCCGCTGGTCGCCTTCGCCGACCCCGACACGGCGATCTACTCGTTCCGGGGGGCGCATCCGCGCGCGGTCGCCGAGTTCGGCCGCCTGTTCGGCGGTGAGACGGTCGCGCTGGGAACGGTCTATCGGTGCCCCGGGGCGCTCGTGGAGGCCGTCCGCGGGGTGGCCGGCCGCCTCGGGCTGCCGGCGATGGGGGCGGGGCCGCTGGGGGAGTACCGGGGCGCCTGCGCCGCCGAGCCGGCGGGCGGGCAGGTCGAGGTGTTGACGTTCCCCGACGAGGCCGCGCAGGCCCGGCGGGTGGCTGCGGAGCTGCGCGCGGAGTACCTGGAGCATGGGCGTCCGTGGGCCGAGATGGCGGTGCTGGTGCGGTCCGGACGTCGCCAGCTGCCGGTCCTCGCGCGGGCGCTGGCTGACGCGGGCATCCCGGTCGAGGTGGCCGGCGACGAGATCGGGCTGGCCGAGGAGCTGGCGGTGCGTCCCCTGCTGCTGGCGCTCGAGCTGGCCGCGCGCGAGGGCGGCTGCGACGCCGACGAGGCGTTCCGGCTGCTCACGTCCGGCTGGGGCGGGCTGGACGCGGTGTCGATCCGGGCGGTCGGCCGCAGCCTGCGGGCCGCCGCGGCGCGATCGGGGGCGCCCACGGCCGGGCGCACGTCGGGCGACCTGATCGCCGAGGTGCTGAACGGCGGCGAGCTGCCGGAGGTGTCCGAGGACGGGCCCGGGGAGGGGCCCGCGGAGGCGCTCGCGATTCTGGCGGGGCGCCGCGACGCGCTCGCCGCGGCCCGGGCGGCGGTGGAGGCGGGGCGGCGTCCCGACGAGGTGCTGTGGGGGCTGTGGAGCGCCGTCCCCTGGCCGGAGACGCTGCGGGCCGCGGCGCTGTCGTCCTCGGACGCCGCGCCCCGCGCGAGCCGCGACCTGGACGCCGTCGTGGCGTTGTTCGAGCTGGCGCGCTCCTCGCAGGCGCCGACCGGCGGCAGCGGCGTCCGGGCGTTCCTGGCGGAGGTCGCGGCCCAGCAGATCCCGGCCGACATGGAGCGCGAGTCGGCCGTGCGCGGGCGCGGCGTCCGGCTGCTGACCGCTCACCGGGCCAAGGGGCGCGAGTGGCCGTTCGTGGTGGTGGCGGGCGTGCAGGAGGGGGTATGGCCGGACGTGCGTCGGCGCGGGTCGCTGTTCGACCCGCAGCGGCTGACGAACGCCGGCCTCGGGCTCGGCGTGGCCACGCGCGACCTGGTGGCGTCAGAGCGGCGGCTGTTCCTGCTGGCCGTGACGCGGGCCTCGCAGCGGCTGCTGGTGACGGCCGTCGCGGGCACCGAGGGCGAGGCTGACCAGCCCTCGCGGTTCCTCGCCGAGCTGGGGGTGCCGGCCCGGCACGTCCTGGAGTCGCCGGCCCGGCTGCACACGCTCCGCGCGCTCGTGGCCCGGCTGCGGGCGACGGCGGTGGACGCCGGCGCCTCGCCCGAACTGCGGGAGGCGGCCGTGGCGCGGCTCGCCAGGCTGGCGTCCGAGACCGACGACGAGGGGCGTCCGCTGGTGCCGGACGCCGACCCGGCCCGCTGGTGGGGGCTGCGCGAGATGACGGGGGAGGCGGCGCCGACGGATCCGCGGCAGCTGGTGCTCAGCCCGAGCCAGGTGGCGTCGGTCTTGGCCTGCCCGCGGCAGTACTTCCTGTCGCGCGACGCCAAGGCCGATCCGCCGCGGTCGAGCTCGGCGCTGCTGGGGTCGGTGATCCACGCTCTGGCCGAGCACGCCCAGCGCGAGCGTCTGACGGCCGAGAACGCGCTGGAGTACCTCGATCAGGTGTGGGCCGACATCCCGTTCCCGGCGCGGTGGTTCAGCCTGTCGGAGCGCACCGCCGCCGAGCAGGCGGTGTACCGATTCATGGGCTGGCAGGCCGCGCACGAGGGGTGCGACGTGGTCGGGGTGGAGATGCGATTCCGGGTGGTCGTCGAGGTCGAGGGCGAGCCGCTGACGATCTCGGGCACGGTCGACCGGCTGGAGCGCGACGCGTCCGGGCGGCTGCGGGTGATCGACTTCAAGTCGGCCCGGAGCCTGCCGACGGCTGCGGAGGCGGCGGCGTCCGAGCAGCTGGGCATCTACCAGCTCGCCGTGGAGGCCGGGGCGTTCGGGGAGGCGGCGGGCAGCGCGGGCGCGGAGCTGGTGTTCCTGCGCCACGGCGACGACGACTTCCCGAAGGTGCTGGGGCAGGAGGCGCTGGCGGCGCGCCCGCACCTCAGCGACGACCCCGAGGAGTTGGCCCACCCGACCTGGGTGCACCACCGGCTCGCCCGCGCGCGGCGAACGCTCGCTGAGGGCCGCTT
The DNA here is from genome assembly GCA_036803965.1 of Propioniciclava sp. GTDB lineage: Bacteria > Actinomycetota > Actinomycetes > Propionibacteriales > Propionibacteriaceae > Propioniciclava. The sequence goes on from DAIRTI010000010.1 coordinate 9,171, forward strand.
CGACGCCACGCCGGGGGGGCACTGCCGGTGGTGCGCGTTCGCGTCCAGCTGCCCGGCCAAGTCGGGGCAGGTGATCGTGTGAGCCGGCGGATCGTGTTCCCCGAGGAGCTGTCGCAGCTGCTGGGGCTGGGTTTCAGCCGGCAGCAGTTGGACGCCGTGACGGCGCCCCTGGAGCCAGGGGTCGTCATCGCCGGGGCCGGGTCGGGCAAGACCACCGTGATGGCCGCGCGGGTGGTGTGGCTCGTGGGCACGGGGCAGGTGCGTCCCGAGGAGGTGCTCGGACTGACGTTCACCCGCAAGGCGGCGGCCGAACTGTCGGCGCGGGTGCGCTCGGCGCTGCTGCGGGCCGGTGCGATCGACGCCGAGGGCATCGACGAGGCCGGCGAGCAGCTGATCATGACGTACGACGCGTTCGCGGCCCGGCTGGTCAACGACCACGGCTTGCGGCTCGGCGTCGAGCCCGACGCCCGCATGATCACCGGGGCCGCTCGGTTCCGGCTGGCGTCCCGGGTCGTGGCGGCCGCGCCCGGGCCGTTCGCGTACCTCGCTCGGCTCAAGCCCGATTCGGTGAGCGACCAGGTGCTGCGGCTCGACGGCGACCTCGCCTCGCACCTCGCCTCGAGCGAGGAGGTCCGGGCCGAGTCACAGGCGTTCGTCGCCGAGGCGCGGTCGGCGCCGACGAACAATCGTCGGCAGATGTATGCCTCGCTGCGCGACGCCGCGGCGCGGGCATCCGAGCGGGTCGAGCTGTCGGGGCTGGTCGACGCCTACCAGGGCCTCAAGCGCGACCTCGGCACGGTGGAGTTCGCCGACCAGATGGCGGTGGCGGCGCGGCTGGCCCGCGAGGTGCCCGAGGTCGCGGCGGCGCTGCGGGCACAGTTCAAGGTCGTGCTGCTCGACGAGTACCAGGACACGTCCTCAGCCCAGGCCGAGCTGCTGCGGGCGCTTTTCTCGGGTGCCGACGAGGGCTCGGGTCGCGGCCACCCGGTCACCGCGGTGGGCGACCCCTGCCAGGCGATCTACGGCTGGCGGGGAGCGGCGGCGTCCAACATCATCACGTTCGCGCACTCCTTCCCGCGCGCCGACGGCAGCCCCGCCCGCGCCTTCCCGCTGACGGTCAACCGGCGTTCGGGACAGACGATCCTGGACGCCGCGAACGCCCTGGCGGCCCCGCTGCGGGCTGATCCCGACCTGCGCTGGGAGGGCGTGGACGCCGACCTCGTCGCTCCCGAGGGGACGCCGCCGGGCGACATCGTCGCGGCGACCTTCGACACCGCTGAGGGCGAGGCGTCCTGGATCGCCGACCGCATCGCCGCCGCGCGGGCGTCCGGGCTGGTGCGCGGCTGGCGAGACATCGCTGTGCTGACCAGGCGGAACGCGACGATCCGGCCGCTGTACGGTGCGCTGATGAGCCGGGGAGTGCCGGTCGAGATCGTCGGGCTCGACGGCCTGCTCCAGGTGCCCGAGGTGGCTGACGTGGTGTCGGTGCTGCGGGTGCTGGGCGACGTCACCGCGAACCCCGACCTGATCCGAGTGCTGACCGGGCCGCGGTGGGCGCTCGGCCCGGGCGACCTGGGGGTGCTCGGACGCCGCGCCGCAGAGCTGGCGGGCCTGGCGCGGCCCGACGGAAGCGACTTCGCAGAGGAGGTCGCCGCGGCGCTGGCCCACGGCGAGGCCGCCACGGTGGTGTCGCTGGCCGAGGCGCTGGACGACCCGGGCGACGGTCCCTACACCGACGAGGGACGCCGGAGGGTCGCGTCCTGCGCGGCGGAGCTACGGGCCCTGCGGCGGCACGTCGGCGACCCGGTGACCGACCTGGTGCGGCGCGTGATCTCGACGCTGGGGCTCGAGGTCGAGCTGGCGGTGCGGGCGGCGGCGATGGGGGAGGCCGACGGGGGCTCGCGACAGTTGGACGCCTTCGTCGCGGCCGTCTCGGCGTACGTCGACGTGGACGGCGACGGCTCGCTGCCGGGGCTGCTGGCCTACCTGCGCGCGGAGACCGAGCACGGCGCGGGGCTGGAGCAGGCGGTGGTCTCCGACGAGGACTCAGTCAAGCTGATGACCATCCACCGGGCGAAGGGCCTGGAGTGGGAGCTGGTCTTCCTGCCCGCGCTGGCCGACGGCATCTTCCCCGGCGGACGGCTGACCGACAACTGGCTGCGCAACGCGGGCGTCCTGCCGGCCGCGCTGCGGGGGGACGCGGCGTCCGTGCCGCAGCTCGACGAGGTCACGGACGCCGCGACGAAGTCCTACGAGCAGGCGCTCAAGGACGAGTTGCGCCGCGGCGACGACCGGTTGGCGTACGTGGCCGTCACCCGGGCCCGGCAGCACCTGGTGGCGACGACCCACACGTGGGGCCACGGGCTGCAGCGGCCCCGGCCGGTCTCGCCCTACCTGGTCACGCTGGCGTCCTTCGGCGAACTCGAGCTGTGCGAGCAGCCGTCGCCGGAGAACCCCCTGGAGGGCGGCTCGGGAGCCGTCGCCTGGCCGGCGCGTCCGGACGCCGAGGCGCGCGCCCGGCGCCTGGAGGCGGCCACCGAGGTGCGGCGACTCGCGGAACTGCACCGGGAGAGCGGGGAGTGGCCCGAGGACCGGGTCGGCACCCTCGACGACGCGGCGGTCGTCGCCGAGTGGGACGCCGCGGCCGAGCGCCTGCTCGCCGAGGCGCGGCAGCGGCGCGACCGGGGGCGTCCGGTGCTGCCGCCCTACCTCTCGGCGACCGCGCTGATGGCCCTGGACGCCGATGCCGACGGCTACCTGGCTGACCTGGTCCGGCCGATGCCGGCGCGTCCGGTGCGGGCGTCCCGGGTGGGGCTCGAGTTCCACGCCTGGCTGGAGCGCCGCTTCCGCGCTGCGCCGACCCTGCCAGCGGACGAGTTGCTCGACGCCTACGCGCCGGCCGCGGACGCCCGCGAGTTGAAGCGGCTGATCGAGCGCTTCCTCGCTGGCCGGTTCGCCGACCGGACGCCGCACGCGGTCGAGGTGCCGTTCGCGCTCGTGCTCGGCGGGCAGGTGGTCCGCGGGCGGATCGACGCGGTGTACGGCGAGCCGGGGGCGTCCGGGCCGGGGTGGCTGCTGATCGACTGGAAGACCGGCGCGGGCCGCCGGGCGAACCCGCTGCAGCTGGCGGTCTATCGGCTCGCGTGGGCGGAGCTGTCGGGGGTGAGCCCAGGCGCGATCGACGCCGCGTTCTACGACGTGGCGACCGATGAACTGATCCGTCCGGCGTCCTTGCCCGGCCGGGCCGAGCTGGAACCGTTGGTGGCCCGGCTGGTAGGCGCGCGTTAGGTTGGGGAACCGTGGAGTTGTGGGTGGCGGGCAGCAGGCTGGACCGGGTGGGGGAGGACCGGATCCGCACGGACTGGGTCCGCGGGCTGTGGCATGACGACGCCGCGCGGCTGCTGCGCGTGGGCCCGGAGTCGCGGCTGCCGATCGACGGGCGCGGGGGGCTGGTGTACGAGCCGACGGGCGGCGAGTTCGACGAGGTCAGGCACTTCCTGGTCGGCCTGGTCGACGGGGCAGCCGTCTTCACGACCGACGCGCCGACCCTCGACGAGCCGACCGCCATCGGGCGCTTCGCGGTCAACCACCTGGACGATACCGAGCGCGATGTCGCGATCACGGCGCTCGCGCTGGTCAACTGGCACCGCGTCGCTCCCCACTGCGGTGTGTGCGGGGGCCTCACGATCGTGCGGCAGGCGGGCCACGTGCGCTACTGCCCGGCTTGTGATCGCGACCGCTTCCCGCGTACCGACCCCGCGATCATCACGGCGATCCTCGACGACGCCGACCGCCTCCTGCTCGCCCACAACACGGCGTGGGACGTCCCGCGGATGTCGCTGGTTGCGGGCTTCGTGGACGCCGGCGAGTCGCTCGAGGCATGCGTCCGGCGGGAGGCGCTGGAGGAGGTCGGCGTCCGGCTCGCCGAGGTGCGGTACGTGGCGAGCCAGCCGTGGCCGTTCCCGCGCTCGCTGATGCTGGGGTTCGTGGCGCGCGCCGAGGCGTCCGATGTGACCGTCGACGGCATCGAGATCGACCGCGCGGTGTTCGTCACCCGCGACGAGTACGACGCGATGCTCGCCGACGGGCGCCTGGCGATGCCCACCTCGGTATCGATCGCGGCGTCCCTGATCGGCCTGTGGCGCCGCGGCGAACTCAGCGTCTAAGGCCATCCCTCGGGACGAGCGTCCGGTGTCAGACTTCCTACGCGCGCGGGTCACCGGTCCGTGCGCCCAGCCTGGTGCGCAGGCCGCTGGTGCGGGCGGTGGGGTGTCCGATCGCCGCGCGGACTGCGTCCTCCTCTCCGACGAGCAGGACGTCGTCCGAGGCGCGGGTGACCGCCGTGTACAGCAGCTCGCGGGTCAGCAGCGGCGACCCCAGCGGCGGCAGGACCACGCTCACCCGTCGGAACTGGCTTCCCTGTGATTTGTGGATCGTCATCGCGTGGACGCCCGTCAGCCCGTCGACGAGGTACGGCGAGAACCTGCGTGGGCCCTCGCCCGTGGCGAACACCGCCTCCAGCCGGTCGGTGCCCGCCAGGACGACCCCGGTGTCACCGTTGAACAGCCCCAGGTCGGCGGCGTTGCGGGTCATGAGCACCGGGCGTCCGACGTAGAACTCGCCCTTGGCCGTGAAGCCGGGGACGTCGTCGGCCAGCCAACCGGTGACGGTCCGCGACCAGTGCTGGACGCCGTAGGCCCCCCTTCGGTGGGCGCACAGCAGGCGGTGGTCGTCGAGGGCGGCCAGGGCCGCGCCGACGTCGCGGGCGGACGCCGCCTCGAACAGCCGCCGGCCTGCGGTCACGCAGCGACGGCGTAGTTCTTCGCGGGAGTCCTGGGGGGACGCCAGGCGCACCGGCGTGACGCCATCGTCGCCCCGAGGACGCCGCAACACCTCGAGCGCGGCGTCGGCGTCGCCGTCGCGGATCGCCTGGGCCAGCTCGGCGATGGCGCCGGCGAACCGGAAGTTGTGCGTCAGGCGCACGACCGCCGGCCTCAGCGCCTCGGACGCCGTCAGGTCGGCCAACACCGCACCGGCCTCGACCGAGGCCAACTGGTCGGGGTCGCCCACGAGCACCAGCCGCGCGGTGGGTTTGAGCGCGCACAACAACCGAGCCATCAGGGTCATCGACACCATCGAGAGCTCGTCGACAATCACCACGTCGTGCGGCAGCGGATTGGTCTCGTCGTGCCGGAACCTGGTGCGCGACCCCGGACGCCAGCCCAGCAGCCGATGCAGTGTGGACGCCGCGGGCGCGGTCGCCCCGGACGCCCACCCCTCACGGCGTAGCGACTCGGTCATCCGGGCGGCGGCCTTGCCGGTCGGGGCGGCGAGGCCGACCAACACAGGCGACGGGGTCTCGGCGAGGGCGCGGACGATCCGCGCGATGACGTGCGTCTTCCCGGTGCCCGGGCCACCGGCGATCACCGTCAGCGGCGCGCTCAGGGCGGACGCCACGGCCGCGTCCTGGGCGTTCGTGTCCGCTTGGCCGGTCTCATGCCCGGGCGAACCGGGGGCCAGCCGATCGAGGATCAGGCGGCGCACCGTCTCCTGGTCGCGCCAGTAGCGCTCCAGGTACAGCAGGCCGTCGACGAGCCGCAGGGGCCTCGGCGCCCCGTCGGGGGGCCTGTCGTCCACGGTCACCGCGGGGCTGGCGGCGACCGCTGCTAGCCACCCGTCCGGCTCGGGCCAGTCCTCGGGCGGGACGACCGGCTGGGCCTCGCCGTCGGCTTCCTCTGTCGTCTCCCACTGACCGGCCACCTCGGGGACCCGCGCGAGGTCCACGCACAGCGATCCGGCGCGCAGCGCCCGCACGGCCAGCGCTGCCGCGAGCGCCACCCGCTCGTCGGACTCGCCGTAGAGGTGGCACAGGTGCTGGGCCGGATGGACGTCCGCCCAGGCCAGCAGTCCGTGCTCGTTGAAGCGCCGCAGCAGCCCGGACGCCGACACCGCCACCTCGGTCATCGCGCACCTCCCGCCAGCAGCCGCGACAGCCGGACGACCAGCTCGGGCTCCGGGCGCCACGAGAACACCCCGGTCGGGTGGCCGTCGATCACCGGCGTCTCCGCGCCGGCCATGCCGCGCACGAAGAGGTAGGCGGAGCCCGCCAGGTGCCGGCGCGGGTCGTAGCCCGGCTGGCGCAGCCGCAGGTAGCGGTGCAGGGCCACCGAGTAGAGCAGCGCCTGCAACGGGTAGTGGCTGGCCATCATGGCGTCCGCCATCGCCTCGCGCGTGTAGTGGCCGACGGTGAGCGCCTCCGGATCGAGGCCTCCGGCGTCGAGGCGGTTGGTCTTGTAGTCGACGATGAGGTGGCCGCCGCCGGGCAGCCGAAGGATCGCGTCGATCGATCCGGTCAGGAAGCCGTGCAGGCGCTGGGCAGTGAGCGTGGGTCCGGCCAGGCGGGTGGGGTAGTCGGCCAGGACGTGCCCGGCCGGCGTGTACTCGGCGAGCAGGGACGCCACGTCGGCCAGCGTGGCGGCGGGGGCGTCCAGGGCGAACTCGAAGTCGAACTCGGTCAGCCGGTCCTCAGGGCCGAAGAAGCGCAGCGTCGTGCCCGCTGCCAGCGGCCCCAGCGGGGTCTCCAGCGTGGGCGCCATCGCGACGGCGAGCGCGTCGGCGTCCACCCCAGCGAGCGGCCAGCGCCGCAGTGCGCGCCCGACCTCGGCGCGCAGGTCGTCGCGCCAGCCCTCGCCCCGGGCGTCCAGGCTCTCGTAGACCGAGTGCACCAGCGTGCCGAAGGCCGCCCCTCCTGGCAGCGCAGCCATCGGGGACACCAGCGCCAGACCCGGATCGGCCTCGACCTCGATCGGCTCGGCAGGCTCATCGGCCAGCAACCCGGCATCGGCCGCCCCGGGCGGTGCGGCGTGCGCGGCAGCGGTGAGCCCCGAGTACGAGGTGCGGCGCCACTGTTGGTCGATGTGCCGGGTCCACGGCCGCACGCGCAGATCGGCCGGTGGCCCTGGCGTCCGGACGGCGCGTGCCGGCGCATCCTCCGGCGCTGCCACCACGGCCACTCCGACGCCGGCCAGCCAGGGGATCGTCAGCGGGGAGCCGCCCTCGGGAGCCTGGCGGGTGTCGTACGCCAGTTCGGGACGCCGCGGCGTCGTCCCCCGCTCGGCGTGCAGCAGCCGGTGCAGCGGCGAGGCGGCGGTGTCCCAGTGGTTGGCCCACCAGGCGATCACGTGGGACTGCGCGCGGGTCATGCCCACGTACAGCGCCCGCAGCGATTCGTCGGCGTCGTCGATGCGCTGCCGGGCCCAGCGTTCCTCGCGACCCGGACCCTGCCGGCCGCCCACGTCGAGCTCGCGGCCGTCCTCCAGGGGCAGGACGATCCGGCTGCCGTCGTCGGTGCCCCCGAGGAAGTCGCGGGACGCCTCGGGCAACAGCACCACGGGGAACTGCAGCCCCTTCGCCCGGTGGATGGTCATGATCTGGACCGCGGCGTCGTCGGTCTCCAGCCGCCTCGTCCGCTCGGACGCCGCTGTCGCCTCGTCGATGGAGCCCGCCAGCCACTCGGCGAGCTCGCGAGGAGTGTGGGCGTGCCGGACCTGCTGGCCGTGCAGCAGCTCTGCGAGGTGCCGGTGATCGGTGACCGTTCGCTCGCCGCCCTCCTGCGCCAGGAGACGAGGGGTGAAGTCGTTGTCGCGGTCGATCGCGGCGACGAGCGCCGGGATGCCGGCCCGGCGCAGGGTCCGACTCCAGCCGTACAGCCACTCCGACCACCGGGCCCAGCGCGCGTCGTCGGCCAGCGCCAGGTCGGTCACGGTTCCGCCGACGAAGTCGGTCAGGACCGCCCGCTGCAGGAACGGGCGGCGTCCGCGGTCGAGGGCCAGCAGGAGCGTCAGCCAGTCGGCGGCGGCGGGAGAAGCGAAGACGCTGTCGGTGCCGCTGAACGTGGCGGGCACGCCGGCGGCGCCCAGGGCGGCCGCCACCTCGGCGCCGCGCCGGTTGGACCGCACCAGCACCGCCAGGTCGGACGCCCGCAGCCGCTGCCCGCCGGGACGTGTCAGCGGCGGCGCCTCGCCGAGCAGGCACGTCACCACCCGGACGACATCGTCGGCGATGCGGCGGGCGGCCACCCAGGGGGCGACCGGCTCCTCCGAGCCGACCACCCGTAGCTGCACTCCGGACGCCCACGGCGTCGCGGGTTCGGCGGCGAGCCTGGGCGCGCCGTGGTGTGCTTCGACCGGCGGCACGTCGATCTCGGCGCCGAGCAGGACGCCCGAGAACAGCCCGGCGACGGCGTCCACGACCGCCCGGTCGGCGCGGAAGTTGCGGGTCAGCGTGGTGCGCCGGGTCGCCGCGCGCGCGGCCGCCGTGTAGGTGTGCACGTCGGCGCCGCGGAAGGCGTAGATCGCCTGCTTGGGGTCGCCGATGAGCACGAGCGTGCCGTGCCCCTCGCGCCCGAACGCGGCCCGGATCACCTGCCACTGCACCGGGTCGGTGTCCTGGAACTCGTCGATCAGGACGACCGGAAAGCGCTCGGCGAGCCGCCGGCGGGCGAGCTCGCCGGTCACCGGATCGTGCAGCGCGTCCCGCAGCCGGGTGAGCTGGTCGTCGAACGAGTACAGCCGCAGCCGGCGCTTGCGGGCGTCGACCTCGGCGCGCACCTCGCGGGCGAAGGCCACGCGTTCGCCGATCGAGCCGATGGCCTCCGGTGGGCCCAGGACGGCCTCCAGCGCGATGGCGTCCCGGGCGATCGTGCGGGCGCCGGGGTCGTCCTCGTCGCGGCCGCCCTCCCAGCGGAACGGTGGGACGCGCCGGTCGAAGGCGTAGCGGCGGAGGTACACGTCCGCGGCCGCCTCGTCGGCGAGGGGCGCGAGATCCTCGATCAGCCGCGACTGGGGCTCCTGCGGTGCGAGGACGCCCAGCCCGCGGATCATGCCGTGGCAGAACTCGTGCGTCGTCATGATGGTGGCGCGGTCGAACCGCTGCAACGCCTCCTCCAGGCGCGCCGCACGCTCGGACACCTCGTCGGCATCGCCGTGGCACAGCAGCCGGTCGACGGCGTCCTCGGGGCAACGCCCCTCGCGCCCGAACCGACGCAGCGCTGCCGCCGAGCCCTGGATGCGTTCGCGGACCCGCGACCGCAGCTCGGCCGTGGCGGCCCGGGAGAACGTCACCAGCAGTAGGTCGCCGATCGAACTGCGGCCCTCGGCGAGGAAACGCGCCGCCAGGGCGGCGATCGCGTACGTCTTCCCGGTGCCCGCCGACGCCTCCAGGACGGTCGTGCCGCTCGGCAGCGGGTCGGTGATGGAGAACGCGTCGATCATCGCTCGGCCTTCACGATCGGGGCCCACACCAGCGCGGCCAGGGAGCCCAGCAGGGTCTTCTCGCCGCGCTGGGCCCACGGCTCGCCGTCGCACAGGGCGTCCCACGGCCGGACGCCGACGCCCAGGACCGCCTCCCACACGGCGTCCCGGTCCCAGCGCCACTTCTGTTCCAGGCCTCGATCGGACCGGGGGTCGGTGTCGCGGGCCCGGCACTCGGCCCACCGTCGCGCGACCTGCGGCGGCATCGGCAGGACGCGGCAACGCCCCTCGATCGCGAGATCCACCAGCCCGGACAGCAGGTCCAGCGCCTGCTCGGGCTCGGGCGCGGCCAGCCGGGTGCGGTGCCCGCCGCCCAGCATGACGGCGTCCACCGGACGCCCCAGCGTCGCGGTGAGTGCGAGGGCGTCCAGCCAGGACGCCGCGACCTGTCGCACCGAGGGACGCCCGAACCCGACGGCCAGCGTGACGTCGCCCCGGATCAGCGCCCGGCCCGTGAGGCGGACCCCCGAGCAGGCGAGATCGACGATGTGCACCTCGGCGAGATCGCCGAGGAACGGCTGGGCGTCGCCGGCGACCCGCAGGGCCTGGCCCGTCACGCCGTCGAGGATGCGCCCCCCGAGGTTGCCGGGCGGCAGGTCGCCGCGGAGCCACTCGGCGTGCCGGGCGGCGTCCGGCGAATGGCCGCGCAGCAGGCGCTGCAGGACGCGGTCGCCGATCTGCCAGCGGGCGAGCCCGTCGAGTTCGAGCGGGAGCTCCTCGGACGCCGCCTCCTCCTCGCCCAGGCTCAGGCCGGCCCGCTCGCGCAGGAAGTACTTTGCCGGGTGCGCCAGCAGAGTGCGGACCTGCTCCAGGTCGACGGCCTCGACGGGCTCCGACAAGGGTAGATAGCCGACCGCGTACCGGGCTGGGGCGCGCTTGCGGCCGGGCGCCACCAGCGCCCGGGCGGCGCGCAGGGCCCCCGCGTCGAAGCTGCGCCCCTGACTGAACAGCGCGGGCGAGAAGGGCTGCAGTGGTTCGTCGAGCACCAGCCCGGAAGCCTCGCCCGCGCCGCCCCCGGCCGTGGCCGCGGCGACCTCGATCAGGTCGACGACGCCGGCCGGCGGGGGTCGGTGCTCGCGCGTGTGGCTCGACCAGCCCTGGTAGACCACGACCAGTCGCTCCTGGGCCGCGCCGACGGCGTCCAGGATCGCCTGCCGGTCGTCGCGCCCCGGATCCGGGTCGCCGGGACGCGGGTCTGCGGCGAGCAGATCGTCGCCGTCGGCGATGCCACGCCGCGGAAAGGCGCGCTCGTCGAGCCCGACGAGACACACGACGCGGTGTGGCACCTGGGCGAGCGCGCTCAGGCCGCAGACGACCAGCGACCCGTCCCCGTATGCCGGACGCGACGCGCGGGAGGCGAACTCCGCGTCCAGCAGGGCCAGCGCGTCGGCGGCCCCCAGCGGCGCAGGGGAGTCGCCACTGCGGCGCTCCACCAGGTCGAGGACGCCCCACAGTTGCCCCAGCTGCCACGACTGCTCGAACGGCACCTCCGCCAACTGGTCGACGATGCCCCGGAAGTGGGCCACCCAATCGGACGCGGTCGCGGTCTCGGGCCGCCGGATGAGGCGTGTCAGCCGGCTCACGAGTTCGGCGAGCGCCCCGAGCAGCTCAACATCGGACGACTCGACGTCGTCCACCGGCGCAATGACCCCGGCGGATGCCAGGTCGTCGTCGCTGAGCGCCTCGCCGAGCAGCAGCCGCTGGACACCGACGTGCCACGTGCCCTGCCGCACGCCCTCCAGGCCGAAGGCGCGCCGGTGAGCCTCGGTCACCCCCCAGCGAACGGACGCCGCCCCCACCAGCTCGCCGAGCCGCTCGGTGTCGTCGTCGGCGAAGCCGAACCGGCGCGCCACGAACGGATGGGACGCCAGCGCGAGCAGCTGGCCCGCGGTGGCCCGGGACGCCCCCAGTTGCGCCACGTCGCGGACCAGCCCGTACAGCTCGTTGCCGTCGGCCGCCTGCCGGTCGGCGACGCGCACCCGGAACGACAAGCCCGGATGCGCCCCCGGCCCCTCCTCGCCGACGAACACGGCGCTGAGGTGCGGCGCCAGCGCGACCGGGTCGGGGCAGGCGATGACGACCTCCCGAGGCTCCAGGGTCGGGTCGTCGGCGAACAGCGCGGCCAGCACCTCGCGGAGCACCTCGACCTGCCGGTCGGGACCGTGCGAGGCGTGCACGTCGATGCTGCGGTCGCCGGCCTCGATCGGGCGGGGGAGCGGCGCGACCCCGGCCGCCAGGTCGGCCTGGATCGCCCCCAGGAGCGTCTCGGGGCAGGACTCCGCCGGCAGCTCCACCACCGAGGACGCCCGGTCGGCCAGCAGCGCGGCGGTCTCGGCACCCCGGCCACCCAACCGGGTAGCCAGCGGGTTCGCCGTCGTTGCGGGCCCGTCGACCCTCAGCCAGACCTCGACCCGCTGGCGCTCCGCCAGCGCGACCAGCAGGTCGGCCTCGGAGGCGGTCAGGCGACGCGGGCAGAACACCGCGACGGCGTCCGAGGACGGCCCGCGGCGTCCGGACGCCAGACCCGCCAGCAGTTCGTCGCGCCGCCGCACGGGATCCGGTGCATCCACCAATTCGTGCAGAGCCCGCCACAGCACCGCCTGCCACGTGTCGAACCCGAGCCCCAGGGCGTCGGGCTCCTCGGCGTCCGACCAACTGCGCAGCAGGCCGGGCCGCAGGTCGGCGTACCGGTCGAGCAGGAACGCGACGCGCGCGGCATTGGCGTAGCGCTGCTCGGACGCCGCCAGGTGGTGCACGAGCGGTTCCAGCCCGGGCGTCCCGCGGTCGGCCAGCTCCAGGATGCGCCACACCAGCCGCTGCGGCGCCCACGGGTCGTCCGCGGGGTCGGCCCCGGACAGCAGCGTCTCCAGCCGCGCCAGCGGCTCGAACCGTACGCCGGCGCAGATGCCCTCGCCACCGAGGTCGCTCGCCCGGGCGATGCGCTGCGACAGCCACCGCTGCATGCCGGACCCAGGCGTCAGCACCAGCGGCGCGTCGAACGGCCCGGACGCCAGCCCGCCGAGCCACCCGATCAGCCCGGACGCCAGCGCCCGCACATCGGTGCTTCGCGTCAGTCGCAGGCCTGTCTCGTCCATGGTGCTCCACACCCTATTGGGGCCCGCCGACAGTTACCGTCGGCTCCCGGCGGACCTGTGGACAGCCGCCCCGCGCGCAGCACCGGCCCGCGCATTTCGTCGGACGCCGCCCCTACAGTAGGCGCCGTGCCGATCGACCCCGAAGCCCTCCTCGACGCGCTCGACCCCGAGCAGCGCGCGGTGGCGACGGCGCTCGAGGGGCCGGTGTGCGTCCTCGCCGGTGCGGGCACGGGCAAGACCCGCGCGATGACCCACCGCATCGCATACGGCGTAGCCGCCGGGGCGTTCGACCCCCGCGGCGTCCTGGCTCTCACCTTCACCACGCGGGCGGCCGGCGAGCTGCGCGGACGCCTCCGCACCCTCGGCGTCCAGGCCGTGCAGGCGCGCACGTTCCACTCCGCGGCGCTGCGGCAGGCGCAGTACTTTTGGCCGCAGGCCTACGGCACGTCGCTGCCGCCGGTGGCCGACAACCTCATCGGCCTCGTCGCCGAGGCCCTGCGCCGCGAGAGCCTGCCGGTGGACACCGCGCTGCTGCGCGACATGGCGGGCGAGATCTCGTGGGCCAAGGTCAGCAACGTCGCCCCCGCCGACTACGCCGAGATCGCGCCCGGCCGCCATCGCGCCGTCGCGTCCCGGACGCCGGAGGAGGTCGCCCGCGTGCTGGCGCGCTACGAGCAGGTCAAGTCCGCGCGAGGCGTCGTCGACTTCGACGACATCCTGCTCTGCACGGCCGCGCTGCTGTCCGAGCACCCCGAGGTCGCCCAGGAGGTCCGGCGTCAGTACCGCACGTTCGTCGTCGACGAGTACCAGGACGTGAGCCCCCTCCAGCAGGCCCTGCTCGACCTGTGGCGCGGCGAGCGACGCGAGCTCTGCGTGGTCGGCGACCCGGCGCAGACGATCCACTCCTTCGCCGGCGCGCAGGCGTCCTTCCTGACCGGCTTCGCGACACGGCACCCCGACGCCACCGTCATCGAGCTGGTCCGCGACTACCGCAGCACCCCCGAGGTGATCGCCCTGGCCAACGCGGTCATGCGTTCCCACGGCCCGGGCGTCGAGCTGCGCGCGGTCAGGCCGCCGGGCCCGAAGCCGGTCTTCGCTCAGGCGTTCAGCGAGACCGAGGACGCCCACGCCATCGTCGCCTGGATCAAGGCCCTCGCCGCCGACGGCGTCCCCTACGGCGAGATGGCCGTGCTGTACCGCATCCACGCGATGTCGCCGGTGCTGGAGGCGGCGCTGTCCGAGGCGGGCATCCCGTTCGTCACCCGGGGCAGCGAGGGCTTCTTCGAGCGCGGCGAGGTCAAGAACGCTCTTCGCACGCTCGCCGCCGCCGCCCGCACGGCCGAGCCGGGCCACCCGGTGGGTCCCGGCTTCCGCGACGTGCTGTCCGGCCTGGGGTGGACGCCGGAGCCGCCCGACGGCCAGGGCGTCGCCCGCGAGCGGTGGGAGTCCTGGTCGGCGCTGGCGGCCCTCGGCGACGACTTCGCCGAACAGCACCCGGACGCCGGTCTGGCCGACCTCGCCGAGGAGCTCGAAGCACGTCGCCAGGCCCAGCACGCGCCCGACGGCCACGGGGTCGCCCTCTCGACGCTGCACGCCGCCAAGGGCCTGGAGTGGGACGCCGTCGCCGTCATGGGCGCCCACGAGGGCGCCTTGCCGTTCTCCCTTGCCACGACGCCGGATCAGGTCGCCGAGGAGCGCCGGCTGTTCTACGTGGGTGTCACGCGCGCCCGGACGCACCTGCGGATCTCGTGGTCGCTCACGCGTAACGGCGGGGGCCCGCGCCGCGCGCCGAGCCGTTTCCTGGACGGCATCGTCGCCGTTCCGCAGGCGGCCAAGCCCGCCGCGCGGGCGGGGCGAAAGGGGGCCAAGTCGGCGCTGTCGGAGCACTGCCGCGTCTGCGGCCGCGGCCTCACCTCGGGGCGCGAACGCAAACTGCACCGCCACCTGGACTGCCCGGCGTCCTATGACGAAGACCTGTTCGACGCGCTGAAGGCCTGGCGGAAGGCCCGCGCCGACGAGCAGAGCGCCCCGGCGTTCGTCGTCTTCACCGACGCCACCCTGATGGCCATCGCCGAGGCGATGCCGGCCGATCTCAAGGCCTTGGCCGGCATCGGCGGCGTCGGGCCGGCGAAACTGGAGCGCTACGGCGCCGGCGTCCTGGAGATCCTGGACGTCCATCGCGCCTAGCCAACGGCGTCCGGGCGAAAAGGAAGCGGGCGGGTCGTCCGACCCGCCCGCTCACGAAGCTGATGGCCCGCGCGTCACTTCTTCGGGAGGAAGCGGGTCAGGTTGGTGCCGCACACGGGGCACTTGGCCTTGGCGATCCGGGTGCCCTTGTCGTTCACCGACACGGCGCCCTCGGCATCCCTGTGGTCCTTGCACTTCACGCAGTAGAACGAACCCTCGTAGGTTTCGGCGGCCACGTTGTTCCTCCTGTTGTTATGGGGTGCACCCAGCACGGGTGTGACAGGCGCGTTGCGCCAACACTGTAGAGCACTCGTCCGACGAACCCCTAGTGGCGAAGGCAAGACCCCCGGCCGTGTCGCCACCGCTTGCCTTCCCCTGCATGCGGAGCGCCTCGACCGAGGGTCTTGTCCCAAGAAGGTAGCGCCGCCCGGACGCCCCGTCAAACGCGCCTGTGCATGCGACGAGACGAAGGCTCGTCGGGAATGTCGGTGGGGCGTCCTAGGCTGCCGTCCGTGACCGAGACGCCCTATGAGATCCGCTCGTCGAACCGCCGGAAGCGCACGATGACGGCCTTCCGCGAGCAGGGGCGGGTGGTGGTCGTGGTGCCAGCGCACATGTCGGCGCAGCAGCGGCGCGACCTCGTCCCCGGCCTGGTGGAACGGTTGTTGGCCAACGAGGCGGGCCGCAAAGCGCCCCGTGGGAACGTCGAGTTGACCCAGCGCGTCCGGCGCCTCTACGCGACCTACCTCCAGCCGGCTGCGAGCGGGGACGTCCCCACCCTCGGCGCGCGCTGGGTCACCAACCAGGACGCGCGCTGGGGCTCCTGCACGCCGGCGACTGGCGAGATCCGGCTCAGCCATCGCCTGCAAGAGATGCCCGACTGGGTCGTCGACTACGTCTGCGTCCACGAGGCGGCTCACCTGCTCGAGCGCAACCACAACGGGCGCTTCCACGCCCTTGTCGCCCGTTACCCGGAGGCCAGGCGCGCGCAGGCGTTCCTCGACGGTGTCGACTTCGCGCGCAGCCGCGCGCTGCCACCCCTGCCGGCCGACCAGGCCGAGTTCCTGCCCGGCCTCGATTTCTAGGGCCTACTCGGGTGACTCGCCGCCCTTCCCACGCTCCTCGTCGAGCAGCCGGGCGAGTTCGGCGTCCAGGTCCTCCGACTCCGCGCCCGGCGCCGGCCGGCCGCGCTCGACGAAGCCGAGCGGATCGTCCAGATCGGCGGCGGTCGGCACCAGGTCGGGGTGCGCCCAGGTGGCGTCCCGCGCCTCGTAGCCGTTGGCCACCCGCAGGGCGGCCCAGAGGTTCGCGGCATCCCGCACCCGCCGCGGCCGCAACTCGAGGTTAAGCAGCTGCTTCAGCGCGGCCTCCGCGGGCCCGCCGACCGCACGCCGCCGCCGAACGGTCTCCAGCAGCGCGGGCGCCCCCGGCATGAGTCCGGCGGTCGTGACCGACACGACGTCGTCCACCCAGCCCTCGACGAGCGCGACCAGGGTCTCCAGCCGCCCGAGGATCTCGTTCTGTTCCGGCGTCCGGACCGGCTCGAACAGCTTGCCGGTCAGCGTCTCACCGAGGCTCTCGATGTCGGCCGGCGACATCTGCCCCGACAGCTGCGACTCCAGCGCCTCCTCGATCGCGCCCGCGTCGATCGTGATCCCGCGCGCGTAGTGCTCGACCAACGCGAGCAGCTGGGGGCCCAGCCAGCCGACCGCGCCGAACAGCCGCTGCCGCGCCGTCTCGCGCAACGCCAGGTAGAGCCGCACGTCGGCGTCCGACTGCTCGAGCCCCTCGGCGAACCGGGCGACATTGACCGGCAGCAGAGCGACGACCGGCTTCGCGGTCAGCGGGAACGAGATGTCGCAGGCGCTCACCACGTCGGTCGACAGCAGGCCGAGCGCCTGCCCGAGCTGGGCCGACAGCATGCCCGAGGACGCCGCCCGCATCATCGGCTCCATCATCGGCTGCAGCCCGGCCAGCTCGGCACTCTGCTTGCCGAGCATGCCCGTGATCGCCGCCCCGAGGGACGCCGCCACCGGTGAGACCAGCTTGCGCCACACGTCGAAAGTGCCCTCGACCCAGTCGGCCCGGCTCCACGCGGCGGCGGGCGCCGACAGGCGGCCGAAGGCGGTCTGCTGGTCGAGCCACAGGTCGGCCAGACCGACGGCGTCCCTGATTCCGGCGACATCGGACGCCGATGGCGTCGGGTCCGCGCCCTGGGCGGCCGTGACCTTGCGCGCCACGTCGCGGGTGAACGTCCAGTTGAGGCCGTCAGGGCCGGTGCCGGCGCCGAACGCGGCCATCTGCGAGCTGAGCTGACCCATCGCCTGCTGCAGCTTGCCCATCAGGTCCTCGATGTCGAAGTTGCCGTCCGGGCCGGGGGTGATGCCGAACTGCGCCATGAACGCGGCCAGTGGGTTCTCCTCCTCGCCGGGACGCTCCGAGCCGAACGGATCCCGATCGGACGCCATGAGGTTCTCCTTCGCCAGTCGTGAGACACCATTGTCGCGCACGGCTCAACTTCGGGGACTGGCTACGATCGAGCCCAAGTGGCGCGTCCGCGCGAAGGAAGGGTATCGATGACGAGGCAGACGTGGACCGCCGTGGTCTCCGCCCTGGTCTTCGGCGCCTGCGTGGTGGTGGGCGCCGTGGTGCCCGTCCCGTTCGTGGTGTGGGGCCCTGGGCCGACCGTCGATCTGCTGGCCACCGGCAGCGGAGCACCGGTGCGCGTGGTGAGCGGTGCCACCGAATATCCGACGTCCGGGCGTCTGTTGCTCACGACCGTGTCGCAGACCGAGCCCGACCGCGTCGTCTCGCTCGTGGAGGCGCTCTATTCGTACTGGGCGAACGACCGCGAGGTGCTGCCGCGCTCGGCGATCTATCCCGCGGGCGCGAGCGTGGACGTCGTCTCCGCCGAGGACGCCGCCACCATGGCCGCGTCGGAGGCCAACGCGAAGGCGGCAGCACTGCGCACCGCGGGCGTCAAGGTCGACCCGGTTCCCATCGTCGACTCGGTGAACGCCGCGGGACCTGCGGCCGGCCGCCTGGCGATCCACGACACCGTGGTCGCCATCCGCTACGCGAGCGCCGAGACGGCGACCAACGTGCAGACCGCCGCCGACGCCGTCGCCGCCATCGCATCCGGCCGGGTGGGCGAGCAGGTGGTGTTCTCGATCCTCCGCGATGGCGCCCGGCGCGACGTCGTCATCACCACCCAGGGATCGAAGTCGAACCCCGACCTTCCGGTCGCCGGGGTGAGCTTCGTGCAGGGCTACAGTTACGCCCCCACCATCCAGTTCGCCCTGGACGGGGAGCTGGGCGCCGACGTGGCCGGTCTCATGCTGGCCCTGGCGATCTACGACAAGGTCACTCCTGGCGCCCTGCTGAAGGAGAGGGTCGTCGCCGGCAATGGGGCCCTGGACGCCAACGGTGCCGTGGGACGCGTCCGGGGCATCCGGGAGAAGATCATCGCGGCCGAGCGCGCCGGGGCGTCTGTGTTCCTCCTGCCGGCGGCCAACTGCTCCGACCTGATCGACGTCCACCCCACCGTCCGGCTGGTGCCGGTCACCACGCTCGCCGGAGCGATCGACGCGCTGGGCGCCCTGGGCGACCCGGCCAGGGAGAAGTCCGTGAAGGGATGCTCATGACCGATCCGCTGACGGCCGTCTGCGCCGAGATCGAGAGCCACGTGTCGGCGTCCGGCTGGGACATGCCCGCTCGACTGTTCGCGCTCGTCCCGACCGTGGAGCTGCTCGCCGCCGAGCCCTCCCTGGCGGGCGCGCTGGGGGAGTCCGAGCGACCGCCGGGCCACCTCACCGCGATCGAGCAGGACGACTTCCACGCCGGCGGCGACCTGCTCGCCGATCTCGAGCGTGTCTCGTGGACGGACGCCGTCGCCGGCTGCGCACTGAGCGTCGAGCGGGTCTTCGTGCCGGCCTCCGCGGAGGCGGACATCCCCGACGACCCCGACGACGCCGCCGAGTTCGTCGCACGGCACCCCGACCGCCACGACATCCGGGTCGTGGTGGCCGTCACACGCGCCGGGGGCTGTCATGCCGTCGCCCGGCTCAAATCGGCGCCCGATGAGCTGCTCAGCGGCGCCGAACTCGTCCCCGGCCTAGCCCGCGCGCTGGCGCGTACCCTGGAGTGATCATGAGCTTCACTGGTTCGGTCCACCTGCCTCCCGTCCGCCGGAGGAGCCCGCTGCTGATCACGCTGGCCGTCATCGTCGTCGCCGTCATCGGCGTCACGATCGCGACCCGCGTCTACACCGACAAGCTGTGGTTCGACTCCGTCGGCTTCACCGGTGTGTTCACCACCCAGCTGGTCACCGAGCTGGTGCTGTTCGCGATCGCGTTCGTGCTGATGGGCGGCATGGTCGCGGTCAACATGTACATCGCGTTCCGCCTGCGCCCGTCCGGACGCCGCCGCGGGGCCAGCGCGATCCTCGACCGCTACCGCGACCTGCTGGAGCAGCACCTCAAGCTGGTCATCGCGGTCCCGAGCGTCCTGCTGGGCGGCATGGCCGGGCTCTCGGCGTCCACCCAGGTGCTGCCGGTGCTGGCCTGGCTGAACCGCGTGCCGTCGGGGGTGACCGACAGCAAGTTCGGCCTCGACGCCTCGTTCTACATGCTCGAGTACCCGATCTGGCGCCTGGCGACGTCCCTGCTGCTGAGCGCGCTGATCTTCGCGTTCGTGGCGGCGGTCGCCGTCCATTTCGCGGTGGGCAATCTGGCGTCCGGACGCCCCCGCCTGCGGGCCGCCGCGCCCGCGCCCGTCGCCCGGCATCTGTCGGTGCTGGCCGGGCTGGGCATGATCGTCTACGGCCTGGAGAACCTGCTCGACCGCTACGGCCTGATGCTCTCCCCGGGCGGTGTCTTCGACGGCCTGAAGTACACCGACGACCACGCCCGCATGACCGCGAAGCTCGTCATCGCGGTGATCGCGTTCATCGTGGCCGCGCTGTTCTTCGCCAACGCGTTCGTGAACCAGGTGCTGATCCCGGTCGTCGGCGTCATCCTGATGGTGGTTTCGGGCCTGATCCTGTCGCTGATCTACCCGGCCGTGGTGCAGGCGTTCACCGTGAAGCCGAACGAGCCCGACAAGGAACACGACTACATCGCCGACCACATCACCGCGACCCGGAAGGCGTACGGCATCGACGGTGTCTCGATCGAGGACTACCCGGCGGTCGTCAACGTCTCCGCCGGCCAGCTGAAGGCGGACGCCGCGACGCTTCCGAGCATCCGGCTGATGGACCCGAGCCTGGTCTCGGCCACGTTCGAGCAGCTGCAGCAGGTCCGCGGCTACTACTCGTTCTCCGACACCCTGGCGGTCGACCGCTACGTCGTCGACGGCAAGTCCACCGACCTGGTGCTGGCCGCGCGCGAGCTGCTGCAGTCGGGCATCCCCGACAAGAACTGGAACAACATCCACACCGTGTACACCCACGGCTACGGGCTCGTGTCGGCCTACGGCAACAAGCGCCAGACCAACGGCGAGCCCGTCTGGGTGACCCGCGACATCCCGCCGAACGGCGACATCGAGCAGGCCCAGTCGCGCATCTACTTCGGCCAGCAGTCGACCACGTTCGCCATCGTGGGCCGGGCCGAGGGCCAGGCGCCCATCGAGCTGGACACCCCCGGTGGCGGCACCACCGGCGGCGAGACCTACAACGTCTACGACGGCACGGGCGGCGTCGGCATGGGCAACCTGCTGGTGCGCGCGATGTACGCCATCCGCTTCTCCGACATCAACATCCTGCTGTCCGACCGCGTCAGTTCGGCGTCCAAGATCCTCTACGACCGGACGCCCGAGGAGCGCATCAACCTCGTCGCCCCGTGGCTCACCACCGACAAGAGCGCCTACCCGGCCGTCGTCGATGGCCGTCTGGTCTGGATCGTCGACTGCTACACGACCTCCGGATCGTTCCCCGACAGCCAGACGATCTCGCTGGCCGAGGCCACCGCCGACAGCCAGACACGGACGTCCACGCTCGGCGACGAGCGCATCAACTACATCCGCAACTCCGTCAAGGCCGTCGTGGACGCCTACGACGGCACCGTCAGCCTGTACGAGTGGGACAGCACCGACCCCCTGCTGAAGGCCTACTCGGCCGCGTTCCCGGGCGTCGTCAAGCCGAAGAGCTCGATCCCCGCCGACCTCCTGCAGCACCTGCGGTACCCGACCGACCTGTTCAAGGTGCAGCGGACGATGCTCAGCCGCTACCACATGACCGACCCGGGCACGTGGTACCAGCAGTCCGACCTGTGGGAGGTGCCGAGCGACCCGACCGCCGGCAACGCCTCGCTCAAGGAGCCGGCCTACTACCTGACGATCCGCTGGCCCAACCACACCGACGCCGCCTTCAGCCTCACCGGCGTCTTCGTGCCGAAGGGACGGCAGAACCTTGCCGCGTACTTCGCCGTCAACGCGGACGCCTCCAGTCCCGACTACGGCAAGTTGAGAGTGCTGCGCATGTCGGGCAGCTACCAGATCGACGGTCCGGGGCAGACGTTCAACCAGATCACCACCGATCCACGGGTGGCGCAGATCATGCGCAACTACACGCAGGGCTCGTCTGAGGGCAAGTACGGCAACCTGCTGACGCTTCCCGTGGGCGGAGGCCTGCTGTACGTCCAGCCGATCTTCGCCCAGCGCACCGGCACGAACAGCTCCTACCCGGTGCTGACCTACGTGGCGGCGCGGTTCGGCCAGCACGTCGGCATCGGCACGACGCTGCAGGACGCGCTCGACCAGGTCTTCGCCGGCGACGCAGGCGCCAGCACGGGCGAGGAGACGACCGGCGGAGGCACGACGACACCGACGACGCCGACCACTCCGACGACGCCCACGACCCCCACCGGTCAGGTCGACGAGACGGCCGCAGCGACCGCGCTGCAGGCCGCCAACGACGCGATGGCCGCCGCGGACGCCGCCCTCAAGAACGGCGACCTGGCCACCTACCAGGCCAAGGTCAACGAGGCCAAGGACCAGATCGCCAAGGCGCTGCAGGCGATGGGGCGCTGAGCCCCCGCCCGCGGCGTCCGGACTGAATCCACGCCCCGCGGCATCCGGACGCCGAGGCGACCCACGGCGTCCGGACCGGCGGTCTCAGCCCGCGGCGTCCTGACTGACGACCTCGACGTCGTAGCCGACCCCGCGCAAGCCATCGGCGAGCACGCCGGCGTCCCCGACGACGACCAGCGACATCGCCTCGGGCTGCAGCAGTTCGGACGCTGCGGCGGTCGCCGATTCGGGCGTCACCCGCGCGTACGCGGCCCGTAGTTCGTCGACGAAGTGCGGCGTCAGACCGGCCCCGAGCAGCGTCAGGACGCCGTTGCACACCCCGGACGCCGTCGCGTACTGCAGCGGCTGGACGCCCACGAGGTACCGGCGCGCCTTCTCGATCTCGTCGGCGGTGAGCGGCTTGGTACGGACGTCCACCAGCGGCCCGAGCAGCGAGACGGCGTCCGCGACGACCTCGTTGCGGAACGACCCCTGCACGGCCGTGGTGCCGCCCTTGCGGAGCGGCGCGTTCGACGCGTGGACGCCGTAGGTGTAGCCCTTCTCCTCTCGCAGCACGCTGTTGAGCCGGCTGAGGAAGGCGCCGCCGATCGCGTAGACGGCCAGCTGGAGGTCGGCCCAACGGGGGTCGGTCCGGTCGATCGTGAAGCGTCCGAAGCGGACGTCGGCCTGCACCGAGCCTGGCCGGTCGACGAGCCGCACGACACGCTCGGACGCCCCCGGCGCTTCGTGCCGGACGGCGGTTTGCCCCGGGTTGGCCCAGGCGCCGAAGGCGTCCTCGACGACCTGGCGCACGTCGCCGGACAGGTCGCCGGCCAGCACCAGCGTCGCCCCGGTCGGCCCGAAGTGGCGGGCGTGGAAGGCGCGGACGTCCTCGCCGGTCACGGTGCGCAGCGTGTCGGGCTCGCCGGTCTTCATGCGCGACGACCGGGACTCCGGGCGGAACAGCGCGGCTCGCAGGGCGTGGTCGGCGCGGGTGCTGCCGTTGGCCATCTGCTGCTCGATCTGGGCCAGTCGCAGCCCCCGCTCGCGGTCGACGTCGGCGTCCGTCAGTTCGGGCTCCGTGACGGCCTCGGCGAGCAGCGGCAGCGCGGCGGCCAGGTGCGAGCCGGGGACGTCCAGGTAGACCTGGGTCGAGGAGTAGCCGACGGACGCCTCCAGTACCGCCCCGCAGCCCTCGACGGCGTCCGCGAACTCGACGCTCGGGTGGGAACGCGTGCCCTGGTCCAGCGCCCCGCCGGTGAGGTCGGCGACGCCCTCGGTGGCGCGGTCCTCGGCCGTCAGCGGTACGTCGAGGCTCAGCCCGGCCGAGATCACGTACTGGCCGGGGCGGTGGTAGACCTGGACGGCGAGCCCGTTGTCGAGGGTGAAGGTCTCGGGGATCGGGAAGGCCCAGGGTCCCGGGGGTTGCAGCTCCGGACGCTCCCGCAGGGTCGCCGTCTTGCCGGTGTGTGTGGTCACGAGTCCTCGCCTCCCAGCGCTGCCCGGCGGTAGGAGAGGACCGCGCGCTGCTCGGGCAGCAGCCACGCGCGGGCGGCGTCCGCGACCTCGTCGGCGGTGACCGAGCAGAACTCGGCGATGCGGCTGTTCACGAGCTCGGGGCGTCCGTGCAGCGTGGCGTAGCAGCCGATGAGATCGGCGCGGGACTCGAATCGTGCCAGCTGTCCCAGCCACTCGCGCTCGAACTGGACGTGGGTGCGCTCCAGTTCCTCCGGCGTCGGGCCCGCCTCGGCGAAGCGCCGCAGCTCGGCGACGACGGCGTCCTCGACGTTCTCCAGAGGGGTGCCTTCGAGCGCGCGGGCGAACGCGAACCCGAACGACGTGCCGCCGATCAGCGCCATGGGGGACGCCCCCGCGGCGGACGCGATCCGATCGGTGTGGACGAGCCGCCGGTAGAGCCGCGACGTCTGGCTGCCACCCAGGATGTCGAGCGCGATCTCGCACGCGTCGTAGGCCCGGGTGCCGCGGGCGGGCAGACGCCAGGTCATGTAGGCCGCGTTCGCGGGCACCGGCTGGGTCAGCGTGGTGCGCGGAACGCCGGTCAGCGGCGGAAGCTGTGGGGCGTCCGGTCTCGGTGGTGTCTCGGCCGCAGGGATGCCGCCGAAGTAGTGCTCGGCGCGCGCGAAGCCGTCCTCGGGCTCGATGTCGCCGACCAGCGTCAGCACGCAGTTGGCGGGGTGATAGTAGCTGCGGAAGAAGCGGATCGCGTCGTCGGTGGACGCCGCGTCCAGGTCGGCCATCGAGCCGATCACCGTGTGGGCGTAGGGGTGGCCCTCGGGGAAGGTCAGCGTCAGGGCGTGCTCGATCACGTCGCCGTAAGGGACGTTGTCGTAGCGCTGACGCTTCTCCTCCTTGACGACCTCGCGCTGGTTGTCGAGGTTCGCCTGGGTCAGCGCGACCGGCAGGGTCGCCATGCGGTCGGCCTCCAGCCACAGGGCGAGGTCGAGGGCCCCGGTCGGCACGGCCTCGAAGTAGTTCGTCCGATCGAACCACGTGGTGGCGTTCACCGTCGCCCCGGCTGCCTGCATGGCGCCCAGATGCTCAGCAGACGCGACGTGCTCCGAGCCCTGGAACATGAGGTGCTCGAACAGGTGCGCGAACCCCGTCTGCCCGGACGCCTCGTCGCGCGACCCCACGTCGTACCAGAGGTTCACCGCAACGACCGGCGCGGCGTGGTCGGGGCTCACGATCACCCGCAGCCCGTTGGCCAGCGTGCGTTCGACGAGGGGGTAACCGAGTTCTGCGATCGTCACGGGTCCATGCAAGCACATCGGACGCCGTGGGCGAGACCCGCGTGCCTCGGCAAGGACGCCGCCTCGCTGCTGAGTGTCGGTCTCTAGAGGGCTACTGAGAGTCCTGGGCTTCCAGCCGCTCGACGAGGAACGCCGCCACGGTCAAGGAGAGCTTGCGATCGCTCTGCCGCAGGGCGTGCACCCTCTCGAGGGTCCCGAGACCAGGCGTCGCGCTCAGGTAGTCCCGTGCCCAGTCCTCCGCCGTGCGAAAGGCGTCCGGCCCACCGAAGTATCCGGTGATCTCGTGTTCGGCTATCTCCTCGATCCGTTTCAGCATTCGGGTCTCCCATCGGGGGTCGGGTGATCCGTCTTGCACAATCCCATTGCACAGCGGTCGAACTCGCTCCCGGGTGGCGATGAAGGCCTGCCATTCGGCGTCCGACAGCTGCTTCGGCATTCGCTTTACGTTGTTGGCCTCGGGACTGCGATCACCCGAACCAGCTTGTCCAACCCGACGAAATCGTCGGGGTTCATGGTGCACAGTGCTGCGTCCTCCGCTGCCGCTGTCGCCGCGATCATCAGGTCGGCGACTCGGCGCCGTGGTGTGCGGCCGCTGGCGAGTACCGCGGCGCACATTCGCCCGTAGACCCGCGCAGCCTGTGGCCCGAAGGGGATCGGATCGAACTCGTTCTCGGTCTGCTGGAGGACGGCCAATCGCAGTGCCCGCTCCCCGATGGCCGCCGGCCCCTCGCCTTGCACCATGTTGACTCCCGCGCTGAGTTCGGCGAGGGTCACCGCACTGATGCTGACCGAACCGCGGAACAGCCCGGGCGGCAGGGCGCGACGCCAGATCAGGATGTTGGTGTCCAGGAGCAGGCGATCGCCGCTTGGTTCAGCGCTCATAGGGGTCATGGAGATCGGGGTCGGTGACCGCGTCGAGATCCTGCACGAATCTTCCGTAGTCGAGCGCCGGAGCTGACGCGCTGGCGGCGAGGAAGTCCTCCGCCGGAACGAACCGACGCGGACGCAGCGGGACGAGTTGCGCGATCTGTCGCCCGTCCCGAGTCACGGTGAACTTCTCGCCGTGCTCGACGGCGTCCATGATCTCTCGGGACCGCATCCGCAGATCCCGCTGGCTGATCTCGTGCGGAAGGCTCATGTCCCGATGGTAGCCCGAGGTGGCACCCGGTGCTGCAGGGAGATGCCGAGCGCTCGGGGGCTGGCTCGCGATTCCCCTCGGGGAGAGTTGTTATGGGGCGCCTGGCCTCGCGTTCAACCCGCTTGAGTCACTTGTGTAGTCACTCGGTCTCCACGAGGATAGGAAAAAGGCCCGCGCACTTAGCATGACGCCTTGTGAACGGGCCTTTTCTGGTAGCGGGGATAGGATTTGAACCTATGACCTCTGGGTTATGAGCCCAGCGAGCTACCGAACTGCTCCACCCCGCGTTGACTCCGTTCAGTCTAGGTTGCGCCGCCCGCAACACCAAATCGCGGGTGCGGGCGGCGCAGCGGTAGGACGCCGATCAGTCGGCCTGGCTCGAGATGTTCACATGCCAGCGGATGCCGTACTTGTCGACGAGCTGGCCGTACTCGTCGCCCCACATCTGGGGCTCCAGCGGCACGAGGATCTGGCCGCCCTCGCTCAGGCCCGCCCAGTAGCGGCGCAGGTCGTCCCCTTCGTCGCCGGACAGGCTGATCTGCAGGTTGTCGCCCACCTGCGGATCGGGCATGCCCGGGGGGTTGTCGGCGGCGAAGATGTGGAAGCCCGCCGGTGACTCGAGGGCGGCGTGCATGACGCCATCGGCGTCCATACCGCTTTCGCGGAACGTCATCACCCGCGGCTCGCCACCGAGAACCGATGCGTAGAACGCCATCGCCTCGGCGCAGTTGCCGTCGAAGGTGATGTAGGGGTTGAGCTGCTGGGACATCGATGCTCCTCGTCTGAGAAAGAGGGGACGATCCTGGCGTCCGACCGGTCTGCAACGCAACCCCTCCCGCGCGAGCGTCACGGCGTCCAAGAACGAGGACGCCGTTGGTCCGGTCGTGAACGGGTAATGCATCCGTACGGACGCGCCGATCCGCCGCTCGGGAGTGCTCGCGAGCGGCCCCGCCATGTCGGCCGATCCGGCGCGGGAGGGAGAAGCCATGAGCCACAACAGTTTCGGAACGCTCGGCACGCTGCGGGTGGGCGGCACGGATTGGAACATCCACCGCCTCGATCGCGTCGAAGGCGCCGATCGCCTGCCGTACAGCCTCAAGGTGCTGCTGGAGAACCTGCTCCGCAACGAGGACGGCCGGCTGGTCACGCCCGAGCAGGTCACGGCGCTGGCGTCCTGGCGGCCGGGCGCGGGTCACGCCGCCGAGATCCAGTTCACGCCGGCGCGCGTCCTGATGCAGGACTTCACCGGCGTCCCCTGCGTGGTCGACCTGGTCGCGATGAGGGACGCCATGTCGGCCCTGGGCGGCGACCCCCAGCGGATCAACCCGCTGGTGCCGACCGAGCTCGTCATCGACCATTCGGTGATCGCCGACGTCGTCGCGCGCCCGGACGCCTTCCGGATCAACGCCGAACTTGAGTTCGAGCGCAACAAGGAGCGCTACCAGCTGCTCAGGTGGGCCCAGCAGGCGTTCACCGACTTCAAGGTCGTCCCGCCCGACACGGGCATCTGTCACCAGGTTAACCTCGAGCACCTCGCGCGGGTGGTGTTCGCCCGCAGGGACGCCGATGGCGCGAGCGCGTACCTCGACACCCTCGTCGGCACCGACTCGCACACCACGATGGTCAACGGCCTCGGCGTCCTCGGCTGGGGCGTCGGGGGCATCGAGGCGGAGGCGGCCATGCTCGGCCAGCCGATGAGCATGCTGATCCCCGAAGTCGTCGGGCTCAAGCTGACCGGTGAGCTGCGTCCCGGGACGACGGCCACCGATCTCGTCCTCACGGTCGCCGAGCTGCTGCGCCGTACGGGCGTCGTCGGGCGGTTCGTCGAGTTCTTCGGCCCCGGGGTCGCGAACGTGCCCCTGGCCAACCGGGCCACGATCGGCAACATGAGCCCCGAGTACGGCTCGACGGCGACCATGTTCCCGATCGACGCCGAGACCCTGGCCTACCTGCGCCTCACCGGACGCACCGCGGAGCACATCGCGCTGGTCGAGGCCTACGCCAAGGAGCAGGGGCTGTGGCACGACCCGTCTGCGCAGCCCGACTTCAGCACGATCGTCGAGCTCGACCTCGCCACGATCGAGCCGTCGATCGCCGGCCCGCGGCGCCCTCAGGACCGCATCCCGCTCAGGCTCGCCCCGCACGCCATGCGCGGCCTGCTGCTCGGCCGCAGCTACGCCGACGCGATGGCGACCGGGCTGGACGAGGCGTCCGCCGAATCGTTCCCCGCGAGCGACCCGATCGCCGTCGACGCGCAGCTGCCCAGCGACGGTCCGGTCGAGCCGTTCGACGGCGGCACGGACGAAGCCCCGCCCTCGGCGTCCGTCGAGATCACGGTCGGCGGCGAGACGACGGCCGTCGACCACGGGCACGTGGTCATCGCCGCGATCACCTCCTGCACCAACACCTCGAACCCGTCGGTCATGGTCGGCGCCGGCCTGCTCGCGAAGAAGGCCGTCGAGCGGGGACTGCGCACCAAGCCGTGGGTCAAGACGTCGCTGGCGCCCGGATCGCGCGTGGTCACCGACTACCTCGACGGCGCCGGCCTCACGCCCTACCTCGAGCAGCTCGGCTTCGGCCTGGTGGGCTACGGCTGCACCACCTGCATCGGCAACTCCGGACCCCTGCTGCCCGAGGTGAGCGCTGCGGTCACCGAGAACGGGCTCACCGTCTGCTCCGTGCTCTCGGGCAACCGCAACTTCGAGGGACGCATCCACCCCGAGGTCACGATGAACTTCCTCGCGTCCCCGCCGCTGGTCATCGCCTACGCACTGGCCGGCACCCTCGAGGCGAACCTCACCGAGTCCCCGCTGGGCACCGGCTCGGACGGACGGCCGGTGTACCTGGCCAACATCTGGCCCAGTGAGCAGGAGATCGAGGACGCCGTCACGGGCAACGTGCGGGCCGAGCTCTTCCAGTCCGGCTACGCCGACCTCTACGCGGGCGACGAGAACTGGCGGGCCCTGCCCGTCCCCGAGGGCGATCGCTTCGAGTGGGCCGACGACTCGACGTACGTGCGGCGTCCGCCCTACTTCGACGGCATGGAACGCGAACCGGCGCCGGTCGCCGACATTCGCGGGGCGCGGGTGCTGGCCCTGCTCGGCGACTCGGTCACCACCGACCACATCAGCCCGGCGGGTGCGTTTCGGCCCGACTCGCCGGCCGGACGCTACCTGATCGAGCACGGCGTCCAGCGCTCCGACTTCAACTCCTACGGCTCCCGGCGCGGCAACCACGAGGTGATGGTGCGCGGCACGTTCGCGAACATCCGGCTGCGCAACCAGCTCGCGCCGGGCACCGAGGGCGGCTTCACGCGCGACTTCACGCGTGAGGGTGGCCCGGTCGCGACAATCCACGAGGCGTCCGAGCACTACCTGGGCGCCGGCGTCCCGCTGATCGTGATCGCGGGCAAGGAGTACGGCTCGGGGTCGTCGCGCGACTGGGCGGCGAAGGGTACGACGCTGCTGGGCGTCCGGGCGGTCGTCGCGGTGTCGTACGAGCGGATCCACCGCTCCAACCTCGTGGGCATGGGCGTCCTGCCGTTGCAGTTCGCCGACGGTGAGGACGCCGCGTCGCTCGGCATCACCGGCACCGAGACGTTCACGATCACAGGCCTGGACGCCGACCCGCTGCCCCAGCAGGTCGAGGTGCACGCCGAGCGAGAGGACGGCAGCACGTTCTCGTTCACCGCCACGATCCGGATCGACACCCCGTCCGAGGAGGCCTACTACCGGCACGGCGGGATCCTGCCGTACGTCCTGCGCCAGCTGCTGAACCGGGACGCCGCGTAGGCCGGCGCGGCCCGGTGCAGTCTCGCGCCAACGGCGTCCGACTGGGTGCTGACTCGATGCCGACTAGCCGCGGACGAAGGCGAACCGTTCGGCGCGCAGGCCGTCGTGCTCGGGCTGCGGACCCGGCAGCGGGTCGAGGACGCGTCCGAGCGCGAGGGTGAGGACGTGGTCGGCCAGTTCGGGGTTGCGGGCGAGGACGGGCCCGTGCGGGTAGGTGCCGATGACGCGGCCCTGGACGGCGCCCTCGGTGCCGTCGTCGGCGTTGCCGATGCCGACCTCGACGCGGGCGAGCGGGACGGCGTCCGGGCCCAGCGTCGTGAACCCGCCGTGGTTCTCGAACCCGGTGATCAGCGAGGTGGTGCCGTCGGGCTTGGTCCAGCGGGTGAGGATCTCGCCGACGGCCCGCTTCGTGCCGCGGCGCGTCGTGACGTCGAGCAGCCCGAGCCCCTCGCGGACCTCGTCGGTCTCGCCGATCGTGAACGTGTGCCCACAGATCTGGTAGCCGGCACAGACGGCGAACAGGACGGCCCCGCCATCGAGCGCCGAGAACAGCCGGCCGTCCCTTTTCAGTTCCCGGACGGCCGTGGTCTGCGCGTTGTCCTCACCGCCGCCGAGCAGGTAGACCGCGCCGTCGGCGGGCAGCGGGTCGCCGGGCTCGACGAACACGACCTCGGAGTCGATGCCGCGCCACTGCAGGCGCTTGTGCAGCACCTTGGCGTTGCCCTGGTCGCCGTAGATGCCCAACAGCGACTGGTAGACGACGACGATCTTCGCGCTCATCGCAGGCCCGCCATCTTCAGGAGTCTCTGGAACGGGGTGTAGGTGGCGATGACGTCGACCGGGTCGGCCTTCCCGGCGACCGACGTCAGCGCGTCGGTCAGGTCGACGATCACCTCGTGCCCGACCTCGGCGTACGTCAGCCGAACCGCCAGGTCGTAGGCCCGGGGCCCGGACGCCACCACGTGCCGCCCGCGCAGCTGCTCGAAGTCGACGTCCCAGAGCCAGGAGACGTCCTTGCCGTCGGCGGCGACCGAGTCGATCATCAGCACGCACGGATCGGTGTCCAGCAGGGGCAGCGACTCGGCCCAGCCGGCCGGGTTCTTGGACAGGATCAGCCGGTAGCGTCCGCGTCCGATGGTGGCGGTCGAGAACCGTCCGGCGGGGGCCTCGACGGTTCTGAAGCCGACCAGCGCGGTCTCGGCGTCCACGCCCATCTCGGCGGTGGCGGCCAGGGCCATGGCGGCGTTGGCGACGTTGAATTTCCCGGGCACGTTGAGCCGGGGCTCGACGAGGCGTCCATCGGGCAGCCGGATCTGGCTGCCCTGAACGACGTAGTCGGCCGCGTGTTGGGTGAGCTCGCAGGCGGGGCAGTCCCAGGCCCCGGACGCGTCGCGGCTGAGCATCGCTCCGCACGCCGGGCACATGGCGGCGTCGGCGTTCCAGGTCGTCGCGGTGGCGACCCAGACGACGCGGTGCGCCTTCTCGGCCGCCCAGGTGACGAGTGGATCGTCCGCGTTCGCGATCACCACCGGCCCGGACGCCCCCGCGCGCTCCAGCGCACCGCGCCAGTCGCGTCCGAGGAACTTGATCTCGTGGTTGCGGTCGAGCTGGTCGCGGCTGAAGTTGAGCAGGACCAGGACCTCGGGGCGTCCGTCGCGGATCAGGTCGCCGACGACGCGCTCGTCGGTCTCGAGCACCGCGAGGTCGGCTTTGCGCGCCTTGGCCAGCGCGGACGCGATGCCGTAGTGCAGGTTCGCCCCGTCGGCGTTGTGGACGAGGCGGTGCGCGTCGCGCCCGAGCGCCTCCCGCAGCCCGGACGCCACCAGGTGCGTCGTCGTCGTCTTGCCGTTGGTGCCGCTGACGGCGACGATGCGGCGTCCGGAAACGAGCTCGCGGAAGGCGTCCGGATCGAGCTTGGTGAGGATCTGCCCACGGATGGACGCCCCCGAGCCCCTCCGCATCAGCCTGGAGGCCACGGCGGCCGCGTCCCCGGCGATCGTCGCGGCGCGCAGCCGCGCGCGGTGCAGCGGCGAGAGGCGCGCGGGCTCGGCGGAGCGGCTCAGCAGATCGGACGGCACGGCGACCATTCTGCCGAATGCCCGGCGCCGCCTCGACCGCACCGACTGGTGAGAGCCCCTCTGGGGCATGGTGCTGTTGTGAGAGGCCAGCTGTCCCGTCGGCTCAGGACCATCGACGCCGTCGTGCTCGGGCTGAGCTCGATGCTCGGCGCGGGCGTCTTCGCGGTTTTCGGTCCGGCAGCGGACGCCGCGGGCGCGAGTCTGCTCGTCGGCCTGGGGGTGGCCGGATTCGTCGCCTACTGCAACGCGACCTCGTCCGCGCAGCTGGCGGCCGCCTATCCCGTCTCAGGCGGGACGTACGTGTACGGCCGCGAGCGGCTGGGTCCCTGGTGGGGCTTCGTCGCCGGGTGGGGCTTCGTGGTGGGCAAGTCGGCGTCCTGCGCGGCCATGGCGCTCACCTTCGCGGCGTACCTGGTGCCAGAGGGCGGCTGGTTGCAGCGAGGATGTGGGGTGGGTGCCGTTGTTGCGCTGACCGCGCTGAACTATCGGGGCGTGACGAAGACGGCCGCCGCCGCGAAGGTGCTGGTGGCGATCACCGCGGCGTGCCTGCTGGCGCTGGTCGGGGGTGTCCTGTGGGGGAGTGGGCCGTTGACGGTCACGCATGGCGAGCCGTTCTGGGCGGGCGGCGCCTACGGCATCCTGCAGTCGGCGGGGCTGCTGTTCTTCGCGTTCGCCGGCTACGCGCGGATCGCGACGATGGGGGAGGAGGTCCGCGACCCGGCCACGACCATCCCGCGCGCGATCCAGATCGCCCTGCTGGTCGCGGTGCTGCTGTACGCCCTCGTGGGGACGGTCGCGCTCCTCGCGGTGGGGCCAGCCGGGCTCGCGGGGGCGTCCGCGCCTCTGGCGGCCGTCGCGGGTGCCTCGGGAGTTCCGTGGATGGGGCTGGTCGTGCGCATCGGCGGGACGGTCGCCAGCCTGGGGGCGCTGCTGGCGCTCGTGGCCGGGGTCGGCCGGACGGCCCTGGCCATGGGCCGGCACCGCGATCTTCCGGGGTGGCTGGCTGCGGTGCATCCGCGCTTCCAGGTTCCCCATCACGCCGAACTCGCCCTCGCGGTCGTCGTCTGTGGGCTCGTGCTCGCGGTCGACCTGCGCGGCGCGATCGGGTTCTCGTCCTTCGGGGTGCTCGTCTACTACCTCATCGCGAACCTGGCGGCCCTCACCCAGCAGCCGCCGGACCGCCGCTGGCCCCGGGCGCTGCAGGTCGCCGGTGTCGTGGGCTGCGCGGTTCTGATCGCGACCCTGCCGCCCACTGCGATTGTCGGCGGGGTCGTCGTCCTGGCCGTGGGCATCGCCGGCCGTGCGATCGCACATGCATACGCCCGAACACGGCACTGATACAGGGGGGCAGCTGAGGGGCGATTCGCCCCTGAGCGCAGGCGAGGCGCCGGCCCCGCTAACCCAACCGCTAACCCCCCTCGCACCGACCTGGAGTGAGAGGCTGCTGCGGTGCACTTCGTGGGGATCGATCTGGCCTGGGGTGAGCGGGCGGCGTCCGGACTTGCCGTCCTGGACGAGACCGGCGCCCTGGTGCACCTGTCCCGGGCGACGACCGACGACACGATCGCTGAGGCGGTGGGGGAGTACCTCCGCGGCGACTGCATCGTCGGCATCGACGCCCCGCTGGTCGTGGTCAACGCGACCGGGAACCGTCCGTGCGAGGCGGCGCTGAACCGTGACTTCGCCCGCTTCGACGCGGGAACGCATCCGGCCAACACCGGCAAGCCGGAGTTCAGCGCCGGCCCACGAGGAGGGCGCCTGGCCGCTCGGTTCGGCCTGTCAGCGACCCGTCGGCGCGCGGGCGGCGCGCGTTGGAGGTCTACCCGCACGCCGCCCTGGTCGCCCTGTTCGGGCTGGGCCGGATCCTGAAGTACAAGCAGCGCACCGGACGCCCGTTCGCGCTGGTGCACGCCGAGACCCTGCGGCTGGTCGGCCTGCTGGAGAGCCTCGCGGACGCCGACCCGCAGCTGCTGCTCGACGGGAACGCCGAGTGGGAGGCGCTCGTCGCCAATGTGACGGCTGCCACACGGAAGAGCGAGCTGCGGCGCGCCGAGGACCAGGTGGACTCCGTGGTCTGCGCCTACGTGGCCATGCTCGCGGTGCGGCGGCCGGAGGCGCTCACCACTTACGGCGACCTCGAGACGGGGGTCATCGTCACGCCGACCCTGCCCGCCGGCCTGACCCCCACGCCCCGCGGGCCGAGGGTGTCGGCGTCCGGTTCGTCTGTGGAGCCTTCGCACCCCGAGCCGCCCCCGAGCCCGGGCGCCGACTACGCGGAGCTGCGGCCGCGCGTGGAGGAGGCCGCGAGGCGGCTGGCCGGCTGGCTGACCGGCGCCCTGGACGACGCGGGGATCAACTACCTCGACGTCTCGTGGCGGGCCAAGCGGGTCGAGTCCTTCGTGGCGAAGGCGGCCAAGGCTCGCGCGGGCGTGCTGGTGTTCCCCGACCCCCTGCGCGACATCACCGACCAGATCGGCGTCCGGGTCATCACGTACGTGACGAGCGACGTCGCCGCGGTCGCGCGACTGATCGGCGACCAGCTGCAGGTGGTCGACGACAAGGACCTGGGTCGGGAGACAGCCAGCGCGGGACGATTCGGCTACGTGAGCCGCCACCTGCAGGTCGGGCTCGACGCCGCCTGGCTCGGCGACCTGCCGGTCGGCGCGCTGGCGGTTCCCAGCGCCCAGATCCAGATCCGCACGGTGCTGCAGCACGCCTGGGCAGAGTTCGAGCATGACATCAGGTATAAGGGCACCATCCCCGAGGCTCTGGCTCCCGACCTGGACCGCCGGTTCACTCTGGCCGCCGGGCTGCTCGAACTGGCCGACCGCGAGTTCGAGGTCATCCGGGAGAGGCTCCGCGCCGAACTGACCGACGAGCCGCCCGCGACGGACGTCGGGACGCCGCGCATCAGCGGGCAGGAACTGGCAGCCTTCCTGGCGGGCCACTATCCGGACGCGGGCTGGTCTCGCACCGACCACTACGCGTGGATGGCCGGGCTGTTGCTCGAACTCGGGATCGCGTCCCTGCAGGACCTGGCGGGGCTGCTGTCCGCCGTCGACTACGCGGCGATCGCCGAGCGGATGGGCTACCGCCACCCGCCCGCAGCGGTCCGTCGGCTCGACGACGCGCTATTAACCACCTTCGCGGACCGTTACATCGGGCTGGACGGCAACGCCCACCGGATCGATCCGCTGGTCGCGCGGCTGGGTAAGCTCCGCGGCGACGGTGCCTTATAGACGGGGCGTCCCGGATCGAATCCGGCCCGGACGCCTCGCCCGCGTGGATCGTCACCGGGACGCCGTGGGCGTGCGCCAGGTCGAAGGCCGCCTTGAACCGGCTGGCCGGATAGCCGTCCTCGGCGCCGGCGAGGTCGAAGCCCGCGACGCCCAGGTCGGCGCAGTCGATGACGAGCTCCGCCACCCGACGAGCGAATGAGCCGCGGGGGATCAGGGAGTCTATCGGTCCTTGGCGGCCCATCCCCGCCCCCTTGAGGGCAGGTCGCCCCCCGAATTCGCGGGGCGGATTGCCTGGAAGGGGGCGGACTGCCTGGAAGGGGGCGGACTGCCGGCGAACCGGCCTGTCCCGGGTGCCGCAGCGTCCGCCCTCGTCCGGAGTCTCGTGGGCCATCGTCAGTGCATGCCGACTGCCGCGATGATCGAGACGACCGTTGCGATCAGGGTGAGCAGGGCGATCGCCGTGCCGGCCCAGGCGAAGGTGCGGGAGTTCTGCGCGGTCGAGCGGGCGTCCTCCTGAGTGTCGACGCTGCTGGCCAGCAGGGCGCGCAGCAGTTCGTTCTGCTGGTCGATGGCCTCACGGAGTTCGATCACGCCTTCGGCAGTGGCAGGGGTCGCTTCGGCCGTCGTCTCCGAGTCGGGGGCCTCCGGTGTGGCCGGGAGGCCGGGCAGCTTGGGAGTGATCTGGGAAGGTTGCGTGCCCTGGGAGGGCTGCGTGGCTAGGTCATGGTCGGCCCACTGCTGCCGGGTGTGCGGCCGCTCCTGCGTCGCCTGCCGCGTCCGGCGCTGTCGTTCCAGCCTGGCTTCGGCTGCAGCCTCGGCGTCCAGGGGTTCAGCAGATCCTCGATGTGCTGAGCCCGCTGATTGGACATCGGCCGGGTCGGTCCGGGGAAGAAGCGGCCGGCGAAGTTGCGTGGCTCGCCGCGTCGATCGGGTCGGGTCCGCGGCGCTCGCGAGTGGTCGCCGTATGCCTGCCGTGCGCGTCGTGCGTCCTGCACCGACTCCGGGTTCTGCCCGTGCTCGTGCTGCGCGTCGTGCGCGTTGGGTTCGCCTGTCACAGGACCATCATGGTGCCGCGCGTCATTGCGCCGCGTGCCCCGATCGTGGCCACTCGTACTCGGCGGACCACTCGGGTGGCCTCCTGCACTCCTGACGGCGTCGCCCCTGCAGTCCTCGCGGGCGCTCGGCCTGTCCGCACCCGGGCAACTCGCGGTGGGGACAAACAAAACCTGCCCCGGCTAGCTACCTAGTCAGAGCGGGTTTCGATTGGGGTGCCTGAGTAGTACGTTCGGCAACTCCGCCCCCAAGACAAAAACCCTGGTCAACCGCCTAGACCGTGGGGTCTACGAGGTCTCTCGACGTCCCCAGGATACCGCTCCGAAGGACGATCGTGGCCCTGTTGTGAGGACTGTCGAGACGGCTCAAACTTTTCTCACCGCC